>CADDZM010000674.1 GCA_902812345.1 Chloroflexota bacterium | reverse complement strand
TGGTGGTACTGATGTACCGGCTTATTACGAACAATACGGTGGTGTTGTTATCAATACGACCATCGATAAATATCTTTATGTCATAGTTAACCAGATTGGCCGGGGCGCGACCCAGATTATATCGGCTGATTATAGAACCTTATTCTCGGTAATCCATCCCAACTTCCGGGGCCGGCGCCGGTCGGACCGCCTATCGCAGAGCTTTAGTGAATTCGATCCTGAAATAAAGTTGGATCTGACCGGGGACTTAATCTTACCGCAGGCGGTCCTCAGCCATTTTGGCCTGGCGCACGGCCAGAGCATCTTTTTAGCCTCTGAAATACCACCTGGCACCGGGCTTGGTTCAAGCAGTGCGGCGGCGGTCTCTTTAATAAAGGCTTTCTCAACCTACCGGGGCTTTGAGATGAACAAGCAGGAGACAGCCGAGCTGGCCTGTCACATTGAAATTGAAAAGCTAAAAATGCCGATTGGCAAGCAAGATCAATATGCCTCGGCCTTTGGCGGGATAAACCGGTTCGAGTTTTGCCCGGATGGCACCGTAAAGGCTACCCCGGTGCGTCTGGGCCGGGCGATGGCAGAGAGTCTGGAAGACTGGCTCATGCTCTTCTACACCGGGGTATCCCGGCACAGTACCACTATTCTGGAGAAGCAGAAGGCTTCAATGGAAAATGAAGATAAAAAGGTGCTGGAAAATCTGCACAACTTGAAGGAGCTGACCGGCTCCATGCAGGAGTGTCTGGAGGGTGGCGACATGCCGACCTTTGGGGCAATTCTGGACGAGGGCTGGCAGCGCAAGAAGCAGTTAGCCAATAATATCAGTAACGACGGCATCAACGGGATTTACCAGGCTGCAAAAGAGGCCGGTGCTATTGGTGGCAAGATAACCGGTGCGGGCGGTGGGGGATTTCTCCTGGTCTGTTGCCCTCCGGAAAAGAAAGCGTCCGTCGTGGCCGCCATGACCGCCCTACATCTCAAGGAGATGTATTTCAGGCTGGAAACACGCGGGGCTCATGTGGTTCTCGATAACCTGACTTAATCAACGCCCACAGCATGTTTCGCTGGCATTGAACCAAACCCGATCTCGGAAATGTTGCAAAACTGGTTCAATCATTTCGGCTTTTGCTTTAAGCCAGGCCAGGTTAACCTCAAGCCTTGCCCGTGCAGAACCCAGGACGACACATCAGGCTGATTGGTGGGCAGGTGGAAGATGCCAGGCCAGACTTTTGCCTTGCTGTTTCCCCACCTGGCTTACAGGTCGTAGAATTAGAATTAGAAGTAGAGTATGCCCGAAGTGAGTGACGGAGCCGCTTTAAAACGGTTTTGAGGTTAAAATTTAGCGCCTTATCCAGGCAAGTTGGGGCCGTCTTTAGGCAGTAGTTTTAAGGATATTTGTATTTAAAGTCTCAAACAAATACCAGTTCAAAGTTTGTAAACAATAGCGCATACTTTGAACTGGTATTTTGTTTATCCGGTTTATCGGGGTAATATAGCATGCTGCAATCTACAACATAGCTACCTATTATCTAGCAGTTGCTCATCCTCACAACTCGGCCACCGGCTGACATTTCCTGTTACCGGGTTAGCTTAACCTGGTCAGGCTGCTACCGCTAGCGGGAACGCAGCCTGAAAGCCTTATCAAGATATTCAAGGGCTTTTGCCGAGCTATTTTGTTTTTTAAGAAGCTGGCTGAAATTATAATAGACCTCGGCCAGGACCGTGCGGTAGGGCGAGTCGCTTTGCCTGGCTATAACCGGTTCCAGGATAGCAAGAGCCTGCTGGTAATAGCCCTGGGCCTTGTCAAAGTCGCCCAACCTGGTATGCGCGTTGGCGATTACCAGATAGAACTGCGCCTCCTCGGACGGTTCTTTTTCCTCGAGCTCCTCAGAGAGTTGCTCGGCCTGTGTTAGAAAAGTTTTTAACGAGTTCAAATCGTCCAGATGCAAATTTATCTGAACCAGCAGTAGCAGGGCTTTAAGTTCGCCCGGTCTCGCGTATTTATCCTC
>CADDZM010000673.1 GCA_902812345.1 Chloroflexota bacterium | reverse complement strand
CGCTCGGCCCGGGCAACCCGGCGTGCTCGCCCGGCACTTTCAGTTTGCCGAGCCAGAGGAGCGGCTAACTCATCGACCACGTTAAAGAGTTGTTCCAGTAGTTGTAAAAATTGCTGCCCGGCCTGATTAAGGGCCGGTCCACCGGGTCCGGTGAGCGTCCGGCGTGTCAATTGCGCGCTAAGACCGTAGCGCAACCGGTCCTCCCGATTCACCACAATCTGGCGCTCAATGTAACTATTTAGATACTGGCCTAACGAACGCAGTTGAGCTACCAGTTCAGTCGCAACCCGGCGCAGTTGCGTGATACCAGGTTCATCCGCCGATAGACCCAGATTGCGGCAAGTTCTAAGCAAACCTCCGGGAGTAGCGCCGCGCCACCCTCCGGGGCCAATCAAAGCGATTAGGATACGCTTTAGTTGCCGCAGTTCGACACTGCGGGTTAAGACAGAAGTAGCAGCATCTTCGAGGGTGTGCGCTTCGTCGCACACCAGATAACAAGATAGTAAACCCGGTGGCGGATCGGGTTGTTGCTCCAGGGCTGGTACATGGCTATTTACCTGACCCTGCTCCTTTTCGCTCTCGCTTTTGCTTTCTTTGAGGGCTTTAGTCAGTAATAAAGAGTGATTAACCACCACAATATCGGCCCGACGTGCGTTGAGTTGAGCAGTTTTTAAAAAATCGGGCCTGGTACGAGGTAGCCCGGTAGGCCAGGGCGCTTGCGGCACTTCCGCCGTTACGCGCACTCGTTCCAGCAGGTTCCAGACACCCGCGCCGATTCCCTCGCTTTGAGCAGCATCTGCCAGTCGCATGTAGGTATGCCGGTGCATCTCTATCAGGTTTGCCAGCCCGGTAAAAGCGCCATTCAACACGCCCAGGTCACCATCGGAGGTGATCAGGGCGAAACCGGCCAGGGTTACAAGGCCCCAGGCCCGGCCTGCTTCCAGTTGTGGCTCCTCCCATGCATCGAGCCATTCTTCCGCCAGACAACGGCTACTGAGATAGTTACGCCGTCCTTTCAGCAGAGCGCGGTTTAATTTCTCGCCTGGGTTAAGATCTGAAACTACTTTTGCTAAGAATTCCAAATCCTTGTTGTAAAGCTGGTCTTGAAGCACCCTGGTATAGGTGCTAACTACCACTGGTTGACCGGTGGCCCGTGCTTGCAAATAAGCTGGACCCAGGTAACCCAGACCTTTGCCGGTTCCCGTGCCGGCTTCCACTACGGCAAACTGGTAATTCGAAAGCACCTGCCCGGCCAGGTGGGCAAGTCGCGCCTGCGGAGGACGACGGGCTTTACCGTCAGCAGCATAGCCAGTCAGGATAGTTTCAATTGCCTGTTCAGTAGGGCCGCTACTTTTACCAGGGTCGCGGGGTTCGAGCAGTGGAGTAGCGTTTTCACCAAAACGGCTAAAAAGCTCCGCCAGATCGCCATCACTCCCATCTTGCCAGACGCCAGTCCCGGCCAGGGCAACCCAGGGGTCATTGGCACGTTTTAGCAAGTAAAAAATGAATTTTGCCAGTGGGCCTTTAGTCAGTTCATTAAGTAAGCCAAGCGTAACCCCGCCTAGCATTGCAACATCAACATCGGCCTGGTGGGCATTAGGTAAAGCGCAACCGTAATACTGAGCCAGGGTTCCCAACCGGTGATTGGTTAAGGGTTCGGCGCTATCAGGCATTATTTTGCCTGAAGGCAGAAGTGCTCGCGCCAGCGGCAATGTATCCACCACCAACAGACCGGCAGGAAGGGTAAATTTCTTACGCGCCGCTACCTTGCGTAATACCGGGCCGTCAAACAAAGCACCGTTGTGTGCTACCAGCGGTAAACCACCCACATATTCAAAAAACTCGGCCAGCACCACTTCAACAGGCAGAGCATCTTGTAAATGCTCCAGGGTAATACCGGTAAGATGGGTAATTGCGGCTTTAAGTTGGCCCTCAAGCTTCACAAATCGCATAAAGGATGTGTCGTCAGGCCGAAAATCAAGGTAACGCTGGGCGGCTACCTGTAGA
>CADDZM010000672.1 GCA_902812345.1 Chloroflexota bacterium | reverse complement strand
CTCAAAAGGCCGGCGGTCCGGCGGTATCGGTCATAATTTACCTGCCGGGTACCCATCCCCTGACCGGGCGGCCTCACAAAGCCTTTACCGCCTGGGCCAGGGTCAAAGACTGGGAACCGGTCACCGAAGGCGATACCAACCACGTCATAATGCACCTGGAACATCACGAGTTCCCGATTCCGCTCTATATCAAAGGCAACGGCGTGCCCCTGGTTGATAAACTGGACTGGCTGTACACCGACCTCAGCAAAACTTTCTGGCAGCGGCCCATCCGCAAAATCAGCGATAGCGACTTCAAAATTATCATCGAGGAGGCCAAAAAGGCCGCTGGAGAAGAAATGGACCTGGGCGATGCTGCTTACACCGTGTTGTTCGAGTCCAACGGCCCCTTGCCTCTTCCGGAAATTATCGAGCAGATGGTAAAACAGGGCCTAGTCAACCAGCCGCCCAAAGCGACCGACCTCGCGAACGAACTTATGGAGGATAGCGATCGCTTCATGTCATTAGGTGAAAGTCGCTGGGATTTGGTCAATCGCAGCCTCGAACCGGCCTTACCCGACGGCTTCGAGCGATTGCAGGATTACTGGGATTTCGTAGATACCCTGCAAGTAGGACAGGCTTATACTGCCGAAGAAGCTTACAAGTTGGCCGGGGGAGCCAATCCCGAAACCAACCCGGAAAGCTTTATGATGGGCCTGCGCCAGCTTCGCCTGATGCGTTACAACCCGGCCACTTCCCGCTATGAACTGCAACCTTACGCCACCGGCGAAGGCGCTGATTTCCAGGAGCAGGAAACCGCCATTTTGCGTTTGATGGCGCTGGGCCTCCTAGTGGCCGAACGCGCCGACGAAAAATTCAGCCTGCCCGCCCGCGAGATACTGCTGCGCCTGCATAGCGCCGCCGGACCCCAACCGGCCGCCGGTTTTGCGCCTGAATTAAAGTGGGAAAATGAAAAATTGCTGGGCTGGTATGCTGAAGCCGGTCTAGTTAATTTCAATTCTATCGAAAGCGAGTGGGAAGTAACACCCGCTGCCCTGGCAGAATTGCGCGGCAATGCCCCGGCCACTATTGCCTATAACAGTCTGTTAAGGGCCTTGCGCCAGAGCTATCTTGAACAGGCCGCGATCCAGGCCGAGAGTTTTGGACCCTTATCCCAGGTCGAAAACTTTCAGGAGAAATTAAGGGAACTGCAAAAAACCGTGCTGGTAGACGACCAGACGGTTTTGCGGATTTACCGTTCGCTGCTAGCTGGGCGAAACGTAATTCTTAGCGGCCCTCCCGGCACCGGAAAGACTTTGTTGGCTGAAAAATTGCCCGAAATTTTGTGGAGGCAAGAGCGTCACGAAATCCTGCCTGATACAGACCCTGATAGAGAACTGGTCCTCGACCGTTCCGAAATTATCCACGGCTACCAGACGGTTTTCGTAACGGCTACCGAAGATTGGAGTATCCGGGACGTAATCGGCGGCATCAGTCCCCGGCTGGGCGGTAGCGAGAGCGAAGGCAAGATGACCTACGAAATTCGCTACGGTGCTCTGACCGGCACGGTGTTAAAGAATTACCAGTTCACCGAGGAAGGCAAGAAGCTTCCGGTAGATGCTATCCAACCGCAACGTGATTACGTCATTGGTGCCAACAAACAACGTTACCTAGGGGCCTGGTTGGTGATTGACGAATTCAACCGGGCGCATATAGATGCGGCTTTCGGCAGCCTCCTAACCACTCTTAGCGGCAAAGCCGGGGCTACCCTGGCGGTCCCGGCCCGTGGTTCGGATGTCACCGAGCTAAAAATGCCTCATGACTTCCGGATTATGGGCACATTTAACTCATTTGACCGCCACTTCCTGAACCAGATAAGCGAAGCCCTCAAACGCCGCTTTGACTTCTTGATATACTGCCGCCCCGGCCCGACCGTTATCAGTTGGAACTGGTAATTTCGATGCAGGGCGCCCTCAAGCACCTGCACTACAACGGCTTTTCCCAGGTCAAGATTCACCCGGACGGTTATTT
>CADDZM010000671.1 GCA_902812345.1 Chloroflexota bacterium | reverse complement strand
CGGTATCGGGCTGGCCGGACCGAAGGCCACTAACCCCGAACCCGCTCCCGGCCCGTTGCCCGGACAAACCGAACCACTGTCGCAAAAAAGCTGGTTGTTGGTTATATCAAACCGGATATGAAATTCCTCGCCAATAGCCCCGGTCAGGGTTATTTTTACCGGCCCCATTATCATGCCGCTGCTCTTAACGCGCAAGCGCAGGTAATAAGTGCCTGCCGCGAGATTGTCGAACAGGAAACCACCATCGGGGTTCGGGCTAACAGACTGATTAACCGGATCAAGGTTTAGCTCGATATCGGAAGGGTTGCTAAAGCCCGTAACCATGCCGCGAATACCCGAAGCGGTGGGCGGCTGCGGAATCACACCGCCGCCCAGCTTAATGGCCCGGGCAATTTTGCTGGCGTTAACCCGTCCGTGTCCTTGCTGCCCGTTAATAACCTGGCTGGGTAAGAGTTGGTCGGTACTTGCTTCGATTAAAGTCTTGATTTGAGTGTTGGATAAATTTGGATTAGCCGAAACTATCAGGCTTGCCAACCCGCTGACAATAGCCGCCGAGAAACTCGAACCGTCCACGAAAGCATAATAACTCTTAAAGTTCACCTGATTTTTAAATATAGTAGTTGTTCTAGTTATTACCGCACCGCCAGTAACGCTTAAGGGTGGTGAATCCATTACAACAGGTTCACCATCTGGTAACGGTTGAAGTTTCTCCCTAACATCGCAACTAAAGAGATTACCGACCGAACAGGGATCCAAAATCACAGAATCTTTAGTAGTTACCGGAAATTTCTGAGGATCGGGATTAGAACAATTCGCGTAAGCGTACTTTGTAGTTGTTTGGGTAACTCTGAGCTGCTTGATTCTGGTATTTGGATCAGGAAACTGGTCTGGACCGTTGGGAACGGGTTGACCTACATCAATTTTATCCCCTTTATTGAGGGGGGTGACAAAATCGCAATATGTAGTAAAAATATTTTGACCAGGCGCAACCACCGAAATGTAATCGCTGTATCCGCTATCAATAACATTATCGTATTCGTCGGTTGCACCTACACCAATTACACCTGAAAAAGCAGCCGGGTAACTGGTTACTTTGGTATTAGGTGGGAAGGGATTCGTTCCTCGCTTTATCGGTTTTACCGACGCAACAATTAAAGCTCCAGCATTTTGTGCATAAGTAATACTATCTTGTAGACCTGCTGGGGCAACACTAGCTTCAACGCTCCAGCTTAAATTTATAACCCTTGCCCCCTTGTTAGCGGCATAACGTAAACCCTGAGATACAGAAGAAACCGTTCCATCTCCATTAGCATCAAGTACTTTTATCGGAAGAATAACGGCATTCCAGTTAATACCGGCAATTCCAATGCCGTTGTCTGTATTTGCGGCTATAATCCCCGCAACCGCAGTCCCGTGCCCATTATCGTCTAGAGCACCAGCAAAAGAGTTACTATCTGTAAAGGTATAACCTAGAGGCCAATTATATTTGCCGCAGTAAGCATTGAATGGATTGGCATAGTTTGTAACGGTAGTGGTAATGAAAGTATAACCATAACTCCCATAACAAAGGTCTTGATGCAAGGGGTTGACCCCTGTATCCAACACAGCAACTAAAACAGAACTACCGGTAGTTACATTCCACAGGTCGGTAATACCTATTTTGCTCAAATACCACTGGCGAGACTGAGTATAGCCGCTCTGATCAGTGTAAGTTTGTTGATAAAGGGGGTCGTTTGGTGGGGCGCTATTGGCATGGATAAGATAGTTTGGCTCTGCGTATTCCACCTGGGGGTCGAGCGAGATAGCCGCGACCAGCTTTTCCAGGTTACTATCCTTACCGGCGGTAAATTTGTAGTAGCCGGGCATAAATTCGAGTTCCTGGTATCCGGTCAGGCCGTATGTTTTATTTAGCGAGTCTTGCAAGAGGCGGTCCGGGTCCAGGCCCATGTTATTGACGCGCTTACCCCCGGCCGGTTCCTTAAATTTGACTATTACTTCCCCTGGCGCATACG
>CADDZM010000670.1 GCA_902812345.1 Chloroflexota bacterium | reverse complement strand
GGGGGCCGGGATGGAGTCAAAAACGTGGTAGCCAACCTGACAAAGGCCAGCCAGACCAGAAGCCTGAACAAAATCGAGAATATTATTGTACAGGTCAGCCGGATGCGTGACGAACTGGTCGAACATGTTTCCTGAGTTGTATTTCAGCTCTTTAAGCTAAAGCTAATGATAGTTAGGAGGCTGCTTAACCTCAGCCTCCTTTCTGAAACCCCAGGAAATAAACAAAAGAAAGGAGACGCTCGAATGGCGGAAGATAATCTTTTTACACCGCGGCATGGCGATTTGTCGAACAAAGTTACCGGCGAGATTGGTCCGACACAAGCTGAAAGCACCCAGGCTGTCTTGCACGATATTTATGATGCCACAGCCTTTGAAGAGACCCAACATACCTACAAAAAGTTAGGTGAAGCGGCAACCAGCCGTAAGGAAGTCCTTGCCACGGCCCCGGCCTTACTTCAAGATGTCTTTTATGCCTTTCACAAGCCGGTTGTCCAGCTTATTGAAGCCCAGGAGATGGCCGCCAGTCATTTGCTCAATCGCCAGATGGTTGAGCAGATGCTCTCGACTGCCGAATTCCTGGAGCTTCATCATACTACGGCTGGTGATGAAATTGCCGCCGCTATTGCAACAGTCAGGGCCGGGGAACGGATGTTAGAAAGCCTGGATAAGGCCACGACCCGGCGGATAAACGACCTGGCCCGGTTGGAAGAGCAGATACAAAGTCTCTTAAACCAGGCTGACACCCTGGAAGGAATGGCAAGTGAGCAACCTGATGAGCAAGCTGCCGGGAAACTGGCGGGTCGGGCTGAGGAATTGCACCGGCAAGCCAAAGAAGCGATTTCCAACCGGGACAAACTAACTTCTAAACTAACTCGCCCTCAGGAGGTAGAGCGGGTTGAAAATGCGGCCAGGCAGGCGGTTCGGGGAGCTATTTCTCAGGCTGAAGAAGAAATAGGTGAAATTAACGAGGCAGTCAAGGCTTATAGTGGTGGTTTTGATAGTAAAGCCGATTTGAACGCCGGAACAGGTACAGGACCGGGCGGACTGAACGCGGCGGACAAAGTTAAACTGGCTCTCAAGGTTAAATCCAACCCTAAACTTCAGAGAATAGCCGAGGTGTGCGGACGTTTTACCCGGATAGCCTTAACAACTCAGAAGACCAGGGTGCAGCAGCCCCCGGACGAGGTAGTCGGGATTAAGACAGGTAACGACCTGGCGCACCTTGTTACGAGCGAGTTAGCTTTGCTTGCCGATCCATTACTGGAAACAGTTTTTTATGCTCGCTTTGCCGAGAAAAAACTGCTCCAGTACGAACTGGACAAACATGACCCGGCAGGGAGGGGGCCAATCGTGATAGCGCTCGATAGCAGCGGTTCGATGACAACGGCTACTCCTGACGGTCTAACTCGTGAGGTCTGGAGTAAAGGAGTCGCTCTAGCCCTGATGGCAATTGCCCGGCTGCAAAAGCGCGACATTGCCATTATTCACTTTTCCGATAATGACCAGGTTCGCGTGGATATATTTCAAAAAGGGCTTGCCAGTGCCATGGAAGTGATGAGTACGGCCGAACATTTTTATGGAGGTGGCACCGAATACACCGCCTGGATGACTGAAGCGTTAAAGCTAGTAGACCGGTCTGCTTTCAACCAAGCTGACATTATTATTGTGAGCGACGGCGAGGTTTACATTCCACCTCCGGTTGTGACTGAGTGGAACCGGCGGCGTAAAGAGCGCGAGATGCGCTGTTACTCTGTCCTGATCGGTGAAACCTATGGTGTAGAGAGCCTTAACTCCATCAGTGAAAGTGTTACGCCGATACTGGATTTAACCCAGGATGGCGAAGCCCTTAATACGGTGTTCAGCATTTAATTACCTTCAAACATTCTTATTCCCTTCACAAGCAAACCAAACAACTGAACTTACAAGTTACAACTTATCGTTCGCGTAAAATTTGGACAGTTCGCTCAATATGCGCTAGATTGGCCTAATGAACGAAATAACACCTTTTAGAGTTGAACAAG
>CADDZM010000669.1 GCA_902812345.1 Chloroflexota bacterium | reverse complement strand
GTAGTCGCGGCGCCAGCAGCAGTAGTCGCGGCGCCAGCAGCAGTTGTGCCGGCGCCAGCAGCGCTGGTCGGCGCGGTAGTGGCCGCCGCGCCAGCACCAACACTGGCGGGATTATTGGTGGCCGTTCCCGTTGTGTCGCCACAGGCTGCTATCAGGCTGCTAATCAAGAGCATTAGCGTTAACAGGCCCAGGGCGTTAAATTTTCTATTCATCTCTAGCTCCTCATCGAACTGCTATAAATATTCTCTTGAAAAAACCAGAATATCCCCAAAGGTAATGGTAATTAACATGGTGTTCGCGGCATGTTGTGTAGTAGGTTTAAGTTGAAGAAGTGGGCAAAGACAATGGTAATACGTAGCTAAGACGCAAAACAGAATGCTTTTAAATCCAGTTATTTCATCGGTAGCAAATTATGTTCCACAAACAAAACAAGATATTAAATCTTATTGAATTTAAGCAATAAAATTCATTGAAAATCAGGTTCTAATTGATAATCTGAAGTCCGAAAATGAGGCACACGAGGAAAAGCTAAAAAGTTGGGTAAAACAATTAGATAAAACAGTTAGAACAGAAGTAAATTTCAGGTTTAATCATTAAAGAGTAGTAAAAACCCTGGAAATACGCTTTAAAACGGCCTTTTATAACAGCGTACCTACCTTTGAAGTATTATAATCAGGTTGAAAAGCTCAAATTTCTCTTCCCTGGCGGCAAAAGAGGTTGCAACTTGAAACCCGCAGGCGCTGCTACCCTGGATAGTCTTAATCCTTTGCTCGAACAAATCCGCCCTGAAAAAAGTTTCGCGAGTTGAAAAGTTCTCTGAAAAACTAGATTCTTTAAAAATGACCGAACTACCACCAAAAACTCACAAAAAACCGGATGTTGTTGAAACTCGCAAAAGCCGGGTCAAGCTGATTGCTTTTGTCTTTGGCGTCCTGTTCTTTTTCCTGCTCATCAGCATACCCCTGGCTCTGGTAGTTTTAAATACCCGGCAGGAAATTGCTTCCCAGTATACGCCAGCCGCCCTCAACCCTGGCGGAGATGGCTCGAATACCACGCCCGGCAAGTACCCCGGCAAACTGGTTTACAGCACCGACACCCAGGAAATCTATATGCTTGATCCGGACGGCGCCAACAAAAAGAAAATCGCCGACGGCCGTTCCCCCCTGTTTTCGCCGGATGGGCAGCGCATCGCTTACCTGGCCGATAGTGGGCAGGTGGCCGACCACGGCGCGGGTTCGGTGCCGCAGGTCGCCATTCGTACCCAGAAATTAGACGGCAGCGACCGCCAGGATTATTGCATGGCCGATGGCAACACCCGCCTCGAACTTATCGGCTGGTCCCCTAAAGGCGATACTATCGTGCTTCGCTCGAACGGCAGCGCCATCTATCTCTGCCAGGTCGCCACGCGCACCCTCAGCCAGGTCAAAACTACCAACGGAGATGCTTTCCTGGTCTTTGACTGGACCCCTGAACAGAGCCAGATGCTCTGGGAAGCCGACTCCCAGGACTTTAATCTCTTTTTCGGTATCCCTGATAAAACCGCCGGGCTGGTCAAGCTGACCAATTCGCAGAACCGTTACGCCCAGGGTACCCCGCCCCTTTACGCCAGCGCCCGGATTTCGCCGGACGGTAAGAGTGTGGCCGTGGCCGGTTCGACCGTCTTCATTCTCAGCGTGCCGGGCCGGAAAAGCCCCTTTGAGGGACACTCTTTCATCAAAAACTCCCGGCCCTACCGGTTGGCCTGGTCGCCAGATAGCCGCGCTGTCGCGGTGGGAAACAGCACCAATACCAGCATCACGATTATAGACTTGCCGACCGGCAATTTAACCCGGATTGTCAAAGATACCGAAGAACTGGTCAGTTTCGACTGGTCCCGCCAATAATTAATCAAGTTCAGGGTATATAGTAACTCGAGCGGGCTTTTGAGGATGGCTTCGGGCTGCACTCCCAATTCTTCGACCGGCGCGCCCGGGCGGTTTAACCAGTAGACCGTAAAGCCGAAAGCCTTTGCCCCGGCCACGTCCC
>CADDZM010000668.1 GCA_902812345.1 Chloroflexota bacterium | reverse complement strand
AATCCACGGGTAGTCAAGCAAAAGATGAGTAATTTCAAGCTAAAAAGAGCCGAACATCAGGCTTATTACCGGCGAGATGGTTGTTTCGCCCAGGTCATTGCCGTTATTTAAAAGGTATTGGTCTTAGGTTTCTATTAAGCTTTTGAATTAATTTCAAATTGCTTATTTTTGTTTAAGCTTAAGCAAGCCAAATTGGTTTCTTACTTGTTTTAGGGTGTTACGTTAGTACATGCCTCACCCGGTTAAGGCTCTGTTTCATCGCACCTCTGCCTGGTTTGGTTGTCTCTGTCCCTGCAAGTCCTATCCTTGTCACTCCCTGTAAACCCGGGCGGCTTTAATATCAGGCGAGGCTGCAGGGCAGAGTGGGACAAGGTGGTGTAAGCGAGCTTGATTTCAAACAGTCAAACATAATATTCAAGCCAAAAATCAAAAATCCCAGGGGATCTAACGCTTGTTACCTGTTACAGACATTACATTTAAATTATACTACCTTTTTCTTACCGACAAGCATTAAAACTCCAAATACTGCCATAGGAACTTTAGATTAACTAGGTCAGGATAGGTCAGGGCAGCCTCCCCTTTTGTGCAGCCGTTACTATCGTTACTGCTGCTATCGGTGCTGTCACTAGTGGGCCACTTGTCACGGATCTTGCCAATGCTAAAGCTCACTGAATGGCGATTTTGGCGGCATATGGCCCACTAGTGGGCCACTTGTCACGGGTCTTGCCAAAGGTGGAGAGGAGAGGTATGCTGGCAGTGAGTTGAACCCTTAGATGGGCGGCCTTCTACCCTGGTGGAGGTAATTTATGCCAGTAAAACCAAAAGACCCGCTGCGGCCCTTAACGGAGCCGCAAACAGTGGTCCTCTTAAAAATAAGTCGCTCAATGAGCGCCAGCGCCGATCAGGTCGCCCGCGCCAAAGCCCTCTTAGCCGTCGCTGAGGGTAAAAGTTACCAACAGGCCGCGACTCTAGCCGGTCGCAAAAGCAATGATGCCGTTTCACAACTGGTCAGCCGCTTCAATAAAGAAGGTTTGACGGCGCTCGAAACCAAACACGGTGGCGGACCGGCGATTGAGTACACCCAGGCTCAAAAAGAGCGGATTTTACGGGAGTTTCACCGTCAGCCGGACCGCGTGGAGGATGGCACAACCACCTGGTCGTTGGTCACGTTGCAACGCGCTTTACGAAAAGCCCCGGATGGGCTGCCCCACGTCTCCACCTATGTGATCTGGCAGACCCTCCACGAGGCGGGACTGAGCTGGCAACTCGACCGCAGTTGGTGTGATACAGGCAAGGTCATCCGCCTTAGAAAAAGTGGCCCGGTGGCAGTGGAGGATCCCGACACCGTCGCCAAAAAAAAATCTAATCGAACGCGCCTACGCTCAAAGCGAATTGCCCGTTTTTTGTGAAGATGAAGCAGGACCTTATTCGACCCTGCCTTATGCTGGGCAGAGCTGGCAACCCCAGGGAGAACCAGCCCGTTACCCCCACCAATACATAAAGCAGGGGACGGCGAAAATGCTGACCTGGTTTGAACCGAAGAGCGGCCAAGTCTGGGTCAAAGGGGTCAAAAATACACCTAATGAGGTGCTGCACGGCTGGCTCAAAGAGCAGTTAAGTTCAATTCTTAAGCAATTGCCCTCGGTTGAAGATGACTTACTACCGGCTGAGCGCCGCCTGCAGTGGGCAAGCTGGCAGGTCGGCTTAACAGTAGGGCCGAGTTTAGGGCCGTTGGTAAAGCTAATGCCACCCTTGCGGGCTTTGCTGGTAATGGATAAGCTGGCCGGGCATCATACGCCTGAGTTCGTGGCCTGGCTTTTGAGCCAGGGCATAATGCCTTTACTTACTCCGTTAGGCGGAAGCTGGTTGAACATGGCCGAAAGCATTCAGCGCATTCTCAAGCGACGGGGTCTGGATGGGCAACATCCCGAAACAGCCGAGCAAATAATGGCGTGGCTGGAGCAAGCCGGGGCGTGGCTGGAGCAAGCCGGGGCGGGCTGGAACAAAGCGCCGACCCCCTTTGAAT
>CADDZM010000667.1 GCA_902812345.1 Chloroflexota bacterium | reverse complement strand
GCGTTAAGGAACTTTATCCCACTCTGCAAAAACCATTTTTTAAAGGTAGGGTCGGTATGGGCCGGGCCGGTCAAGCCTTTCCGGGCAATATAATTCGCCGCCAGCGCCCCCCAGATTGAACTGCCCGGTACGTACCCTTCGCACTCTACCAGGTTTGGATCACCCTCAATAATCCGAAAAACCGCCTGACGAGTAAGTTCAAATTCATAACTTAATTGATACATTGTTGTTCAGTCCCCACTCGTATTCGTAGCAGACGGCCGGTTAAAAGCTAATTCCAAAGGCTGCCCCGCCTGATAAAGTTTTACCTCCACCTCGCCTGGCCCCCGGTTACGCGACAGCCCTATATGGCGCAGCGCGGCGCAAGAAAGCTTCAAAGCCTCTAACAGCGCGGTTTCTACTTCGGGCCGGTCCGGTTCATAGATAGGTCGGCGTAATTCCACTTCGGCCCGGAATTCTAAGCCGCGCTTTAATAGGCGCGTAACCCGCAAGGTATTTTCAACCGGGCCGCCGGTCGTCCGGCTGATACTGGTCTGAGTGCGCAGCCCGCTATAAAAATCTTCAACCGAGGCCGGGTTAAAAACTTTCCCGGCTTCCCCGGCCGCCCAGGCCAGCCACGGCTCAAGTTCGGCGGCCTGCTTTAAATGGGCGTCTTTAAGATGCAACCAACCGGCCCCCGGCTTACCGGGCAAACCGAACAACTCGTCAAAATGCTGCTTGCTTAAATAATCCGGTCGTCCGGCCCTGGTAAAGGCTTCACACACTTCCTGGGCGGCCTCTTTCAGACAGCCCTTTAGCCGCCTGCCCTGGATAACCGGCAAACCATTAGCCTTAAAAGTTATACTCCGGTCAATCCCACCCGGTTCCCCGGCTCCGCTACCAGGCGCGGTATCACTTAACAGCTTAATTTGCAGGTACAGGCTCATTTACCTTCTCCGCCTTTTTGTTTTTTATATCGAGAAAAAAATCGAGCGCTTCAATCGGGTCGTAAAGCGTCCCGGTAAATTCAAACTTAGCGGTGTCGGCGGGCTGCCCGTCACTTTCCGGCTTTACCGGTAGGCCCGCCCTTGAAATGTATTCTCGGCTTTTGGCCTCCCCCAGGTTTAACGCCTCGCGTAACCCTTTAACTTTCGAGCGGGGCAAGTCCTCTAACTTTTTGATACGGCTGGTGAAGCCGCTCCAACTTCTCAGGTTCTCTAACCTTTCGCCTTGCACCCAGTAGGGCCGCAAAAACAAATTCCCGCTGGCATTTTTCATTTCATCGCGCAGCGCGCCCAGGGTACCGGTTAATCCGCTCATTAATACCTGGAAATCGAGCCAGCTAGAGTTTTCAGCCCCGGTTTCCCTGGTTTTAGCCTTGGCCGAACCGCAAAGCGCTTCCGCAAGCTCGTACGCGCGGGCCAGCGGAAAATGGGTTCGGCTAATCGCTACTCCGGCGCAGGCCGAGAAGTTATTACCTTCGCTATCTTTTTGCTCCGCAAAGCGCTGCAAATAGAGCGCCGCCAGGCTTAAGCCCAGCCGGCCCTCGCATACAAAAGTCAGGTCATCCCCGCCATATACCAGGAGGCGTAGCGGGAAGAATTTTATTTCCCCGGTCCGCTTGGTTGCGGTATCTTCCGTAGTGACATCGCCTGTCTCCGGCGCGCTTACCACCGGGGAACCTGGCAAAACTTCGGGGTTGGGCCTGGCTTTGGCAAAGCCTGCCGTATCAACCGGGGCCGTTTTTAACTTCAAGTCAAGGGATTCGAGGCTGCCCAGCAAATCGTCCAGCGTCTGGTCCAGGGCTTGCCTGGCCGCTCGGCTAACGCTGAGGGAAAAGGCCCGCAGATTTTTGGCTAACTCGTCATTGGTCAGAGTTACGCCGTCTCCCAAAATCTTACTGAGCCTTTTCCCGACCGAGTTGCCGTCAGCGTGGACGACCGCCAGGTGACTTTCACCTTCTACACCGCCCAGATAATCTAGGTCTTTCGGAAAAATATATTTATTTTTCACAACCTGCTGGAAATTACGGCCAAGGTCCGCGTTGGAAG
>CADDZM010000666.1 GCA_902812345.1 Chloroflexota bacterium | reverse complement strand
CTATAGCACTTACCTGCTCTGGCGCAGCCGAACTCTGGATCGCCGCCAAACCGAGCTATTAGACTTTAGTATTGTCTCGAACCTCTCCCTGCTGGCTACCTATCACCGGGTTTATGACATCTTTTTAATCGTGCCGGCCATTATCTACTTTTACCTGCATGCCATGAAGAGCAGCGACAAAACTACCCAAAGAAACTGGCTGCTCTTTACCGGAGGAGTTATTTTGCTGCTCTTTATGCCGGTAGATTTGTTCCAGCAGGTTGCTATGAAGCTCCCATCCCTGCAAGATTTTTATCCGTTGAGAGTAATTGCGCCGTTTCAAACCTGGGTAGCCCTCGCCGTGCTAGCGGCCCTGCTAAGGCTAAAATCCCACCAGGTGGCCCTACAAAAAGCGGCAGGCCTGACCGCCAACGCTCAACTAACCGAACCTGCTACCTTAACGCTAATACCGGTTCCCAACCCTGACCAGATTCCGGCAACACCGCCTGGCCCTGTTCCTGAGGTTACAACCGAGCAAACCCCGACACAATCGCGATAACACCGTCACCGAACCAGCCGGTACGGCTAAAATTTGCAGGAGGAAATGGGAAGGGGTTGTGTGTACAATTAATCTAGCCTAACCCTTAAGCTTATGCTGTAAGAACCTGGAGCTTCAGCTCGGCGGAAGACCGAAGACGTAAACCGAGCCGAATTAAACCTTAAACCCTTTCAAATAGCCCTTTCGCTACTCCTTGTTAGCGACCCTACAGCGTTTTTCAGAGCTATTGAACCGTATTTAAGGTCAAAACGAGCTTATTTTGGCTCAATACCCACGCATACCGCTATAGGAGTATTATGCACCTCAACAAGACTGATCGGGGTAGGGGACTTAGAAGCTTGGGGTAAGCTACAGTATAGCTAATACCCTGGAGGGGACATCCCTGATCATAGCCCGGTTGAGCCGGGCCTCTGGGCTTCTGGCTAAGGATCAAATCAATCGCGTAAGGAAGGTTTATTTAAAGTAATACCCCACTTGCCAGGATGGTTTACAATTCTAAGTGGACAGTCAAGCGGCTTTGACCAGCGGTAGCGATGCAAGGCTATAGCTGCCCCTGGCTTTAGATGCCAGGTGGGATAGGGTCACTTTGGATTACCAGGCCGTATTTAACCGGCTAAGCGCCCTACCTGATAGAAAAGCGTAGCTCTAAAGGGTAGCTCCATATGAAGAGCTAAAGTGCTTTTGGCTTTTGTAAACCGCTGGCAAACGGGACCTGCACTGGTCAGGTGCTATACAGAACAAGGCTTAAAACAAGTGGTCAAAATTAAAGGAGTGAAGTCTCTCCGGGGGCTCCAAATATTAAAGGTCGGCCTGTACGGTCTTATTATTATTATCTGCCTCGGCTCTTTTACCTATAATGGTTTGATTAGGGGTCTTGTAAATACCCCGGATGACTTTCGCTCGACCGATTTTGAATTCTTTTACGCCGCCGGAACCCTCTGGCACGAAGGGCGCGATATCTACGATAAAAGCCTGTTAATGCCCCTGTTAGACCGGTTAATAACCGAGCAAAAAGCCCGCCAGAACAACGCTTTCTACGTCAATTTCTACCCACCCCAGGGTAACGCGCTGTTTAGCTTGCTTTCTCTTTGGAATCCCGAAACGGCTCGCTTAATAATGTTGCTCTTTAATTGTCTGCTACTTTTAGCCGGTATGGCGATGCTTGCTTATATTCTAAGCTGGTATCGTCCGTTAGGACTGGCCGAAGCCGCCCTTTTAAGCAGTTTTTTAGCTATCGGATTTGCTCGCCAGAACCTGCGCGAAGGTAGCACCCCATTAAACGGTGAAGTTTTGAACTGCGTTTTTGGGCGGTCGGCCCCGGCGCTTCGGTGGCACAAAAGGCGGCGGCACTACCTTGTACTTTAACAATTCAGCCACGCTCCAAATATGCTCACTTAGCCCGCTCGCCATCGCGGGAGTGCGGGGCTGCCAGCGACCTTGTTCTGGTAGATCATAGTTGGCCACTCGCAATTCGCGGTGCGGCACACAAAAGTTGTAGACACTCC
>CADDZM010000665.1 GCA_902812345.1 Chloroflexota bacterium | reverse complement strand
ACCCTGTTGCCCCCCTTCAAAAATCCTTAGCTCATAAGCCGACAAGCCCCAGACGCCGCAGCGGCTGGCCATGAAAAAGAGTTTTGGGGTACAGAGCGGGGTGTGCGACCCCAAAAACTTTTTCAGGGTCACAATGAGACAGTCGGTGGTTCTTTAGACCGGCTGGTGAATGGAGAGGCTTGGGCTTATGGTAAGATGGATTTTTCGGGGGGTAGCCAAAAAAGGAGGTGCGGAGGAAAAAGCGGCAATGAGCTTTTTTCCTCTGTGGAAGGGATGACGGTAGTCAGGCGAGGTTCTGGGAGCCTGGCTGCCTGAGAAACTTCCGGTTTTCTTAGTTCCGCTGGGCTGGCACTGATTCCAGGCTGTCTCTAAAGCGGAACTAAGAAATAGCGGTAGCTTTTTCCTTTTCCAAATTGTCTTTTACTGACCCGGCCCGGTCTTTGCAGTTGGTATGGTGGTGAGCAATCGTATTATGGATAGCCCGGTGGCAGAAGTTACGCCAGCATTAAACGTCGCTCTTAAAAGACTCTGCTACGACGGTCTGCTAAGGTAGGACCAATAAGCAGTCTTCTTTAGCTTAAAGAGGTTTCAGCGTCAACTCGGCAGTAAGGGTACCGCAGTCTTTGGGCAAAGAAGGATCCGGCCTCATCGCGTACTTTTGCATTCCTTCACTTTTACCGTTCGCTTGCTATTGGAGAAGAAAGCCGAGGTTTTAAGTGTTATGTCAAGTAAAAACTTTCATCTTCTGAGTTAAAGAGGAGAGGAAGAATGGCAGAAAAGTTTAAAGTTGGCGACCATGTTGAGTGGAATTCCGAGGCGGGGAAGGTTAGCGGAAAGATTATCGCCTTGCATACCAAAGACTTTACCTATAAAGGCCACCAGCGCCACGCCTCGGAGGATGACCCGCAATACGAAATCAAGAGCGACAAAACCGACCATATCGCGGCGCATAAGGGTTCAGCCTTGCACATTTTAGATTGAAGCGCCAGGAAATAACCGGGTCGAGCACACATCTTCCAAATAATGTCTTCCAGGCTCATTCATTACACGCAAATTCTGTCTGGGCTCATAAAAAAACATAAAAACAGTTTAGGCTGACCAATAAAAGCTAACCAGACTCAATAAAGGAGGCGTTAAGACAATGACCCAATCTACCGGCAAACAAATTGACTGGCAGGGCTGGCTGGAACGCTGGCACCGCCAGCAGGCTGCCTATCTCCCCGACCGCGCAGGGCGGTTCAACCTTATGCTGGACTATGTAGCCGCCCAGCGGGGTAACGACCCGCTTAAAATTCTCGATTTATGCTCCGGGCCGGGTTCTATAAGCGAGGTAGCTCTCAAGCGGTTTCCACAGGCCCATATCGTGGCTATAGATTACGACCCCTGGCTAATTGAGATGGGACGGCAGACACTGGGCCGGGCGCGCATAAAGTGGGTCGAGGCCGATTTGCGCCGGGATGAGTGGCTACAAGCGGTTGAGGCGGGCAGTTTCGATGCGGCCCTCAGCGCGACCGCGTTACATTGGTTCAAGAATGAGGAATTGGTCCACCTCTACAAGAACCTGGCGGGGGTTATGGCGGAAGGCGGCCTTTTTATGAACGCCGACCACCAGCCGGGCCAGGCGCCCCGGTTAGAAGAATTAGGCCGTAAATTACGCGAGGAGTGGCAAACGTCTAACTTCAACCGGCCTGGCGGGGCCGAAGACTGGGAGCAATACTGGCAGGCGGCCAGGTCGGAACCGGCTTTCAGAGAATTGTTAGCCGAGAGAGACCGGCGCTTTCCCGACCGGGAACACGGTCACGAGGCCACCGTAAACTTTCACCGGGAAGCCCTGTTCGCCGCCGGTTTCAAGGAAGCGGGAGAGGTCTGGCGGCATCAAAATGACGCTATTATGGCGGCCATCCGCTAGCACTGGATTACCCGGCTGCCATGAGGTTGGGCGGTATTCTGAAACCGGCCACCGCTTTCAGGCGTCTTCGTCAAACATTGAAGCTTGCGGGCCGCGTTTGATGCGTTTCTTTTCTTTTTGCTCGACCTGTTGAATAC
>CADDZM010000664.1 GCA_902812345.1 Chloroflexota bacterium | reverse complement strand
CTTATCACCCTGGGTAAGCCGGTAGAAGTGCGGAACATGGGCGGCGATACCCAACTCGAAGGCGTGGCGGCGGGCGTGGATTCGAACGGCGGCTTGCAGGTCCGCACCACTGCCGGGAAAGTGCAGACTGTCCAGGCCGGGGATGTTTCGGTGCGGTTAGCCGGGGGCGGCTACGCCTGACTTTTAGGGCTTTTTCAAGAATTTTACAAGCAAAAGAATTATGGCAGAAAAAGAGAAATTTCAAAGCGTGCGGGCGGTAATTTTCGACCTGGGCGATACCCTTATTCACGGCAACTTTACAGCCGGGGCAACCGAAACGGTCTGGGAAGATATTTACACCCAGCTTATTAACCCGGCTAAAGAAACCTCTATCCCCGAACTGAAATCGCTGCGGGCAGCCTGGCAGGAGCATGTCCAGACCGCTATGGCCCGCACCTGGCAGGAAAAGACCGAGCAGGAAGTGGATTTTTTGCCGCTCGTCCGGCAGGCGTTTCAGGCCGCCGGGATTCCCGGTGACGAGGCCTTTTTGCGCGAGGTTATCAGCCTGGAACACCGCCTGCTTTATGAAAGAGTGGTCAGCGTTGCGCCCGAAGCCCTGGCAACCCTGCGCGAACTGCGCGAACGGGGCTACCGGCTCGGCCTGGTCTCTAACTTTTGCAACTTACCCGAAGTGGCTTACGAGAATATAAGGCTGGTCGGGCTGCTCGATTATTTCGACCAGACCATTTTGTCCTGCGAAATCGGCTGGCGCAAACCGTCCCTCCTGATTTACCGCCAGATGCTCGAACGGCTCGACGTGCCGGGAGAAGCGGCGGTCTTTGTAGGCGACCGCCTGATTGAAGATGTCCAGGGGCCGCAAAAACTGGGAATGCGCGGGGTGCAGACGGTCCAGTTTCGCCAGGAAGAACCGAACCCCACTATCGCACCGGACGCGGTTATCGAACATCTTGACGAGCTTTTGGGGCTGCTGCCCTGACGTCAAATACGCTGTTTTAAGCTTCTGTTTTAAGCTTCTGTTTTAAGCTTCTTCTAACCTTTTGTAAGCGCTTTTGCAAGCAACTTCTGGTATATTGGACCAGGCAGTTTATTAAAGACAGGCTTTGGATTAGTTTTAATAGACTAAAAGGCACATGTTAAATACCCACCTGGCATTTTTACCCGAATTAATCGCCCCGGTCGGGCAGATAGCGCCGGTTAACCTGGCGGCAACCTTCCTGGAAGGCTTGCTGTCGTTTGGTTCGCCCTGCGTGCTGCCGCTGGTGCCGGGCTATCTTTCGTTTATCAGCGGCGTATCGGCGGCCCGCGCCGTCGAAGCCCGCTCGGAAGACCCTGCCCCTATCGGTTGGAGCGACACCCGCCGGGTGCTGGCCGCGATTGGCTTTTTTATCCTGGGGTTCACAGCGGTCTTTATCGCTATCTTTGGTCTTTACTATACCCTGGCTGACCTGGTTGGCACGGACGTAAAACCTTTTATCCAGGTCTTCGCGGGGTTGGCGGTTATCGTGATGGGGCTGCACTTTATCGGCCTTTTCAAGCTGAAATTTCTAAGTTTTGAAAAACGCTTCCATTTTACCGCCGCCAACAAGCCGGTCGGCCTGGTCGGGGCTTTTCTGGTGGGGGCCGGGTTCGCCGCCGGGTGGTCGCCCTGTATCGGGCCATTTCTGAGCGCGGCCATGACGAATGCCCTGGATAGCAAAAGCACCTGGAGCGGCGTCGGCATGATGCTGGTCTACTCGGCAGGGTTGGGTATTCCGTTCCTGCTGGCCGGGCTGTTTATGAGCCGCCTTTTAGGGTTTATCGCCAGGGTCCGCCGCCATTATCAGGTCATTGAAATCGCCAGCGGCCTGCTCCTGCTGCTAATCGGCGTGCTGATTATTACCAACAACATGACCGAGCTAACCTCGGCGTTGGGCCGGTTGCAGAGTTAGTTTATTTTTAGTTTTTAGTTTTTAGTTTTTAGTTTTTAGTTTTTAGTTTTTAGTTTTTAGTTTTTAGAAATATGAAGAAGTATCGCGCCTTTTTGCCAATCTTAATCTGCCTGTGCGTCCTGGCCGGGTT
>CADDZM010000663.1 GCA_902812345.1 Chloroflexota bacterium | reverse complement strand
GGGTCAGGTTGGTATTATTAAACCCAACCGGCGGCGTATTAAAGTTATCAAAATCTCTTACAGACATTAGCGCATTACCTCTTCGCGCAAGTCGCCCAGGTCAGGCCGGAAGACCAGGGGAACCATCCCGACATCGCCAAAACGGTTCTTGGCGAGAACGATGTCAACCGCCCTGGCCGGGGGCGCGATTTGCCGTTTCTCACTCATCCGCAAAAACATCACGGCGTCGGCGGAATATTCCAGGTCGCCGCTCTCCTTCAAGGAGTCGAGCGTGGCGCTGCCGCCGCCTTTGCCGTAATCGCCGCCGGAGCGGTTCTGGCTGCTGATAGCCAGGACCGGCCCGTTCAGCCGGTTGGCCAGGTCGCGCAGTTCCCCGGCCATGGCGCTGACGTTGTAACGCAACTGGTCATAACCGGCGGTATGGGCGGCCCGCTGCAAATAGTCGAAAACAACCAGGCAGCGGCTGGCTTTGTGGCGAGCCATCGCCTGCAAAGCTTTCCCCCGCACCTGGCTGACCGTAAGTTTGGAGTTGCCTTCGATTAGGGCCATCCGGTCAAAGATTGGTTGCATTTCGAGCGCGGCCCAGCGCAGAGCCTGCGAATTGCCAAAACCTCTCTCGACCTGGCTGGCTGGAATCTTGGCCCTGGCGCAAAGGGCTTTCAAAACCAGGTTAGAAGGCGAGTTCTCGTAAGTAACATAGACGACCGGCGTCCCGATGGAAGCGGCGTGTTGGGCGATTTGAAGACTGAGGGTAGTCTTACCGGCGCCCGGCGCCCCGGCCAGAATGTACAACCCGGTCCCCAGCCCGTTCAAAAGCTCGTCAACCCGTTTTAAGCCGGTCGCTACCCCTAAAATAGCGTTGCCGGTCTCCTGGCGCTGCAACTGGCGGCTTTCCGCTTCCGCAAGGACATTACCGATCAGGTCGCCCGCCCACTGCAGCTTACCGGAATGTGTCTCCCGGACCGCCGCCTGGACGCGGGCCACTTCTTCATCCAGCAGGCTTAAGAGTTCCGGGGCCGGGCGAGGGCTGTACAGGGCGGCGGCCAGGTTCTCCTGTAAACCGGCCAACAAACGCCGCTGGTACAAATCGGCCAGGTGCTGGGCCGCGGCTTTAGGGTCAGCCACCGGCATCCAGTCGGCCAGCCCGCTCACACTTCCCGCGACCGGTTTTTCGCTTTCAATCGCCAGGACCAGGTTTTGCCAGGCCAGGTTTTCGACCGTAAAAGCGTCCGCGGGTAGAAAATCAAGCAGTTCCCAATAAAGGTCCGGTCTGGCAGCAATCGCCGCGATGACACCCCGCTCGGTCTCTATGTCGTTAAATTCATCTACAAGCTGAAACGAATTCAAGGCTTGCCTCGCCGGTCGACCCGCTTTAAACCTGGTTCTCTTTTCAAGGTACCCCCTGTGATGGGCGCATTATACTAAACGCCCATCCGGCCACAAGCCGGAAATGGGCGCATTAGACTCATTAATACTTATTAGCAATGTGAACGGCTTATAAATTGCCTGTTGTAATAGGCTAAAAACGGCCTCTTACTGATCACATGCTACCAGCATGGGTTAGTTTTGCTGCCAGCATGGGTGTGATCTGGTGCCAACATAGGTGAGAAAGTGCCAACATGGGTGTGACCGGTGTGACCGCACCTATCCTGGCAGCAAAGCGGTCACATGTGACCAATCCTGGTACCACAATAGGTGACTACTGCCAGGATAGGTGTGACCATGTGACCACGTGACCGGCTGGATATTCAAAATTTGAATAGGTATTTGCCAGCCTTTAAAATAGTCGCCCACTCCGGCATAGTTATACCTATTTACCCCTTTGTAAGGCCGTAAATCTAAAAACAGTATTTGTTAACATAAATAAATGTTTTTAAATGCCGGTCACAGGTTGGTACCAGGATAGGTGTTTTTCACTTTGTATTATCTCTATTGGCGCCGGAGTGGCGAGTCCGGTCTGGTCTGGTGCCACCTTAGGTGTCAGGACCGGTGTGAGTGCGACCGGTCTATGTATTAGCGCCGAAAGCAGGGGCAAAGGGGGTGTATTAAAGGTTCAGCAAAA
>CADDZM010000662.1 GCA_902812345.1 Chloroflexota bacterium | reverse complement strand
ATCCCCGGCAGCCTAACAACTTGGTCTTCAAATGGCTTCCTTCCAACTGCACCAGTTCCGTCCGCAGATCATAGGCGCTTATCGCGACATCATCCGTTATCGCGTCATAAATCGCGTCGTCCAGGGGCGCACCGCTGAAGGAATTCCAGCGGTCGGCCAGGCTGCGGAAAGCCTGGGCCGGGAGCGGCAAAGGAAAGGCTCGCCCGTTATGTTGAAAGGTAGTGGGGGTGTGAAATAAAAAGGTGATTTTGCTTCCCGGCGCTCTGGCAGTCTGGCTCCGGTTATAATCTTCGCTATAACCGGCCAGCGCACTATCCTTTAAGTCCGACCAGCTACAGTTAGCGGCCCAGGGATGCTCTTCCGGCTGGACCGCGACCCCCTCAACCTTAAAGCTTTGCTTGAGAATAGGAAGGGTTTGGGGCGGATTCCGATAAAAGTTTTCGAGCAGGTACCGGCTCAACCCTTCGTGGAGCGAGGTAATCCGAAACCAGTAAAGCCGTTGCGGGTCCAGTCTTAATAACTCCCCCGGCGGCAGGGGCGGCGGTAGAAAAGAGCCCGGCCTGACCGGTCGCTGCACGCCGGAAGCGGTCAGCGGCTTGATTTCGTCCAGGTCATGCAAGGCGGCGGACAGGGCGGGGTCAACCTCCTGGAGCCAGTTTAAGAGGAAAGCTCCCACCGCCTTGCCGGTATATGGCAAGAGAGTTCCCGGCGCTAAGGGGCGCAGTTGTACCACCAGGCTAACCAACAAGGTTTACTTACGCCCTTGTTTACGGTTAAAAGCCCTTTGAAAATTTCTTAGGGCATCCAGGTCTAAGGGTGTATCGTTTGCCGGGTCATCCGGTTCTTCTGAGGGTGTATTCGGTTCATTTGCTGGTTCTTCCTCAATCTCCTCGTGGACCGGATAGGTATCTAGCCTATTAACATAGCTTGCTAATAGACCTAAATAATCTTTAGCGTTCCTTCTATCCCGTTGGTCTATAGTCCAACCATCAATAGTATTAAGCCCGGCAGCGCCCATTTTAGATTGCATAATCCGGCCTAAATCAGCCTTTAACGCCTGATCGCGCAGCCTCTCCCATTGCGGGAAAAGGCTTACAAAATCCGCTTGAAGCTTTCCAAATTCATCCGGTTCTTCCTGATTAAGGTTTGTCCAATCCTCAATATCACTCTTAAGGTTGGTTTTCCAGCGGTTAAAGCTAGTTAGACTTGCTTTTACCTCACGTGGTTTACCAAGAATTTGCCGTTCGGTATATTCGTTGGTGACGCGAAACCCCGGTGAAGGAATCTCCATGTAAGCGGTGAGTTCATCCAATTCGAGCGGCAATTCCTGGTAAGTTAGCATGGTTTTAAGCTCTGCTAAACGGTCCAGTCGCCACAAATCATTGAGGGAGTTATTTGGTCTAGGAAGCAGCCAACTGGCAAATTTTGACTTGTAAGATTCTACGCTGGAAGTGTCCACTTTTTCAGTAGCGGTTTGCCAGTTTCCTGCGGCATCGAAAAGCTGACGGTAACGTTCGGGCCGGTTAGTAATAAAGAGGCTGGGGTTAAGCCGGACTGAACCTAAACCGAGCGGCTTACCCATACCCAGTTTATGGGCGCAGCCAACCGGCAAATCAAGAGCGAGCGCAAGGACACCCAATTCTATTTGACTAAGGTTCTCAAACCGCACCCGGAAGCGGAACCGGGCGCCCTTGTTAACCGGCCGGATAACCGGGTGCTGGGTATCTTCCTGGTTATTTACAGCCTGGGCCGTTAACCGGGCCGGGTCTTCAATCCAGGCTTTTGGCCGCCGTAAATTGCGGTGCCAGTAAAGCTTGTACCCTCGCAATTTTGGCCCCTGGCTATCCCAATGCTTCAAAGCGGCCTTGCGGTCATTTTCAGCATTATATTGCGTCGCTGCTTCGTAAGCCGTAACCGCGTTCGGCTGCTCAAGATAATGCTGGAAGGTGGTCGGTTTGGGTGTACCCAGCACACGGGCGGTTTCCCTGTCCATTTCCAAAGGCTGCGGCTGTTTTTTAGTAAAATCTAAAAGTGCGTCCTCAAAAAAGACCCGCCCCGCAAAG
>CADDZM010000661.1 GCA_902812345.1 Chloroflexota bacterium | reverse complement strand
TAAAAGCCTCATAAAAGCCTCATAAAAGCCTCTTTTATGAAGGTTCGGCAAAGATAACTCTTTTGGCCGGTTCCGGTTGCGACATACTTTGAATCCTTTTAAGTTTAAATCACCGCTTCGGCGGCCGCGCGTCCCGCCACCCGGCCCGAAAATAGGCACCCGCCCAGGAAAGTGCCTTCCAGGGAGCGGTAGCCGTGCAAGCCGCCTCCGCCAAACCCGGCCGCTTCCCCGACCGCGTACAATCCCGGCACCGGTTGGCCGTCCGCCTTCAGGACGCGGGCGGATAGGTCGGTTTCCAGGCCGCCGAGAGTCTTGCGGGTCAGGATGTGCAGCCGCACCGCGATAAGCGGTCCGGTCGAGGGGTCCAGCAACTTTTTCGGTTTGGCCGTACGGATAAGCTTGTCGCCCAGGTAGTTCCTCGCGCCGCGTATGTGGGTGATTTGGGTGTCTTTGGAGAACCGGTTGTCAAGCTCGCGGTCGCGGGCGGTTATTTCGCGTGCGAGGTCGGCCAGGTCAATCAGCGGTTCAGCGGTGAGCGCGTTCATGCCCTTCACAAGGTCCGGCAGGTTGTTTTTAACCACGAAGTCCGCCCCCCGCTTTTTAAAAGCCTCGACCGGCCCGGTAGCGGCTTTACCGATAGCCCGTCTCAGTACCAGGGGAATGCTCTTATTGGTCAGGTCCGGGTTTTGCTCGGAGCCGGAAAGGGCGAACTCCTTCTTGATAATGTGCTGGTTGAGGACGAACCAGCTATAGTCGTAGCCGCTATCCATAATATATTTAAGGGTGCCGAGCGTGTCGAAGCCGGGATAAAGCGGCACCGGGAGCCGTTTGCCCCGCGCATCCAGCCAGAGCGACGACGGCCCCGGCAAAATCCTGATGCCGTGATTACGCCAGACCGGGTTCCAGTTTCGAATGCCCTCGGTGTAGTGCCACATCCGGTCCGGGTTGATGATGCGCCCGCCTGCCGCCGCCGCGATACCCAGCATCCGGCCGTCCACGTGTTCCGGCACCCCGGCAATCATCTCTTTGGGCGGTGGGCCGAGCCGGGCGGGCCAGTTCTGGCGCACCAACTCGTGATTACCGCCGATACCGCCCGCCGCCACGATGACGGCCTGGGCCTTAAAACTAAATTCTCCGGCCGCTGTCCGCGAACTGGCCTGACCGCGTTCCGCTTTTGTAGCCTCTAAAATTTCGCCTTCGACCCCACTCACGGCCCCATCCGTCAGCAGCAGCGCATTGACCCGGTGGCGGAATTTTAGTTGAATAAGGCCGCGCCCGACTGCTTCCCGGACCCGCCGCTCGAACGGCTCGACCACGCCCGGCCCGGTGCCCCAGGTCACGTGAAAACGCGGCACCGAATTGCCGTGTCCGATGGCCCCATACCCGCCGCGTTCGGCCCAACCGACGATAGGAAACCAGCGCATGCCCATTTCGTGCAGCCAGCTTCGTTTCTCCCCGGCGGCGAAATCCACGTAGGCTTCGGCCCACTTGCGCGGCCAGAAATCCTCCTCCCGGTCGAACCCGGCCGTACCAAGCCAGTCTTGCAGGGCTAACTCCGGCGAGTCGTGGATACGCAGGCGGCGCTGCTCCGGCGAGTTGACGAAAAAGAGGCCGCCAAACGACCAGAAAGCCTGCCCGCCCAGGTTCCGCTCCGACTCTTGCTCCACGATAATGACACGCTTGCCCCGGTCGGCCAGTTCCGCCGCCGCGACCAGCCCGGATAGTCCCGCGCCCACGACTATAACATCGGTTTCCTCGCTCATTGAGTTTTCCTTTTCGGTTCCGGTAACTATTTTTATTGATAGAGGCCAGCCAGCGGTCGGCGGCGCGGGGCGACTTGAAGTGAATTACTTCCAGGTGGGCGTTTTCGGGTTGGGCCAGCAGTTCTGGATACTCCCGGCGGCGCCGCTTAAAGGTCGTCAAGGCCCACCATAGAATCGAGTCTTTTGTAAAAAGGGTTTTCCTGAGATTTTCGCGGTTGCCGCTCCAGAGTTCCTCCCGCAATATGACCCGGCGGGTGGTCCGGCGAATTAAACGGCTCATGATAACCGCAATGGAATAATCAAGCCAGACA
>CADDZM010000660.1 GCA_902812345.1 Chloroflexota bacterium | reverse complement strand
CCATAAACCCCATCGTGGTCCGGCCCCTGGCCGTCACGGTAGCAATCGGAAAGCACCTGGTCAAGGTCCAGGCCTAGCGTGGTGGCGGCAACCTCTAAATGTTCCCGGCTTTCCAGCAGTTGCACACTTTAAGCCGGCTGCCCCTGCGGTTGGTTTTCAGCCAGGTTGTTAAAAGCGGTTTCGATAATTCGAAAGAGTTGTTCCCAGGCCGGGAAGCTCAGGCCCTTAAGCGCTATCTTCTCTCTCCACCCGCCCAGGATGGCGGTATCAACCTGGATGATTTCGACCAGGTAGCCCAGCAACTCTTCGTCAACGATAACGCCGCCGTCGAATTCAGCCAGTAAGTCCGAGTTATTCAGGTAGGCTTCCTTTGTGGCTATAACTACCTGGGCCTGGCGGCTTATCTTGCGGCTGTGGAGATAGCCCTGGACTTCGCATTTCCAGGGCCGGTTGGGCTCTTGGTCCACCTTAAAGCCAAGCTCGCCGGCGTGGTCCTGCCAGTTCTGGTCGCTGCCGAAGGGACATTGGGCGCAGACCACACGAGCCGTAACCTGGCGGGCTGCGCCGGCGTCAGCGGCCTGGGGATTGGCGCAATCTTCGGCGTTGGATTTCCGGCCGACAATTTTTAATTCTTGAAGGTCAAAAAGGGTTCGCCCCTGCTGGATGGCGGCTTGGCCTGCTTTAACAGCCTTACCCAGTTCAGTACCGGGGGCGGTCCGTTCGGCTATATTGGCCCGGTTTGGAGCCAGAAGCAGCCAGCGGCCGGAGAGTTTTCCTGACAGCAGGGCAGCGGCCAGGGCATCGTCGGCCGCCCGGCTCTTGCCGGTGCCGGTAGGGCTGGTTATAACGCGTTGGGTCTTGTTGGGACGAATTAGCAGGCGGTCAAAATAGGCCCGGTGCTGCGACCTGGCACCTTCCAGGGTGTAGAGCGGCCCGATCTGGTTGAAAGCCCGGTCTACTACCAGCCCAGGCAGGTCATTTACCAGGTGCGTGCCTTCGACGTTGCCTGCCACCAGGGTCCGGTCGAATTGAAATGCGGCTCCGGCGGCAAGAGCATCGTCCAGACCTTTCCCGGCTGCCTCCGGCCAGTTGAGGAAGTAAAGCTCGGCCTCCGGTTGTCCGGCGGCAAACAACCGCACTAACCTCTGTTCTGCCGCCTTCACCCGGAGATTTTGTCTTTTATCCTGGTCCAGCGCTACGACTATAACTCTGGCTTCTAAAGTTTCCAGGACCTGCAGTAGCTCGCCCTCCTTATAAGCGGTAACCCCGGCCAGACTGACCGCGTGGCAGGCCCACGTCTTTGCTGCGACCGCCGCCTTTTTGTAGCCTTCGGTCACGATTACCATGTGGGCGCTGGCGGCCCCTTGAGGAGCCTGGAAGACTGTCAGAGGTGTTCCGCCCAGGCCCGCGTGCGATAACCAGCGGTAGCGGTCCTCGCTGCCTTTTGGCTGGTCCTTACGAATCTGGATGCCCAGGATTTGCCCTGCCAGATTTTTAGCGGGGAAAAGGATACCAGTAGCTGCTCCTGCAATGGTCCAGTAGTTCCGGCCGTTATCTCTTTCCACCCTTAACAGAACCGGGTGCCGCCGGGCAGTATCTTCGCCAAATTCTTTTACAAGCTGGCGGGCAACGGTCGAGGCCTCGGCGTAGTGGAGGGAGCCGCAGCCGACCGGGTCAACCCCGGCAGCCGTTAAATACTGGCGGTGGGCTTCGGAAAGAGGACAGTGTGCGAGAAGCGTTTGGTTCACCCGGTCGAGCACTTCCGGTGGTAAAGGCTTTATTTCGGCAGTAATGCCTTTAGAGAGACTGGCTTTAAAGTCGGCTATTGTAACGCCGTTGTCCGCCGGCGCGAGCTGGTGCAGCCAACCGCCCTGTCGGTGATGCATTGTTATGCCACTTGGCACCCGCATACAGTGAGCGGTCCGGCCGTCGTCGGAGACTTCGCAAAAGCCTGATTTACCGCAGACCGGACAAGGGTAACGCCGGCTGGTGCGTACCCATCTGACCGGACTTGATAAGGATGTGATTAAGTTTTGAGACATAGCAAACTCCACCTATTGACGGTAGAGCCTCTAC
>CADDZM010000659.1 GCA_902812345.1 Chloroflexota bacterium | reverse complement strand
GGTTATGGTTACTCATCCTGGGCGGTCTCCTGGCCGGGGCAGCTAACTACTATTTGACAAGCTCGCCTTCCCGCTACCAGGCGCATACAACCGTGATAGTCGGCCAACTGCTGCAGCAGGCCGTTCCCGACCAGAATGATGCTCCCTTGATCGAGCGTCTGACCGCTTATTACGTGGAATTACTGCGCCGCCAGCCGGTAGTAGACGGTGTTAAAAAGGAGCTAAACCTTAATATTTCAAATGAAGCTTTACTCCTGATGCTAAACGCGCAGGTAGTGCCCCAGACTTCAATTATTGAAATTTCGATAGTCAACGACGATCAGAATCTGGCTGTCCAACTCGCGAATTCTTTTGCCCGGCAGCTTATAAACCAGAGCCCGACCGCTCCGGCCAACCAGCAAAAAGAACAGCGCGACTTTATTCAGAAGCAGTTGCAAGACCTTCAGTCCCAAATAGAGAATACCACCCAGAATTTAGCTAATCTAAACGTGGCGCTTAACAACACGACTACTGCGGTAGAAATTGCGGATATCCGCAGCCAGATTAAAGCCGGGCAGACCCAGCTCGAAACGCTTCAGACAAACTATACCGAACTGCTCCGCCAGTCTACCGCGGCTTCTCCTAATACCTTAACTATCCTGGAACAGGCGAACCAGGCCACCCAGGTTAAAGACCTCAGCCCGCTGGTTAAGACCCTGCTTTTCGCCCTGGCCGGTGTAGTGGTCGCGTTTGGCTTCGCGGTACTGATGGAATACCTGGACGACCGGGTCAAAACGCCGGAAGATATTACCTACCGGTTGAAAGCGCCTTTGCTGGCCCAGCTACCCTCGCTGGTTCCGCTGGAGGCTGCCGCCGCCGCAAATAAGAGGATTGATCCCCGGGTTGAGCAAAGAGTAGAGGATGCTTACGAGATTCTAAGCACTTCCCTCATTTTTGGCGACGACACCAACCTGCAGCACCGCTCGATTTTAATAACCGCGCCCGGCGAACTGGCCGAGCAGAACAGTATCATCAAAAAATTAGCCGTTACCCTGCTTGGTACAGGCCAGGCTGTCCTGCTGGTGGACGCTAACGTGGAAAAACCGGGCCTGCACGAGCTTTTCTCGCTGCCTAACAGCGCCGGGTTTTACGAACTCTTCTACAAAGAAGATTTACTGGTAAAAAACAAAATCTACAAGACGAACCTGCCAAATCTTACGATTATGCCGGCCGGTAATGTCTCGCCTGACACCGACCATGCCGAAAATTACATCCCGGTTAAAGTCAGCGAGATATATAAACTTTTTGAGTTCCAGATCTCCAATTTAATTCTTTTCAATGGCGGCTCTATTTTGGAAAATAAAACAACGCGCCTGCTGGCCCCGCGCATCAACGACGTGGTGCTGCTGTGCAAATTAAAAGATACCCGCATGCAAGAGCTTAAAGCCGCTATCGAGCTTACCGAACGGCTAAAGGGTAATTTCCTGGGGGTAGTCTTGCTGGAACAGCCCGGCTTTCTGCCGGCAAAGCGAGGCCGGCAGAAAGCCGGCAAGAGCAGCAAAGAAAACAGCCGAAAAGACAAGAAAGCTGCCGCCAGACCCGAGGTCAAGGCGCTATCCGAGGCCGATACCGCGACCCTTTACGACAACGAAATTAAACTCGTAGTGAATGAAGACGCAAAACGGTCTGAAAAGAACATGAAAAAACGGCTTTCGCTCAATGCGCCGGAAACCAGCCAGATAAAACCGGCCATAGATAATAACCTTGATGGCTCTAATGATAACTCAAATGAAGCAGCGGCCCGGCCAAATACCCGCCAGGCTTCCCGCAATAAGTAAGAAATTCAGGTGTGTAATTTAATTTATGCCAGGCAGCTCAAAACTACTTAAACTCGCAAACGTTTTTAACGCCGGTGTCTTGTTATTGGCCGCTTTCTTACTTCTACCCACCGCCGGGGCGGTTCAGGCCCAGACTGCGGAAGCCTGGACCGCCCCGGTTAAGTTAAACGGCCAGTTAATCAATACTTCCGTTCCGGAAATAGCCGTAGACAGCCAGGGGAAATCGCACCTCGTCTACCTGGGCATACCGCCGGTTAATCC
>CADDZM010000658.1 GCA_902812345.1 Chloroflexota bacterium | reverse complement strand
GCTTTAGCCGAAATTCATCCAGCCGTAATAATTTAAGGAATATCCATTAGCAAAAAAATTTTAACCCCTTGCCCTTGAATCCCACATAGTACTTTGGTACCAGCAAATTAAGGGCTTCCAGAGGGGAAATCTTTAAAAAGGCGGACCCCAGGTCTGGCTGAGGTCGCGCCCTTTTTTAAGCGAAGAATCTCTTTTCCTACGTCACGGGCAGCCTGGCAATTATTGAGTGGTTACGCCAGGGATTACGAGATTTTCGACTTCGCTCGCGCCCGCAGGGAATGATATAGTGGAGGAACGCCAGGTACTTAGCCGGGATTTTGGAAGGCCCGGTCAACCTCGTCACGGCTGACCCGCCGGGTTAAATAGTTCCAGACCTTCTCGGTGGTTTGGGCATCCCAACCGTAAGCGTCGCCGCGATAGCCAAAGCCCTGCCGGTCGTTTGCACTGGCGTGGCGTTCCAATTCGTCCATTTGGGTGCTGCTCAGGTTGTTCAAAACTTCCGGCCGCTCGGTGGTCGCAGTCTGGCCCTGGTTGGTGCCGCTCTGGCTAGATTGGGTGCCACTGGTGGTGCCACTGGTGGCCGGACCGGCGTAAGTGGCCGCGTCACCGTAGCCGCTCGAACCGGCTGATTGGCTGCCGCCTGGCGAAGAACTGGCTTGCCCCGCCGAACTGGTTTGCATGGATGAAGTGGCAACCTGCCCGGTGTTAGAGCCAGTGCTTGAACTGGTTCCGATTTGCTGGCTGCCGGTGCTTGCGCCGCTTTTTACCTGAATCCGGCGCTGCGAAGCCTGCTGCAGGCGCGGCAAGGTCAATTTTAAAACGCCGTTTTCCAGCGAAGCCTCGACCTGCTCCGAGTTAATCGGGTCCGGTAGACGGACCGACCGCTGGAATGACCCGGCGTGGCGCTCCCGGTAGATATAGTTGCCTTGCTGGCGTTCTTCGTTCTGCTCGGTGCGGCCCCGGATTGTGACCATATCCTTATTCACACTGATTTCAACATCTTCCGGTTTCACGCCCGGCAGGCTGGCGGTAAGTTCGTAGCCGGTTTCGGTTTCGTGGACATCTACAGCCAGGCTTAAATTCTGACTGCCCGGCGAAAAGCTCAGGTTGTTAAAACCGCGCTCATCCATCCAGCGGTCCATCGCCTGTCGCATTGATTCGATTTCCCTGAAGGGATTCCAGCGTTCCATACTCATACATTGTTCTCCTTCGTTCTCAAACTTGTTCTAGCCTTTTATAAGCCAAAAAAAAATGCAGCATAGACCGGGCCAAAATGCTGCATTGTATATTTGCAATTTGTTAGAAACTTTTATTAGGCTACCCTGGCACGTTTTCTTTCAACTCTTCCAGCCAGACTGTCGCCTCGGAATCGCTGGGCGCTCGCCAGTCGCCGCGCGGCGAAAGTGAACCACCCGACCCGACTTTCGGGCCGTTTGGTACCGCCGAGCGTTTGAACTGGCTGATTTTGAAGAAGCGGTAGGCAAAGACTTCCAGCCACTTTTTAATGGTTGGCAGGTCGTATTCGTGGCGGCGTTCGGCGGGCAGACCTTCCGGCCAAAGCCCCTTATCTTTATCGTGCCAGGCGTGCAGGCTGAGAAAGGCTACTTTACTTGGCCGGAAACCGTAGCGGGTGATGTAGTACAGGTTAAAATCCTGCAACTCGTAAGGGCCAATTTTCGCCTCGGTGCTCTGGGACGGTTGGTCCTTGTTATCTTGGTCCGCCGGGATTAATTCGGGCGAAATCTCGGTATCCAGGATTGATTGCAAGATGGCGTTGGCCGTTTCATCGAACTGTTTCGTCTCTATTACCCAGCGTATCAGGTATTGAATCAGGGTCTTTGGCACCGAGGTATTGACGTTGTAGTGCGACATCTGGTCGCCGACGCCGTAGGTAGCCCAGCCCAGCGCCTGTTCGCTCAGGTCGCCTGTACCCATCACCAGGCCGTTGTGGTAGTTCGCCAGGCGAAAAAGGTGCGAAGTGCGCTCGCCCGCCTGGACATTCTCAAAGGTTATGTCGTAGACCGGTTCACCTTTGGCGAAGGGATGGCCGAGGTCTTTTAGCATTTGCAGGCAGGACGGCCGGATGTCTATCTCC
>CADDZM010000657.1 GCA_902812345.1 Chloroflexota bacterium | reverse complement strand
GGCTAGCATTGTAAGCTTCAGTAGCCCCCTGATATTTGTAAATGTGCTTCTCCTTCTGGCCGGTATTTTTAGTTTCTTAGGTTCCAGCAACCAGACCTCACCTTCAGAAAATGTCACCTTCCCCAAAAGCACCCCGTCCTGGGCTGCCGCATCTTCCTTCGCCCCGGCCTCTCCAGCGCCAATTGCAGCATCATTTTCAAACAATTACTCCACTCCGCAACCTGCGCCGCCCCCTGCCCCCAATCCTTTTTTTAATACCATTCTGAATCAGGCTGTTTCCCTGGCCCAATCAGGCCAAAAAGCCCAGGCATACGCAACCCTGAAAACCCTTGAAAAAGATAATCCCACAGAAGTAAACCTTCTTTTGTGGCTGGCCTTCACTTCGCCCAGTTATGAAGAAGCTCGTTCTTACGTAAACCGTGCCGCCATTCTTGACCCAACCAGCACAAGTGTTGCCCAGGCTCGTATCTGGCTCCAAAACTTCCCTGGCCAGATCTAAAAACTTAGGCCGGTTTAGGCTTAAATATTTGCCTGGTCCAGCTAGCCAGCGGTTTGTTATCCTTCCCCACCTACTGGAAAGCAATCAAACACTCACCCGTAGTCGTCCACAAAAAAGACCGCTGCGCCTGTCCCTGGTTAGGTGAAAAATACTGCTCATTTGTATAAGCCGCCAACCGGTTCGCCTTCAGCGTTTCCAGCATCCCCGGTCCAACTGAAAGCCTCTCAGGGTTCGGGTCAAACTCCTCCGTCCCGCCCGGCCGCCCCACATTCTGCGTCTTCGACACCGCTTCCCTTACCTGTGCCAGCAAAACCCCGCCGCCCTGCCGGTCCGCTTCAAGCTCCTTATGCGCCACAACCTGCTCCGGCCTCAATCGTTGCCTTAGCGCAATGTCCACCGCCAGATCAATCATCGCCCTGATCTGCTTCGGCCCGGCCGGTTCATTCGCCGCGCCCCACCGCTCAATCCCGATACCTATAACATTCCCCGCTCCCACGCCCAACAGCGTTCCCTGCCATACCTTCCCCGTATAAGGGTTCCGCCAGCTAGAAGGATACCCCGGCGACCCGCCCGCGTGATACGCCACCCAGCTTTCCTTCGCCAACCGGTATCATGCAGCACCAGCAAAAAGGCCCCATACCCGCCCCGGCTTGCATTATAAACGTCCGGTGGCGTATTCGCCGTCAAATCAATAACATCACTCATACTCTCCAGCTCCATTCAAAGCCGGACAGGGCCCATACCAGCTGAATCTACCATTCTAAGGCGCCAGTCTTTTAATTTAAACCTTGTCTTTCCTGGTTTCAAGTGATACTATTGTATCAACCTGAAGTACGTTAGCCCTCCCCAGTATTATCAGAGCTACCGTAATATTGGTGCCAATTGCAGAAACACCCTTTAAAAAATAATAATTTTATGCCCTTCACTTTTTAAGGTGTTTCTTTATTTATCCTTAGAAACGGCTCTTAATGACCACTGAACCCAAATCAAAGAAATCCAAATCTTCTAACGGTACCGCCGCCAACCTCGGCTTCGAGGAGAAAATGTGGCTCGCCGCCGATAAGCTCCGCTCCAACATGGACCCCTCCGAGTACAAACATGTCGTCCTCGGCCTCATCTTCCTCAAATACATCTCTGATGCCTTCCAGGAGTGCTACCAGCAGCTTCTCCAGGAGCCGGACGCCGATGTCGAGGACCGCGACGAATACCTGGCAAAGCACGTCTTCTGGGTTCCCGACAAAGCCCGCTGGCCCTTCCTCCAGGCTAACGCCCGCCAGCCTACTATCGGCAAACTCATTGACGAAGCTATGGACGCCATCGAAAAGGAGAACTTCTCCCTCAAAGGTGTCCTCCTAAAAAATTACGCTCGCTCCGACCTCAACAAGGTCCTCCTGGGCGAACTTATAGACCTTATCGGTACTATCTCCCTGGGCGATACTCAAAGCCGCTCTAAAGACATCCTCGGCCGCGTCTACGAATACTTCCTTGCCAAATTCGCCGGGGCCGAAGGCAAAGGCGGGGGCCAGTTCTACACGCCCCAGCCTGTCGTCCGCCTCCTCGTCGAAATGCTCGAACCTTTCAAAGGCCGCGTATACGAC
>CADDZM010000656.1 GCA_902812345.1 Chloroflexota bacterium | reverse complement strand
ATTGTCTTTGGTGCTTTTATTGGGACCAGTTGGGTCATCTTCGGGGCGGTGGACTGGGCTTTCGCCACCGATTTAATTCCTTTGAACGAGGCCGGGCGCTTTATGGGCCTCAGCAACTTGGCAACAGCCGGTTGTCAGGCTTTCGCCGCCTTCGTGGGCGGCTTCGTGGTCGATTCGGTTCTAGGCTACGGCGGGCTTTTTATTCTGGTGGGTCTCTATTACATCGTGAGCGGCCTGGTCCTTTTCGGGGTCAGAGAAACGCGCGGGCGGGCCGCCCAGGTCCTGGAGCAAGTCGGATTGGTTGCCAATTAACTCTAACGCCAGACAAGCCAAAGCAGCCGCCCAGGTTAACTGCACCGGGGGCTGTTTTATATTCTAGGATTGGTTGGAATTGGAAGGGAAAACTCGGCCGTAACAACCCGTTGTTTAAGCTCTTGCTCCCGGATAATAGCCGCGATGGTGTCGGAAGCCCGGCGCTGCCACTTGTAGAAAGTATCTTCGTCCACATCTACCAGCCATTCCAGGATCCGCTCGACCTCGCCCGGCTCTTCGCGCTTGCTACTGAGGCGTCTTTCATTTTGCAGGCGGCGCAATTCAAGCAACGCCCCTTTGTGCGAAATTTCTCGCACGTAAGGATAATAGAGGACGTTATAGTAGCGCCAGGCGTCGCCGGTGCCACCGGTTTCCGACCCGACCGGGCGCAAATTCTCGATTAGCTGGATCAGCCACTCCCGCAAGATGGCGACCCGGTTGAGCCGGTTGTCCTCAAGCTCGCTCTCGCCCAGGCGGGCATCAACGGTCGCAAGAGAGAGCAGGGGACTCTTGATCATCTGGGGCGGGTTTTTCAGGTCGGTAATAGCTTTACGCACCAGGTCGTCAAACTTTTTCTTGGTAATTTCGGGCAGTTCGGCCCTGGACTGGCCGCTGGGCATGCCCCCATCCAGGCCCATTTCGGTCCTTTCCAGGTTATCCGGTGCTGGTGCAGGCAGCGGGCCTTGCTCAAGAGCCTCGGCCAGTTCCTGGACCGGAGTTGGCTGGCTGGCGATTGCCGTGGCATAGGCGCGGGCCTCCGACCGCGCCGCCTGTTCGGGGCGGTTAAAGAAGAATTTATCCCACAACTCCCGGAAGAAATCGAAAGTAGTATGGCTGAGTACGGCCAGCCCAACCACTACCAGGGCATTTAAGGATGAGTAAGCTCCGGTCAGGGAGAGCGCGGTAACATAGACCAGGCACACCACCACATTCAAAGTCAGGCTGTAGATAAAATCCCGCTGAATATCCTGGCCTTCTACCAGCAGGCTGAAATGAGCTACTCCATACCCCAGAAGAATAAGCCCGCTTAAAAGAAAAAGGTTACCCCATAACTCATTAAAATTAAGTTTGAAATAAAAGTTAGAGGACAGCCAGGCGGCACCCAACATAAATAAAAAGCTACCAATTACCAGCAAGCGCAATTGACGAACCAGCACCAGGCTTGTTGGGCGGCTCAGGCTTTGACCACGTACGTTAAACCAGGCGTTTAACAGGTTGTAAAAACTGGCCAGTGTTGTTAGCAACAAATAAATAACAATCAGAATATATCCTGGACTTATATCGGTAAAAAGGTGATTCGCTTGCAAAAAGAAACTATGCGTATAGTCCAGAAAAGCATCACTGAAGGTACCCACCAGACTTAATATAAGGGCACTGACATACACAAGACCCACCGGCCAATATAAAGATGTCTTTTTTCTTGCAAGCCCAACCTGCCGCCGAATTAAATAGGACATGTGAAACCAAAAAGCGGTTGGTAGCAAATTAGCCCACCAGAAGCTTTTTGCCAGAAGAACTCCCCCTTCAAGTTCCAATCCGGCTGTATTACTGCCAATCATTGCGCTGGAAAAAAGGAAAAAGGCCATCGCCAGCATCCCCAGCATGCTGACAATCGTCAGGTAGGTTTGCTGAACTGCTCTGGAAACGATATAAAGACCAAGCCAGAGGAAGCCGCCGAAACCGGCCAATTTTACGACCATTACAGGGTCCAGGTAAAACATATTTGCATCCTTTTGCGCCAAATTTAATCGGCCGGGGGGCTGGTTATAAGCTTGAATTTGTTAACTAAG
>CADDZM010000655.1 GCA_902812345.1 Chloroflexota bacterium | reverse complement strand
GAATTGTATTCCCGATGCAAGGCAAAACCAGTCGGGAAAATAATTCGCTCCCACAACTTAAAGCCGGGTAGCTGAATAGTTAATCTTCTTTTGCAATTTCTGCTAAAGCTGCGCTTACTTCGGCAAAGTTTTCAAATACAGTTACCTGCTGGCCGCGTCCCTGGCAAATCTCGACCAGACGGCTGCCCCTGACGGCAAAGACCCGGTCGGCGGCGGCGGCTACCGGGCCGTCGTTACGGCCATCCCCGATAAAGACCACCGGGCGATTCCGGGGGTGTTGCTGCTTTAGCTCTTGCAGGACGCGCACCTTGAAATCCTCGCCGCCTGCCAGGTTGACCTGCGGCCAGTCGGGCAGGTGGACCAGCCATTTGCTGCCGGTCGGGTCGTACTCGCTCCGGTAAGAGTAAAAAGGAATGTCCGCCGGGAGCAGCGAACGGATGTAGAAATCAAGCCCGCCGCTAACCACCGCCAGCGAGTAGCTTTTTGCCCGGCAATATTCGACAAAATTCTCGAAACCGGGCCGGAACTTTATAGTCGCGGCTACGGTCAGCAGTTCCGGCTCTTTTTGCTTCAGGGTCGCGTACAGCACGCCCATAAGCTGGAAATGGTTCATGCCCCCGGCCCAGTAAGCCGGCAAAACTTCCTCGCGCCAGCCTGTCCCGGTGAAATGGTCGAGCATTAAATTGGTAACGTCCTGGGTCGTGATGGTGCCGTCGAAGTCGCACAGAATTAACAAAATCAGGCCTGCCTTACTTCAACTTGACGCCAAATTCATCGGCGACGGTGAAAATATCTTTGTCGCCGCGCCCGGACAAGTTAACCAGCACAACCTTATCTTTAGCCAGCGTCGGGGCCAGTTTGACGGCCTGGGCGACGGCGTGAGACGACTCCAGGGCCGGGATGATGCCCTCAAAACGGCACAACTGCTGGAAACCGTCCAGGGCTTCCCGGTCATCAATCGCGACATACTCGGCCCGCCCGATTGACTTCAAATAGCTGTGTTCGGGACCAACGCCGGGATAGTCAAGCCCCGCCGAAATCGAGTGAGTCTCAATGACCTGGCCCTGGTCGTCCTGCAACAGGTACGACTTGGAACCGTGCAGCACGCCGACCCGGCCCGCCACGAGGGTCGCGGAATGCTTGCCGCTGGCGACGCCGCTGCCGCCCGCCTCCACGCCCAATAGCCGCACTTCTTTATCCTCGACAAACGGGTAGAACATACCGATAGCGTTCGAGCCGCCGCCGACACAGGCCAGCACATAATCGGGCAGGCGGCCAAGTTGTGCGAGCGATTGTCGGCGGGCTTCCACGCCGATGACCGATTGGAAGTCGCGGACCATTACCGGGTAGGGGTGCATCCCGACCGATGAGCCAATCAGGTAGTGGGTGGTCTGCACGTTCGTGACCCAGTCGCGGATAGCTTCATTAATAGCGTCTTTAAGGGTCTTGCTGCCGCTTGTCACGGGCCGGACTTCCGCGCCGAGCAGTTTCATTCTAAAAACATTCAACGCCTGGCGCTCGATGTCCACCTCGCCCATGTAAACGATACATTCCATCCCGAGCATGGCGCAAGCGGTAGCCGTCGCCACGCCGTGCTGCCCGGCGCCGGTCTCGGCGATAATGCGCGGCTTGCCCATCCGTTTGACGAGCAGCGCCTGGCCGAGAGCGTTATTTATTTTGTGCGCGCCGGTATGGGCTAAATCTTCGCGTTTGAGATAGATTTGGGCGCCGCCCAGGTGTTCCGAGAGCCGTTTTGCGTGGTAAAGCGGGGTCGGTCGGCCCACATAATGATGCAGCAAATCGGCCAGTTCGGCCTGAAAAGAGGGGTCGGCTTTTACCTCGGCATAAGCGGCTTCAAGTTCGGTCAGGGCTGGCATGACCGTTTCGGGCGCGTATTTCCCGCCGAAAATCCCGAAGTGGCCGCCCGCGTCGGGGAAATTATAAGCGCCGCTAGTTTCCTGTAGATTTTGAACCATAAGATTATTCCTTTAAAGTTTCGCTTTACTTTATTTCCGGTAAGTTACCGGGCCGGAACGGGCCGCCCGGCAGAACTGTTCGATTTTCAGGGGGTCTTTAACGCCGGGTGAGCCGCTTTGTTCAACCC
>CADDZM010000654.1 GCA_902812345.1 Chloroflexota bacterium | reverse complement strand
CAGCAGGTCGTTGCTGATTTCTTTGGCCCTTGTAGCCGCTTCGGGCTGCGCGGGCCACTCGGCAGCTTTTTCCAGCCGCAGCACCCGGTAGCCCGCTTTTGGCGCGTCAAGCTCGAATTCAATTTCGACCCAGGGCAGGTGCAGCATATGGGGACGGCTGCGCTGTTCATCCACCCAGGTCTGGGGCGCGGCGATTTGAATGTAGGCGGTCGCGTCGTTGGTAGCAAAGGCGTCTTGTAAGCGATGATACTGCACGTAAGTATGGCCCTGGTCCGTGATGGCAAAAGGCACTTCCCGGCCGTTTTGCTCGACCACCCGGAAAGACGGCACCCCTTCTTCGGGGCCGTGCAATTTTAACCGCACCCGGTTTTGGCCGCCTACCAGGCTGACGATACCGACTGCCCCCAGTTCGCCCCGTGTCGCCGGGTCGAGGGCGCGGGCCAACCGCTTTGCGCCGCGCTGGGCCGCGTCTTTGATAACCATGGCGGCCTGGGCAAACCGGGTCATCATCTCGCGGTGGACTTCGTCAATGCTACAGCCGGGAATCGAGTCGTGCGGGTGGTTTTGCGTGACCAGCCGCCAGGCCCAGCGCAAATGGGCCGGGTCGCTGCCTGCCCCGGCGAACGCGGCCAGGGCCTGTAAAGGCTCGGCCTCACCCAGCAGAGCCGCTTCCACCCGCTGGTTGGCCTGTTTAAGCGGAATGCGCGTCCCCGCCACCGAGGCCGGGCAAATCACCAGGCAGGAGTCGCGCTGTTCGCCGTAAATCTGCGGGACAGCCTCGACCCCAGGCTCAGCCCGAATTAACTCCATTACTTCTTCCAGGGAACCTACTTTTACGGGGTGGCCGACCTGGTCGGCAATCTGGCTGGCGACCCAGGGGAGGCGGTCGCTGGTTCTAAAGTGGTCGCTGCCCATCATAAAGAGCCGGTTTTTAAATGGCCCCTTGTTTTGCTTCTCAATTAAGGCGGGCAGGTGGTCGCGCAAGAACCGCTCAGGGTCTACCACACCCACCGCCGATTCGGAGTAGTCCAGGCATAAATTCAGGACGCGACTGCCGTCGGGCGCGTACCACCAGCAGAGCGGCGAGCCGTTATCCGGGTGGAGGCCGCGCCAGGCCAGCGAATTTTCAATGCCAAACTGGTTTAATATCTGGGGAATCTGGCCGCTGAACCCAAAGAGGTCCGGCATGTACCCGACCTGCATCGGCTCCCCGCCCAGGCGGCGGGCCATCCACCGGCCAAGTTCTAAATTACGGACGATTGATTTGGGGTCGGGCAGCAGCGTATCGGTGGCGGTGTACCAGGGGCCGACCTTTATCCGCCCGTCTTTTACCAGCCGCCGCACCCTTTCTTCCATTTCAGGGCGCACCTGCAAATAATCTTCCAGCATAATGGCCTGCCCGTCCAGCAAAAACGAGCGGAATTCAGGGTCACGCTCCAGCATTTCAATCAGCCCGTCCAGCATCGCCACCAACCGGGTGCGGAAACCTTCAAAAGGCAGATACCATTCCCGGTCCCAGTGGGAATGGCCGATTACAATCCCGGCTCTGGGGGCCGTTTCCGCGCTGGGCGCGGTGAGGTTGTCAGTCTGGGGATTAGCTAATTGAGTCATTTTTCTCTCCTTACATTTTCAAAATTATGCACCCGTGGGAGTGAACTGTATTCCCGATTTTTGGGAGAACTCATCGGGAACATAGTTCCCTCCCACAATTGAATGGTTATATTATTTTTGAGATAGGTCACTAAAAAAGGGAGTACGTTCTTTCATCACCGCTTCATAAGCAAAAATGTACATCGCCGCCGACCAACTTTGATTGGCGAAACCCATCGGCTTGCCACTCAGGCCGTGCGCCCATTCGTTAAATTCCCATTCCTTGCGAACCCCCTGGCGGTTGAGTTCGGCCAGGCGCTCTAGCTGTTCACGGGCGTAAGAAAGGCGGCCTCCGGCGACCAGGGCCGCGACATAAAATCCGCCGATAAAGGGCCAGATGCCGCCATTGTGATAGTGGTGGGGTTTATTCAGGTTACGCAGCAGCAGATAGTCCCGCCAGTCCTTATCACCCGGCAGAATCGGGTGGTCAAGCGAGCGCACCGGAAAGGGGCTGTCCAGTCC
>CADDZM010000653.1 GCA_902812345.1 Chloroflexota bacterium | reverse complement strand
TTTAGCCTTAACTACTATCAGTAACAAAACTGAAGCAGAACATATCTTAGCTAATTTACCTGAGCTGGTTTGAGCTTATTTATTTTATAGGGAAACAAATAATGAAAACAAAGTTGATTATCCGGCGCTATCTACGCTTTATCCGAAACTGGCTCTGGCTAGTCATCCTGGGCGGTCTTATTGCGGGGGGAGCCAACTACTTTTTGACAAGCACCACCCCCAAATACGAGGCTACCACCACGGTAATCGTGGGCCAGTTGCTGCAGCAGGCGGTACCAGACCAGAATGATGCCCCTTTAATCGAACGGCTCAGCGCTTATTACCTGGAGTTGTTGCGCCGCCAGACGGTAGTTGAAGGAGTTAAAACTCAGCTCAATCTTAATAATATCCCGGATGATGTCCTGGTCCAGATGATGACGTCGCGCATTGTGCCGCAAACCTCTATTATAGAAATCAAAATAACCGATACCAACCCAAACGAGGCTATTCAACTGGCAAATGCCTTTGCCACTGAGCTTATCAAACAAAGCCCAACCGCACCCCAGAATCAACCGACCCAACAGCGTGACTTTATCCAAACCCAGTTAAAAGACCTTCAGTCCCAGATCGAAACCGGTCAAAAGAACCTGGCAGACCTAAACACTACATTAAACAATACCACTGACGCGACCGCAATTGCCGACCTGAGCAACCGGATTAAAGGTCTTCAAACTCAGTTGGATACCTGGCAAAGCAATTATATAACCCTGCTGCGCCAATCTGCGGCTGCCTCACCTAACTCCCTGAGCGTACTGGAACAGGCCAAACAGGCCGTAGTGGTTAAGGATTTATCGCCGGTTATCAGAACCGTTTTGATTACCCTGGCCGGTATTGTAATAGCCCTCGGTTTTGCTATTTTAATGGAATATCTGGACGACCGGATAAAGCACGCCGACGATATTGCTTATACCTTTAAGGTGCCGGTGTTAGCCCAACTACCCGCCAGTATCAGCCTGGAAGTGCCCCTAAAGCCAAAGGCAAGAAATCAGGAAGCCCAGGCCTACGAAATATTAAGTACTTCGCTACTCTTCTCGGAAGACTTTAGCGAGCAACAGCGCACGCTCCTTGTAACGGCCCCGGATAGCCTGAAGGAACAGGATGCGGTCGTTGTAAAGTTAGCCAAAAACTTGATCGGCTTCGGACAATCGGTGATACTTATTAATGCCAATGTCCTTGATTCAAGCCTGGGTAACCGGCTTATTCCCGCTAAAGCGGGCAACGGCAACGGCAACGGCAACGACTCCCACAAAGCCGGGTTTTATGAGATTTTCTATGGTAAAACCTACCAGGAAATCGAAAATATGATTTACACCACTACGGTGCCAAACTTGAGCCTGATGCCAGCCGGCCGCCTTCCTGACGAAGATAGGGTCGAGCTAAACCTGCCAACCGGGGCCAAACCCATTTATGAGCTCCTGGAAAATTTCCAGACTCCTGAGATAGCTATTGTCAATGGCGGTAATATTTTAGAAGACAAAACCAGCCGGCTACTGGTACCGCATACCGGTGGGGTAATTCTTTTATGTAAAATAAAAAATACCCGCTATCAAGAACTTAAAATGGCTATCGAAACGGTAGAACGCTTAAAGGGCAACCTCCTGGGAATAGTGGTAATTGAAAGTAAAAAGGTTGCCTCTCAATCCAATGTTAAGGTCAAAGAGGAACTTGATAACAATACTGAAATCAAGGCCGAACCTGATGTCGTGGTAAACCTGCGCACCAGAACCACCCGCGGGGATGAAAAAAATATCATTACAGGTGCCAGCACAGGTGCCAGCAAAAGCACTAATTACAAGAAGAAAGAGGAAGAGGAATTCTTTGAAGTTCCCGAGATAGATGATCCTGTTCATGATTTCGAAGCAACCCAAAAACTTAGAAAGGTGGGGTTTGAGCAAAAGAATCGCCAGCAAAGCTAGCCTGGAGGGGGCGCTACTAATTTTTGGCGCTTGCGGTTGTCTGGCCCGCCTGTCTCAACCCCAAACAAATTCAAGCAGCCGGAACTGCCGGAACCGCCGGAACCGCCCAGAGCGAGCAAATAACGACAAACCGAGGTATCCTGGCTTATCCTGGTAGTGAGC
>CADDZM010000652.1 GCA_902812345.1 Chloroflexota bacterium | reverse complement strand
CCTAAAAAGGGTTCGGGCGGCGAAGTGTTAATCACTTTCGATACCCCGGTGCCGGAAGGTGTCTACCTGGTTAACCGCCTGCACCCATTAACTGAAGGTTTGACCGATTACCTGTTAAGTACGGCTTTTGACTCCCAACTGGCCGGTGAAAACCAGCTTGCGGCAGCCCGCTGTGGGGTGGTGCGAACCAACCTGGTAGCGAAACGGACCAATTTATTCCTGCTGCGGTTACGGCACCTGATTACCAGCCAGGAAAAGAGTGTGCCGTTACTATCGGAAGAACTGGTGGTAGCCGCCTTTGAGGGCCGCCCTGATTTTGAAAATGGCAGCATTAACTGGCTGGACCAGGCAGCAGCCTTGAAGTTGTTAAATGAGGCGGTTCCAGCAGGTAATGTTTCGGCTGAGCAGTCTCAGCAGAGCCTTGAAGAAATGCAAAGTTGGCTTAAACCGTTAGAACCGGAATTTACAAAGCTGGCCGACAGCCGGGCCAGTGCTCTGTTGGAATCTCACCGCCGGGTGCGGCAAATTACCCGAACTGGCCGAGTAACCGTACGGCCTCAACTCCCGGTGGATATACTGGGAATGTATATTTATCTGCCTGTGCCAAAAGGTGTTGCGACTTCTTAATACGTTACTTATAAGGGTGCTAAATTCTTATGGCTTTTGCGACAATTGTCACTGAAGGAAATCTAATACCGACCGATTTACTGGAACGCCTGGCTGAGGGAGATTTACCCGGCCAGCGTCCGGCTGATTTTGGCTTGAGTGGGAATGTCCGGATTACCGATGAAATTGAAACAGCCTGGGCTGATGCGCGAGCTTTCTGGCTGGCTTTCCAGCGGTACTTGCGACGCCTGGCTCCGAACAGCACCGGCACCAGTGAAACTAGGGAACACTGGATAACACCCCTCCTGGAGTCGCTCGGCTATAAGCTAACTTATATGCCCCTGGCCGAGATAGTAGACGGGCGCACTTTTGAGATTTCACACCGGGCCGGGGCGGACCAGACTGCCCCTCCGGTGGTCATTGTAGGGTTAGGCTTGACCTTGGACAAGAGGCCACCCACCGGCCGCCCACGCCTATCACCTCATGCCTTGCTGCAAGAATATCTCAATTCGACCGAGCATTTGTGGGGTATTGTCACCAACGGAGAGCGTTTGCGGCTGCTACGCGATTCGTCCCTGACCACTCGCCCGACCTATGTCGAGTTTGACCTGCGGGCCATGCTGGAAGGCGAGAAGTACACCGAATTTGCCCTATTCTACCGGCTGCTACACCGTTCCCGGCTACCTGAAGGAATGGCCGACGTTTCCAAGTGCCTGCTCGAACAATATCACCAGCAAGCGGTGGATGCCGGGGGCCGGGTCCGCGATGGTTTGCGAGATGGCGTAGAAAAAGCCTTGCGCGATTTAGGTAACGGCTTTTTGGAGCATCCCCGCAACGCTCACCTGCGGGAAGCTTTCAGCCAGGGCAGTCTTAACTCGCCCGACTACTACCGGGAACTGCTGCGGCTGGTCTACCGGTTGCTGTTTTTGATGGTTGGCGAGGAACGCCGTCTTATTGCTAACCTGACCGACGCGGAAGCCCTCGAAGATGCTGTCATTAACCCGGTTTACCACCAATCTACGGTCTACAACGACTTTTACAGTGTGACCCGCTTGCGCCGGATGGCCGAACAGCCTGCCGCCGGGCGTGGCAGCCATAGCGACTTGTGGCAAGGCTTACTAACTACCTTCCGGCTGCTGGAAGATGATAAAGGGGCCACGGTCCTGGGTATTTCCCCGTTGGATGGCGACTTATTCGGGCCGGAAGCCATCAAACATTTGCAGGAAACCCACCTGTATAACAGCGTGTTGCTCAAGGCAATTAAGGCTCTCTCGCTTTATATCGACCCCGAAACCAAAGGATTGCGCCGGGTGAATTATGCCGCCCTGAACGTGGAAGAACTCGGCAGTGTCTACGAGTCTCTGCTCGATTTCCGTCCGGTGGTGAATGTCGCTCCTCAAACTATTGGCTACCAGGCTGCTCCATTCCAGCTTGTCACCGGGACTGACCGCAAGACCACCGGTTCCTATTACACCCGTTCTGAACTGGTCCAGGAGCTAATTAAGAGCGCCC
>CADDZM010000651.1 GCA_902812345.1 Chloroflexota bacterium | reverse complement strand
GTCAAGGGGCGCCCATTAACTCAATTTCTAGCCTTTTCAGCAAAAGTGAGCCAGAACCGTAAAAGTATGCCACAAGCGCTGGCAAAGTAGGCAGCGTCCCTTACCCAGGCCGTTGCAAATGACCTTGCAACATTTCCCCAGAGTGGTCGACGTGGACGGTTCGACGTTGGATGAGCCCGGCAGCCAGGAATTTAGATAATTTCATAAAGTCTTTGCCTCCCCAATAGGATTTATTCATTTGCGCCTTTTGTCTTCGAACGCCCGGAAAAAAGAGATTGCAGCCAACCCGGTAGCCACCAGTTCCAGCGTCCCATCAAGGAAACCAGGGCCGGAACAAGCAAGGCGCGTATAAGCGTGGCATCAAGCAGAATCCCGGCGGCCAGCCCGGTCGCCATAATCCGCAAAGAGGTTTCAGGTACCGAGGCGAGAGCGACAAAGGCCAGGAACAAAATGAGGGCGGCGCTCGTGACCAGAACTCCCGTATGGCTCATTCCGCCGATGATGGCCTGGTCGGTCGAGCCGGTAGCATCGTATTGCTCGCGCATGCGGGTCATAATAAAGACCTCGTAATCCATTGAAAGGCCAAACAGGAAGGCAAAAACTATCAGCGGTATCATACTGGTGATAGCCCTGGTCGGTTCGGTGTGCCAGATAAGCGTTGACCCATAGCCTTCTTGCCAGACCAGGACAAGGACGCCATATGCCGCTCCGACCGACAGCCCGTTGAGAATTACGGCTTTTAAGGGCAGCACCACCGAGCGGAAAGCGCGCACCAATAACAGGTAAGTGACAAGCACGATTAAGCCGAACATAAGCGGGAAGTTGCCGTAAACTACACTTATGAAATCGGCGCCTGCTGCCGCCGGGCCACCGACCAGGTTATGCCCACCCTGAGCGTGGGCGGCGGCGCGCAGCCGGTTTAAGGTTGCACTATCGGTGTTGGCATCACTCACCGGAAAGGCCAGCACCAGCCTGGTATTGCCGCTTTGCCAGCCTGTCCCTCCCGGCGCGACTGCCGCCCGGATACCCTCGACACGGGGCAGGGAATCTGCTACCGACTGAGCCTCTGCCCGGTGACAACTACTTCATACGGGTAAGCGTGCTGAACCAAGCCCGGCCTTTTCCAGGGCGGTCAGGCCGTTGTAAGCACTGCCGGATTGGGCCAGTGCCTCAAGGCTTGGCTGGCCTAATTTAATACCAAAAGCCGAGAAAATCAGGACCGCCAGGTTGGCAAGAGCGACCAGGGTCGCCAGAAAGTGGTGGCGAATTACCAGGCGGGTCAGGCGCTGCCAGGTCGGGCTGGCTTGCTGACTCTGCCTAAAGTGAGGCCAATCGAAGCGGGGGCCAACGGTCGCCAGCAGCGCCGGAAGCAACGTAATCGCAACCAGGACACTGACCAGCGGGATAAGCATACCGCCAATGCCAATGCTGCGAATAAAAGGTACCGGTAAAGCCACGAGGGCCAGCAAGCTAATTGTCACCGTTGTACCGCTGAAGACCACCGAGTGTCCGGCAGTTTCCATCGCTCGCTGTACTGCTGCCGGGTTGTCCAGGCCGGCCAACCGTTCCTCGCGCCAGCGCATTATAATGAGCAAGGAATAGTCAATGGCGATTCCCAGACCGATAAGGGTGATGAGATACTGGACAATAGAGGAAATATCGGTGAGCGAAGCTAAACCCCAGAGTAATAAAATTGAATGAATTCAGGGCGCCGGGTCTGGCGGTCGGACTTGATCTATGTATGACCGAAAAAAGAGTCAAACGCCTTATTGAGTTAGAACAAAATGGCTTTATCCCTAGCAATCCTGGTGGCAGTACGTGGCACCATCGCTGGTTAAGTCTAAGCGTTTCGGCCGTAGGTTTATTGCTTTTTCTGGTTTCTCTTCTTGCCACGGTCGAACCTTCCTGCTACCTCCATCCTATCAAATAAGACGGTAGCCCCAGTATGGCAGGGCCAGAAAGAAAATTGAGCCAGCCTACCAGCTACCCGACGAACTATGGCAAGAAATAGAACCATTACTACCACCGCGCCCACCCGCTAAAAACGGACGGACCGGTCGCCCACCCATGAACGACCGCCAGGCGATGACGGCTATCTTCTATTTATTACGCACCGGTTGCCA
>CADDZM010000650.1 GCA_902812345.1 Chloroflexota bacterium | reverse complement strand
AGGCGAGCGAATGTTGGCCGCCACGTTCTTGGATCACACGGTAGTTCTCCGTGAACTGCTGCCGCAGGATTTAAAATATGCCAATCAGGGGAAGGGAATAGCAACGGATTAGCCCTGGAACGCGTTTTATAATTTTTCTGTTACTACTTAACCCTTAATACCTCCTCACCTTGGCGGCAAACCCTTACTTTTTTTGTCGATCTGCTTTCCCGCCTTAGTGGAGGGTATCTTAGCTTCAATCTTTACGGGTGCCGCTCCTTCTTTATCCAGGCCGATGTCTTTGGCGGCTTTTTTTGATAGATCGATATCGCGCCCTTTGGCATAGGGCCCGCGATCATTAATCTTAACGTTAACTGATTTGCCGTTCTCGAGATTGGTCACTTTAGCCTTGCTGCCCAAGGGCAACGTAGGATGCGCGGCGGTATCCTCGTTCTGATTGAATTTCTCTCCGCTGGCGGTCTTTTTCCCGTGAAAATCTTTCCCATAAAATGACGCCTCTCCCTTCTGCTCAATCACCGGTTTACCGTCCGCGCCGGTCTTTACTTTGACCCTATCGTCTACCAAATCATCTTTCCCTTCCGCCCTCTCCGAACGCTCCGCTTTCTTTTCTACTTTCTTCGCCACGGCTTTGGCTTTTTGTTGTTCGTTGCCTTGTCCCCAGGCAACAGTATGGCCTACCACACAAAGCGTGAAAACCGAGACGAGCACGAGCCGGGGGATGAGACATTTACATCTATGTTCACGCATAGCAATCTCCTTATTTAATTAGTATCATTGGATTCTAACCAATGGTGCTAGTTTTGGGTTTACAAACTGAAGTCCGCGATGGAAAGAGATACAAAACCGTCCGCGTCCGGTTGCCAGCCTTGCCACTGCACCAAGAAGTTGAAGATCGCCACGGTAAACGCCAAGCGGGCCTCGAAGTAGTCGGCTACACGATGCATGACCTTTTTGAAATGGCTCACCAGGGTCAGCATCGACAGCACCGTTTCGATCAGCATCCGGTCATTCCATTCTCCCCGCACGCATACTTTCAGGTTCGGTGGATCACCCGCCCCAGCATGAAATCCCGTGTCCCCGAGGACCACCATCCAATCCTTGAACGCCTCGATAATCGGATGAAACCACGTGTCATGGGCGTTCGCGGGCGCCCACACCCAACCGGTGATGCCGCCCAGATGATTGACCACCAGGCACAGTTTCCCACCCACGATCCAACGATGGTTCGAGACGCCCTTGCGCCCGATTTGCCGGGGGCTCCGGCCTTCCCGAACGGGGTGGATCAGTTCGATGCCGAAGCTATCCACGATCCCCAGCAAGGTCGGTTTGGCCAGGAACTGAAAGGTCCATGCCCGGTGGGTACTGAACAACCGGAACAACCGCGTGCGCTCCGGCAGGCGGGGGAACAACCCGCCGTAGTCCCGCGTCAACCAGCGGTAAAAGGCCCGATTGCCGACGCCTTTCAAGGCGTGCAGCATTCCCAGCGTCACAATCTCGCTCGGCCACAAGACCGCCTGCGTATGCTTGGGAATGCCGGTCATCGCGTCGTCTACCCGGCAAAAAAGCTCGGTGATAAAGTCCAGCGTGGTCATGGGAGTGGGCCTCCGGCCAAAGAGTGTCGAACCTCAATGGCTTGGAGGGCTCCCGTGACCACCTCATCTCACGCCAGCTTTTCAACTAGCACCATTGGTTACTAAACTCCACCTCTCTACGCTACCTGTTTTCTGCGAGAATCCCTTGAGAAACCAGGTTAGCGAGAAACCAAGCTCATGCGCAGAGTATCTCCGCGGCGATGCCCAGCTTCTCGAGTTGCTCCTCGATCTCGGAATTCTTGCCGTGTAGTTGATATTTATCGATCAGACGTTGAGCAAGCGCTTTTGCTTAGGCCATCAGTCCCAAGTTAAGAAAAATTCATGGTTATCAAGCCCCCGCGGGCGGGGTTAGACTGACCCGATCACCTCAATCGTACCCGCAACCCGGAAAACCTTTTGGAGACCAAGCCCCCCGTTCCGCGCAAGAAAAGTTCTGTGCGCCATACCCGTGCCATTCAACGGGACCGCCGCCATTCCCTCGATGCACCGCCCCCGGCGGAAATCACCGCCCGCCTCACCGAGTGGGTGTACCCGG
>CADDZM010000649.1 GCA_902812345.1 Chloroflexota bacterium | reverse complement strand
AATGATTCCTTACTGGCAAAACGGCAAGGTGGTTTATTTTACGGCTCGTGCCACCCGCTATACTCCTTATAACGAATATGAAACATATCCAAATGGTGAGTTAAAGAAGTACCGGAAGTTAAAGGTAAGAGACGAGAAAAACAAACAAATTTCAGAGCTAATTACAAATAAGGTTTTGTTCGGGGCGGATACTCTTAAGCTGGCTCGCCAGAAGGGGTATATTCTTCTTACAGAAGGAGCTCCCGACCAGCTTGCCGCCGAACAGGCCGGTGAACCATGTATTTCCCCGCTCACAACCACTTTCAGCCATGCTCAGCTGGATGAGGTGGTAAGAACTGTAAAAGGCCTTAAGGTTTATGTGTGCAATGATAACGAAGAAAACCAGGCCGGTGAAAAAGGAGCCCTGGCTACCGCTCTTTTCCTGGAAAAACAGGGCGTTAAAACCTATATAATTAAGCTACCTCGTCCCGAGGGGGTAGGAAAGATCGACCTTTGTGAGTTTTTACGGGATAACGGTATTGAAGCCTTCTTAAAGCTGTACCCCTCAGCTCTGCGCTTGCCGCACTATTGTCTGTTACACCAGCCATTGCCTTCACAAGAAGAATCAAACGATGTCAAAGCTGCCTTTATAAATGAACTGGCTGACCTGGCCCTGAATGTCTGCCACTATGATCCTCTTAACCTGGCAAGCCTTCAACAAAAGCTGGCCGAGGTCTTAAAGATAAATAAAACTCTGATCAAAACCATGTTCAGAAAAGCGCCCGGCCCAGCAGTAGAGGTCCATGGCAGCCAGGACCGGCCGGAAGGGAACGGAGAGAACCCGGAGCAGGGTGACGCCGAGCGCAAATCGCAATCAACCATGCTGGTGGAACTGACCGGTGATCTTGAATTATTCCATACCGGAGAAGGACGAGCCTTTACCAGTTTTCAAAGCTGCGGCCATACCGAGACATGGCCGGTGCGTTCCAGAAGTTTTAAGTTGATACTCAAGGAACGGTTTTACCGGCAGTACTCACAGGTACCCCGCACTCCAGCTCTGGAAGATGCCCTTAGCCTCCTGGAAGCCAGGGCTTTATTTGGTCCTCAACAACCGGTTTTCAACCGGATTGCCCGCCTGGATAATTTTATATATCTCGATTTATCCAATGAAAACTGGGAAGTAGTCAGGATTGGCTCCGGTGGATGGGAGATTTTACAGAACTCTCCGGTGCGGTTCCGGCGCAGCAGCGGGATGCTGCCGATGGTTACACCTCGTCATGGTGGGCGGCTGGACCAGTTAAGACAATTTGTAAATGTAACCGACCAGGGCTGGAAACTGCTGGCGGCCTGGCTGGTAACCGCCTTTAACCCTGATTGCCAGTATCCGGTCCTTACAATGAGCGGTGAGCAGGGCAGCGCCAAAAGCACCGCCAGCCGCTTTATCCGCCGCCTGATAGACCCGTCAGTAACTCTTTTAAGGGCAGCCCCCAGGGATGAAAGAGATTTCTGGATAGGAGCCCAGAATAGCTGGGTAGTAGCCTACGACAATTTATCAGGTATTCCCGCCTGGCTCTCGGATACTCTCTGCCGGGTTTCGACCGGTGGCGGTAATGTTACCCGCCTGCTCTACAGCGACGACGAAGAGGTCTTCTTTGATGCCCGCCGCCCGGTCCTCTTGAACGGGATAGATACGGTTGCTACCAGGGGCGATTTGCTGGAACGGTCGCTGGTGCTTAATTTACCTGCCATTGAAGAGAAAAATCGTAAGAGCGAACGCCAGCTAACCCTTGAGTTTGAGGAAGCTTTGCCGGCCATTCTGGGCGGGCTCCTGGATGCGGTCAGCCTGGGCCTCTCTCGAATTGAAAGTGTCCGGCTTAACCGGCTGCCCAGGATGGCGGATTTCACGCTTTGGGCGGTAGCCGCAGAACCGGCTTTTGGTGGCCCGGCCAGTACCATTTCTTTTCTGCAAGCCTACACTCGCCAGCGCGAGGATAGTCATATTTTTGCTCTGGAGGCTTCGACACTGGGCCAAATTTTCCTGGGCTGGTACGCTTCGTTTAAAGAAAATTACCCGCTAGAAAGAGGCTGCTGGCTGGGGAACGCCAACACCTTGCTCCGTGAGCTGGAGAATAGTTTGCCGGAAGCCGAACAC
>CADDZM010000648.1 GCA_902812345.1 Chloroflexota bacterium | reverse complement strand
GCGAGAATACCCTTAACCCGCCTGGCCGTCAGCTTGGCTTGGTCGGACGCGCCCTGGCAACCATCGCCCTGTTAATAGGCATCTTTCTTTTGCTCTCGCTTTTCCTGGGCTGGGTTACCGGGACCACCTACAGCATCGTGGTTTACATCCACGCCCTGTTCGGCATTTGCGCTGTCGGCGTGGCTATCGCGGTCTTTTCCAGCCGCTACCAGACCTCTAAAGCGCGGTAAAGGCAAGCAAAAGCTAGCGCCTTTTTTACATACATTTAACATTTTTTGCACAGTTAATTAGCATGTTTGGGGCATAATGGACCATGTCAACCGGCGCTAAACGGCCTGGAAGTACCAGTCAAATATGCAGGTTCTTTCAGAAGTGTTTCGAGGTTACACCGAAGTTATTTTTGAAGCATTTTCTTTAGAAGTGGCAAGGGCCAATGCTTAAAAGCGTCCTCAGCGTTAAGTCGAGCCGGGCAACTCGCTTGTCCTGGAATTATTTAGGCTTGATATTATCAACCGTCCTTTTAAGCCTGAGCCTGGCTGCTTGCGGTAGCGATACCCCTGCCGCCGGCGGCCTTCGCACGCTCGATATGACCATTCCGCCGGGAGCTGCTACTTCTACTTCCGCTGCCGGGGTCGAGGCCACCCCAACCGTTACCGCCAACGCGGCGGCGACCGCTGCCGGGACTACTTCCGAGGCAACCACGGCAGCGCCGGCAGCCAACCCGGCGACGGTAACACCGTTACCCGCCACCACTACGGCGGCGATTGCCGGGCAACCTACCGCCGCCGCGGCCACACCTGCCGCCGCGAACGGGGCTGCTTCCGCCGACCAGCTTGAGAGCAACACGGTTGTCGAGGTAGTTAAAAAGGTTAGCCCGGCCGTTGTAACGGTTTATAACAAGAGCAAGTACAACCCGACCACTCGCCGGATTATCCCGAACCAGCCGACCCCCGGCGGGGATTCACAGAATAGCGCGGACGGCCTGGTCGTCCAGGGCATCGGGAGCGGCGTAATCGTCAGCAATGATGGCTACATCGTAACTAACAACCACGTGGTAGACGGGCAAGACGGCTTGACGGTGGCCTTGAATGACGGCAAGACGACCGTGAACGCCAAACTGGTCGGGCGTGATGTTACAGGCGACCTGGCCGTCTTAAAGATTGATGGGCCGGTGCCCGCTTTCGCCAGGTTTGCCGATAAAGCCGAGGTTGGCGAAACCGTCATAGCCATCGGGGCGGCCCTGGGTAACTTCCGCAACTCCGTATCGAAGGGCATTGTCAGCGGCCTGAACCGCACCCTGCCTTCGGATAACGGCGTTTACATCCAGACCGACGCCGCCATTAATCACGGCAACAGCGGCGGCCCGCTCCTGAATTTAAAGGGCGAAATCGTCGGCATCAATACGGCGGTCTTGCGCAGCACCGGCAGCAGCACCCGCACTCAGAACGGCGCTTACGACGTGGCCGAAGGACTCGGGTTTGCCATCCCGTCCAATGTCGTCCGGTTTGTCTCGGACCAGTTGATAAGCAAGGGTTCGGTCACGCGCAGCTACTTTGGTATCACCTACCAGATGATTACCCCGGCTGAGGCGGGCACCCTGAGCGTCAATGGGCGGGCCTTCCCGCTGGTCGAGGGAGCCTGGGTAAACAGTTCCAACGGCGCTTCGGGCATTATCAAAGGCAGCCCGGCGGAAAAAGCCGGCCTTAAAGATAATGATGTAATTACGGCGGTGGACGGCCAGCCGCTTAACGATAACAACCCGCTGGTTAATGTCATCCTGGGCCACAAGCCCGGCGACACTATCAAGCTAACCGTCCAGCGCGGCGACCAGGTTCTGACGTTGAACCTGACGCTGGGAGAGCGTCCCAGCGATACCTAGACTAATGACCACCTGTCCTTATTTACAGTTCTAGCATCGGAACTGTACCAATTCAACCTGTTACCAGAAGATGAAGTCGCGAGCCTTCATCTTCTTTATTTTATAAATTTTCCCGCTTTTTACTTTTTTTACCGGGTACGGGCGTAAAGTATCCAATGGTTAGAATGCACACTAGACAAATAATATTTTGCCCTGAAGCAGGTCAACCAAAACCAAAAACAGCGGCCCCCTTTGTCATTCCGAGGAGACAATT
>CADDZM010000647.1 GCA_902812345.1 Chloroflexota bacterium | reverse complement strand
GGATGGGGTAATCGAGTTGCGGCGCCTGCGAGAAGCGGTAGCGGCGGCGGGGTATAGGGGCCCAATCGAAGTTGAAATCTTCAACCAGGCCATCTGGGATAGGCCGGGAGCAGAGACCCTGAAGCTAGTTTCGGAACGTTATTTGCAGCACGTTTGACCCGCTGTGGCTTCTTTGCCTGTAGGGAGTATAATTCAAGCGCATTGCTACGGGCAGAAACTAAAGTTAAGGGCGCCGAAGCCACTGCTTGATTCAACAATCCGCCTGAGTATTATTTATCACGTTAAACCGGTACAGTTTAGACTCAAAGGTATTGAGACCATTACGCAAAGCATTATGAATGGTTGTAAAAGTATCAACCGGTGGTTGGTTTTTAGTCATTTGAGGCTCCCTTTTTGTTTTAATGTTGTTTATGTTAACGACAACTTGGTTATAAAAAGAGGAGGTCAGTAACACATCGTCCGGTGGGGTTATTAGAAAGAGGGGGGTAACGCCGCAAACTATTCTGTCTGATAATAACCCCAGATGCGGCAGCAATTTGCAACCTGGAATGAATTAACCAGGTTTTCTAGCCCTGCCTGAAAGCAATTTTCACCCTAAAAATACCTTGCCCGAAATGCTTTGATTAAGCTCATCTCTCATTGTGTCCTTTCGAAAACTAACCTGACAGTTCCCTGGCCTGTTATACTATTATTAGCGGTAGTAAAATAGATAGCGTCCCAAAATACTCATGCCCCAGCCTTGCGCAAACCCCTACTAACCTGCCTTCGCACCTTTATTTGCACCTTGGAAGTTAGCCGGAAGTAAATGAGAAAAGCCTGCTTTACCTTTACGCTGGCTCTTAATGAAAAGGAGGATGTAGTATGAGTAATCTAATTGTTTTGACCCTCGAGCATGAGGTGGAAGCGCGCGAACTTCGCCACACCCTCAAAGACCTGGAAAGACAGGGCTTAATTAGCCTGGATGACGCTGCTATCATCGAGAAAGACCCCGACGGCACAATTCATATCAAAAACGAGTTAGACACCGGTATCAAGCTCGGGGCATTAGGCGGAACTATTATTGGAGCGCTTACCAGTTTTGTCTTTCCGGTCCTGGGGATGGTGGTCGGAGCCGTAGGGGGCGCTTTAGTTGGTAAGAGCTTTGACCTGGGGGTTGATCAAAAATTTGTCAAAGATGTCAGCGAAAGCCTGAAACCGGGAGGCTCGGCCCTTTTTGTGATAGTGCGAGACGCCAAGCCTGATGCAGTAATAGCTGCCTTGAAATCGCACAAAGGTAAGGTAATCCAGACTACCCTTTCGCCCGAAAACGAGGAAGCCTTGCAACAGGCGCTAAATGAGCGGAAGTAACCGCCACTTTTAGTTAAAAATCCCCTGCCAGACTAGGGGCAGGGTTACCTTCTATGCCATGCTTTAACCATAGGTTAAAAGTAAATTGTGCGGATTGCACCGGTGAGTTAATCTCCTCCCGGAGGCGGTCAACCGCTTGTTCGAAAACAGCTTCCTTAAACCGTCCTGGACGAGCAACATTATGGGTACATCCGGCCAGCCGGTGGCGGCCCTGAACGAGTACAATAATTATTTTAGGGTGTGGAACCAATACTCCCGGTTTAGCAAGTTCCTGTCAGATAGAGAGAACTAGAGCCGGGGTCGAACTTTGGAAAGCCCGGTATGCCAACAATATCCTTCTTACAGGGTAATACCGGAAATGGTATTGCAGTAGTCGGTTGGTGGCCCGCTATAAAAAGCCCTGGCTGGCAGAATTTCTGGGACCGCAGTACTGGTATGGTCCGTGACACCATATCACTTATGATTTATGAGAGCCTCGGCTGGTTACTCTATCCTTAGCAATACCTGGGTAGCCCGTTAATTAGATATTTTAGAATAGGCGAGGAAGCTTTTCTTTGATTGTGCCGCCGATTACCGGGGCGGGCGGCAATTTCCTCGGCTTTTTAAGCGCTAAACAAAAGAGCCGGTTCAGGTAAACCGGCCCTCCTGCTGGAGTTATTGGCCCTTTTTTTTTAATTGAGAGAGTAAATCAGGCGGTAACTACTTCCTTCAGGCTCGTTTCCGTTTCTACACTCGCCAGATATTGCCTCTGGAAGATGAACCCGGCCACTATTACCGCCAGAATACCG
>CADDZM010000646.1 GCA_902812345.1 Chloroflexota bacterium | reverse complement strand
ACCTGGTATTCCAGGTTCAGGCTGTTGGCATCAAGCTGCTGGAACCAGGTTTCAATCCGGGCCAACTGGTCGTGGCTTTCCTTGATTTGCTGGTGCAACTCGGCCTGTTTGAGCTTGAGCATCCCCCGGATTTGCTCCGGGCTGATGTTGCTGTCGAGCAGCGGCCGGATTTGTTCGAGCGAAAGGCCCATGTCCTTGAGGACGAGAATTCGGTTCAGCCGGGCCAGTTGTCCCGCCGAGTAGTAGCGGTAACTGGTCGCCTGGTCTTGCTGTTCCGGTTTGAGCAGCCCCATCTCGTCGTACAGGCGCAGGGTCCGGGTCGAAACCATCGCAAACTTTGAAAACTCACCAATCCGGTACATTCGTTATTTCGACCTCCTGAAAATACTCTACAACTTTTACCCTGGGTTAAAGTCAAGAGGGTTGGCTGCCAATTTTTAAAATTCGTCCCATATTCGTATTTAAAACTTTTCCCAGCATTCCAAAGCCTTTTTCGTAGGAAGGATAGGCTGGCCGCCCGCTCAAAAGCGCAATCAAGTCCCAGAACCGCTGGACCCGTTTTTGAAAAAGACGCGGTGTTACCCCGGCCAATTCTTGTAAGAATTCCGGTGTGACCGCCTGGCCCTGGGTCATGGCCGCAAACTCCGCCCAATCCCTCGCCAGAGCTAACCCTTCGGCGCCGCCGGGGGAAACATTCCGGTCCGCCAGGCTCTGCGCCCGGTTCAACAGGCCAAACATCTGCTCGTTGTACCATTCCAGCGAAAATTCGGGCGGGCGGTCGCGCCGCATAAAATGGGTGTTGGCATATTGCGCTTCGGCGGTAAAAGTGGGGTCGTTGAGCAGTTGGATAAGCTCGCCCCAGGCGCGGGCCTGCTCGGCGTTGAGTTCGGCCGGGAACTGAATCTGGTCGAAAGAGGCCAACAACCGGGCCTGCCATTCCGTCGGCGCGGCCGGGACCGCTCCCATCACAATCGCTCGCAACTTACCGGCCAGGAAGCGGTGGCGCTCCAGGCTATTATCGCTCAACGCCAGGCCGAGTTGCTGTAACAGTCGTAAAGAGGTTTCCCGGTCCTCGCGATTTTTGGGCTGCTCTTTGGCCTGTTGCAAAATCGCCCGGACCCGGTTCAACTGGTTGAGTTGCTGGTCGAGCGCGGCCAGTTGCCAATCCAGCGTTTCCGCCAGGTCGAGGTCGCCCGCCATAATGGCCCGGATAGACTCCAGGCCAAACCCAAACTGGCGCAGCACCCGGATCATTTGCAACCGCCAGATGTCGCCGGTCGAGAAAAGGCGGTAACGGGCCTCGGTGGTCCGGGCGGGCGGCAGCAACGCGCTGTCAGCGTAAAAGCGAATGGTTTTGACAGCTACCCCGGTCAACCGGGCCACTTCGCCAATGGTATAGAGCGGCTCTTTTTCGGTCGCGGTCATTTTAAAACTCCTTTGAATTTAGCCGCCACTATACCCGAAAAACACTTGACTTTCCAGTTACTGGAGAGTGTATCCTTTCATCGGTAAGAAAGTATAAGAGAAAAGGAAAGGAGCATAAAAATGGATTTACCTATTAAAGAGGAAGAACTTTTCCTCGAAGCCGAGGGCTTGCGCCTTCCGGCGAAACTCACCCGGCCTGCCGAAGGGCCAGCCAATAGTACGCCGCGCTGGGGCATCGGGATTATTCCCGGCTCAATGAGCAGCGACGTGGACGGCAATTATCCCGAAACCGGCAGCAAACCGCACCTCTACGCTGACCTGGCCCGCCAACTGGCCGCGCACGGTCACGCCGTCCTGCGTTATGCCAAAGAAGGAAAAGATACCGGCTCGGTGGTCGTGGACGAAGCGGCCAGCCTGGCGAGGCCGATTTTTGGCAAGCAGCAGTATATCGCGGCGGCAGCGGCCCAAAAGCTACGCGAACTCGTGCCAGGTATGGCGGGTTTGGCGCTGGCCGGGCACAGCGAGGGGAGCGTCCACGGTATGGTGGTCGCCCAGTGGCCGCAAGTCCATCCCGATGCCTATATCAGCCTGTCTGGGCCGGGCACGCGCTATTTCGACCTGTTTTTCGGGTGGGCCGACAGCCAGCCCGGCGATTCAATCAACCTCGGCCCGGTCAAGATGCTTAAAACGACCTACAAGAAAATCTTTGAGG
>CADDZM010000645.1 GCA_902812345.1 Chloroflexota bacterium | reverse complement strand
GAATATTAATGGCTACCATGCCGACTACCCCGCCCCCCATAAAAAGAACACCCACCGTCATGGCGGCCGAGATGAGACTGCCCAGAATGCTTATAAGATTAACCAGGTAGAAACGCTGCAACCCCCGTAGGACGGCCAGAGAAGTGCTACAGGGAATCGAAATTCCCAGATTTACCCCCATCAACACTACCAGCCAGCTTGCGGTACTGCGCTCGGTGGCCGGTATCTGAAATAGGTAGGGAAAAACCGGCACCAGAACAAGACTGAGGCTAATGAGCAGGAGTCCCAGCAGCGTATACAGGCATAAAGCGGTTGCCACCAACCGGCGTCCCATCTCCAGATCATCTTTGGCCCGGTACTCGGCCACATATTTAACGACTGCGCTGCCAATCCCCAGGTCCAAAAGCAGCCCGTAGTTTACAAACGAACCTACCAGGGTCCACAGCCCGAAACTGGTCGGGCCTAATTGATGCAAAATTAATGGGGTTAGCAAGAACCATATGCCCAGTATAAAAAATTTACCGGCATAATTGCTGATAATCCCCACAAAAATCTGAAAGCGGCTTAGTGGGGGACTGGCCTTAGGTGTGGTCATAACACCCGACCATCTTTGTGAGAACTGTCAAAATCTTGGTATATCTCCGGTCCACAGTTTTAGCAAAAAGTGTAAAAAGGAGTCGGTGCCCCAAACTTCCACCCGCCGCAGCTCGTACAGGGGCGAGGCCGGGCTGTTTAGACCGCTTCTGACGCCGCAAGCGCCCAGGTATCCGGCCTCTTTGACGGCTGCCACTACCGCCGGGTTACGCTTTCCATAGGGATAAGCGAAAGTTTTCACCTGGCAGCCGACTTCGGCCTCTATAATAGCCCGCGAGGCAACTATCTCCTGGGTTACCTCGGCAAGAGGTAGCTCAATGAGTGAGCGGTGCGTCTGCGTATGCGCCCCGTAGGAGATTTTGGCGTCCGCCATCTTTCGCAGGCTTTCCCAGGACAGGATAGGGCGGCCTGTCAGGTCTTTAGCGCTTTCCCACTGGTTTGTTTTCCCTACTGCGCCGGTAATCACAAAAATAGTAGCAGGAAACGCAAAGCGACGCAGTAGGGGATAAGCCAGGGTCCAGTTGTCGGCGTAACCATCATCCAGGGTTAGAATGACCGAGCGGGCCGGGGGCAGGGTGTGGTGCCGGTAATAAGTTATAAATTCCTCTAAACTTATAACCTGGTAGTGTCTCCATTTCAGCCAGGACATTTGCCATTTAAACTTATGGATTGGTAGTACCCAGCGGCTGGCGGCTTCTCCTGGTTTACCAAAAGCGTGATACATCAATATTGGGGTACCGGACTTAAGTTTTCGGAAAGTATCGCGGTCGGTTACGGATTGTTGTACACCTTGCCAGAAGCAGTAAGTATACAAAAAGGAATACCAGGCAATGGCATAGCTACTCCTATTTAATAATCCTGGTAGAAGTCCAAGTAGCATGAGGGGACGAACCGGAATGTTGAGGGTTAATAACATTCGACGCAATAGGAGGGCACCGGGGGTAGCAGCGGTAAATGCCCCAAGTTGAATATGAGGAAGGGTGGCCGGGTGACGCCGGTACAGTTCTAATTCGCCCTGACCCTGTTTATGTAAATCTCTGACAGTTTCCCGGAAAGTTTTGGAATATCGCTGCTCACCGACCGCTTTTGGAATATAGGCGAAAGTTAGCCCATGAAGCTCCAGGCGGTAGCCCAATTCAATATCGTGGCTGCGCCGCATATCGGCGGTAAAGCCACCGACTTCCGCTAAAGCCTTTTTAGGGGCTGAAAAGTTGCCACCAAAACAATGTGTAAAGCCAGGCGTACGTTGCCCCTGGGCTAGCTTTTCATAGTGGCGCTGCCACCAGGCCGCCAAAAATAAAGTAAAACCGTCTGCCCGGGTAGCCAGCTTAAAAGTAAGCTGCCCCAGCCCGATAATTCCCTGGTAGGAGCGTTGTATTCTCAGATGCTCGGCGACCAACTCAGGACTTGCCATAATATCATCATCAATGAACAGGCAATATTTTCCGTTGGCCGCCTGTATTCCAAGGTTGCGGGCCGCCGCGGCCCCTTTATTATTCTGCTGAAGGGTCCGAAGTTTATAAGGGGTTTTAATTTCAGCCAGCATTGTGC
>CADDZM010000644.1 GCA_902812345.1 Chloroflexota bacterium | reverse complement strand
TTGAACAGGACGCGCCCATGATAATCGTGCCTGTCTTCGAGGCATTTGAAGAAACGGTGGAGTGTCTGAATAGCCTCTTCGAGCACACACCACCTCAGATTCCTATCCTGCTGATAGATGACGGCAGCGCCGACCCACGCATGGCCCAATATTTCGAGCCGCTTTCGTTTAAAGAGCGCTTTGGCTATTTGCGCAAAGCCGCCAATAAAGGGTTTGTAGATAGCGTTAACCTGGGTTTTGAACTGGCTTCCGGGGATGTCGTAATAATCAATAGCGATGTGGTGGTCCCGGCGCGCTGGTTCGAGCGGTTACAGGCAGCCGCTTATTCCGGGTCAACCGCTGCCACGGCCACCCCCCTCACCAATCACGGCGGGATAATTTCGGTGCCGTACCGCAACCAGCCGACCGGGGAGTTGCCGGAAGGATTTTCGCTGGAAACAATTGACCGCAAAATCGAAGAAAGTTCCCTTTTGCTGCGCCCACCTCTACCGGCAACGGTCGGACATTGTATTTATTTCAAACGCCTGGCCCTTGACCTGCTGGGGGGCTTCGACCCGGTTTTCGCCCCCGGCTACGGCGAAGAAGTTGATTTCTCGCAACGCGCCATCCTGCTGGGTCTGACCAACGTCCTGGCCGATGACTTATTTGTCTACCACAAAGGTTCGCGCTCCTTTAACAACCAGGAAGCTCGCCAGCGCCTGCGGGACGCCCACGACACCATTATTGAGGAACGCTATCCCTGGTACCGGGCTTCCGTTGAAGAAGCCATGAGCGAAGATGATGCGCCCCTTGGACTGGCCCTGGGACGGGCGCGGGCCGCCATCCTGGGTTATAAAATAGCAATAGATTTCACCTGTTTTGACGGCACTTACAACGGTACCCAGTTAACCACCCTGGAACTGGTGCGGGCGCTTACAATGGCAAAAGCCGGACACAAGGACGACCTGAGTAGCATTACCCTGATTACCCGCGACGGCACAGAAGCAGCCTGCCCGGTGGAAATCGCAGAACTGGTAAGCGAGGTCGTAACCGTGTCGGAACTTAAAAGGAGAAACCAACCCGCCTTTGACCTGGTCCACCGCCCCTTCCAGATTTATTCCCTGGAAGACCTGGAATTGTTGCAGCAAGTCGCCTCGCGCTTTATTATTACCCATCTCGACTCCCTGGCCTACGCCGTTCCGGCCTACGCGCCCAATCCTGATTGGTGGGCCAAAGTGCGCCGGTTCACCCGTATGGCTTTCAGTGCAGCCGATGGTATTATCTTTATCAGCCAGGAGGCCAGAAAAGAAACGGCCCGGCAGGGTCTGGTAGTTGCCGGGGACAGAAGTTGCGTTACCTATGTCGGGGTTGATTCTGGCGAGCAGCCAGTGACATCCTGTCCTCCGAAGGCTGCTTCCACGTCCGGGCTTGCCCATAAAAAATTCCTGCTAGTCCTGGGCGCAAATTACCGGCACAAAAATCGCCTCTTTGCCTTGCGCCTTTTCGCGAAACTTTTAGAGCTTTACGGGTTGGACGGAAACCTTGTCTTTGCCGGGCCGAATAAGCCGGAAGGCGGTTCTGCCGCCGAAGAAATCGAGGAAATCAGCCGGAACCCCCGGCTAGAAAGCCGGGTTTTTGATTTAGGCGAGGTGGGAGAAAGTGAAAAACAGTGGCTTTTGGAAAATGCCAGTCTGTTGCTTTATCCCTCGATAGTAGAAGGCTTTGGTATAGTCCCGTTTGAGGCGGCCTGGGTGAATACGCCTGCCCTGACCGGGCGCGTGTCAGCTTTAGGCGAGGTCTTAGGCGATACTATTGTTTACATGGAATCGTTCAATCCGGCTGAAGCGGCCCACACAGCCTGGCGTCTTCTTTCTCAGCCCGAACTGGCCGGACAACAAATCGCCGCTATTAAAAAGCGGGCAGCGGATTTTAGCTGGGAGAAAGTAGCCGGGGAAACCTGGGACTTTTACCGTCAAATCCTGGGGAAACCGCCCTATATCTCAAAGGCGATAAACCGCCAGCTTGCGCAACAAAGCGAACTTGAAAACGAACACCGCAAATTACAGGGTTGGGCGATGGACTTGAACCGCCGGCTTAAAATCATGGAAAAAAAGCGGCTGCTTTACAGGTTCAAACGTTTGTGGAAACACTGAACCCGAACCAGTTCAGGGGCAAATAC
>CADDZM010000643.1 GCA_902812345.1 Chloroflexota bacterium | reverse complement strand
TCCCTGACGAATTCGCTGCTTCCACTGCCTCTGCTGGTATCGAGATTGTTTACGACAGCTCCAGGGGTCCGACCTGTCTCTACAGTCCAAAGGAAAAAGAATTCCTCGGATTGGTAAACGAGCGGCTCTTCCCTTTCTACGATGATTTTTTGCTGGACAGTCAGGATGGACGCGAAGATTTAATTTATTTACCCGGTCTTGGCATCGAATGGTGGTCGCTTGATTTTGACGAGTTAAAGCACGGCTGGCAATTGCTGCTCTTCATTACTGGTCAGGCTCAAAATGAGCTGAACCTGGAAAGCGAACACTTTTTTACACCGGAAGAAATATTGGTTCTGGCAACTATTGAAGGCCACAGGCTGGACTGGGATAAATTCCAAACGGCCTGTGGCCTGAAAGATGAACCGCTCAATTTCTTCCCGGTTGCCCTGGATATGCTCGAACACGATACCGGAAACATATTTCTCGATCCGGGCGATGAAGCGGCAGCAGACCCCCTGGAGTGGAGTATTGACGATATGGATTTCCTGATCGAGCAGTACAGGCAAGCCGGTGTTTTATGGGAAAAAGCAGATAAATTTCTGGACTGGCTGGTGGCGGCCAGTCCTCACCATTTAGAGGAGGTGATAAAACTATGGAACGAATGTCAGCAACCGACCGCCAGCGCCAACCCCCAATCGTGACTTCTCAAACGGTTGAAGCGTTACTGGGCGCCAGCGCTGCCCGGCATGTCCTTTATTTGCTCGATGGGCAATATCTTTACCAGTGCCAGGCAGAAGACGGCAGTATCCGCTACAAATTCCTGTCTTCGCAGGCAGTTCGTTTAGCTTTCAGCCATGAGCCGGTAGACAGCGGCTGGTTAAACCCCGGTATTTGCCGGTGGGGTTACAACAGGCTCGGACAGTGGGCCATAACGTTTATTCCTCCGGCAGTCCATACCCTGTGGCTGCCAGCCGCTTCGATGATTTCAAACCCTCCCGGCCGAATTGAAGAGCCGGAACCACCTGAAGGATTGCTGGCCGCTCAGGTGCCGCTGCCGGGGTTAATTTTCGCTGGGGCAGGCCGGCATTATTACCTCTGGGCGGTTAAGGCCAGAGAGTTTGACCCTAAGCTAACCCTTTTTCACGCACCGTTGCCAAACGTTTATGAGAACGGACAAATTTGCTGGGGTAGTAATCAGGTCGGTTCGCTCACTCCTCAAAATCTCAAAGAAATGTGGCAACTCTTTATCTCATCCCCTTTTAACGCTCATTTGGCCGTGGACAAATCGAAGCGATACAGGGCCAATATTCTGGGCCAGCTTGCCAATTTATGGAGTAAGAACCGGAAAACTTACCCTGTCAATGACCTGCTGCCGTTTCCAAACTCAGGGTACAGGCAAAGCAGCGAGGGTTTAACGATAGACGCTCTCGTAGATCAGCTAATAGCTACGATGGAACGAACTGTTGAATAGTTGTTAACCTGAGTACCGCAGAGCAGAAAGGAAAATTAAGATGCATAAACTGGTTGCTCATAATATCTATGAAGGCGGAGATTTGCCGCCCTTCCCGCCAAATATCTTTTACGAGTTCTGGCTGGCCGGTGACGGCGTTTACCTAAGAGCGAAACGGGCCGGATTGGAAGTGCTACTGGCGGTAGCCTGCTGCGAAGTGAGAGGATTAAGTGACCTTCAGCCTTTTGTCAGGCTGGACTATCCGCGTATTCCACGGGAACTGGTAGCCCGAAGCCTGGAATTAGCCCGGCAAGCAAAAAACGAGTGGAACCGCCCTCTCGAAAAGCTGTTTCACTTCAGTTTTGACCAAAAGGCCGCACGCTGGCGGTTGGAAGTCCCCGCTCAAATACAGACTGCTGGCAGCGTTATTCCGGTAGTCAGTGATGCCGGTTCAAGCTACGAAAGAGCCGTCCTGGAGCTTCACAGCCATAATGTGATGTCGGCATTTTTCTCTCCTGTTGACGACGAGGATGAAAGCCGGTCATTCCGGTTGTTCGCAGTTATCGGCCGGATCTTGCAGAAAGCCGAAATCCGGGTAAGGGTAGGAGTATTCGGTTACTTCTGGGAGATTGACCCTGAACTAGTACTGGAAATGCCAGAAGGGTTACACGATTGTTCTGAAATAGAAGCCATTGCTGAGGAGACCGGGAACGATTATTTCAAGGAGGGCTATGATGA
>CADDZM010000642.1 GCA_902812345.1 Chloroflexota bacterium | reverse complement strand
CCACTATGATAACTCCTAAAAAAATCGCGCTCAGCTATTTCAGGGCCGGTAAAGCCAGGCCAGCGCCAGCGCCCGAACCGGTAAAACCTATAAACCGGGCCACTTCCAGCCATAGTAATATCGAGGGAACAAATCTCTCGGCACATCTAAATATGCTGCGGGGTCTGGCGGCCATCTCCGTGCTGGTGACCCACCTTACCGGGGGCTTTTTTGTGAGTAGCGAGCAGGTTAAAAACCACACCCTTATTACGAAGTTTATCTACGCCTTTAGCGATTTCGGGCACCAGGCCGTTATGATTTTCTTTGTGCTGAGCGGCTACTTTATTACGGCAAGTATCGCCAGGTTATACCGCAAGGACCAATGGCGCTGGAAAACCTATTTAATTGCCCGGTTCTCCCGGCTCTATATCGTACTCCTACCGGCCCTGCTCTTAGGCTGGTTCTGGGATACCCTGGGCGGTCGTATCTTTGGTTTATCGGGGATTTACGGTTCGCCTAATTTGCTGCTCGACGATTATATAGGCGTCAGCACCATCACCCAGCGGCTTGACCCTCTTACCGGGCTGGGTAACGCGCTTTTCGTGCAAAAAATCTTCGTGCCGACCTTTGGCTCAAATGACGCGCTCTGGAGCCTGGCAAACGAATTCTGGTATTACATCCTCTTTCCGCTATTGCTGATAGCGTTCCTCTCGCAGACGCCACCGCTTAAGCGGATCGTAGCGGGGCTGGCTTTTGGGGTTATCCTGGCCGCCGTCGGTTTCCAATTCAACCTGGCCGTTTATTTCCCGATCTGGCTGATGGGGGCCTACCTGGTGATTGCGCCGCCGCCCGGTTGGTTGAATACGCATCTAAAAAGGCGGTTGGCCCGCGCTTTTGGGTTTGGCGGGGTAATAGCCAGTCTACTCATTTCGCGGACCGCCTTGAGTTCCCATTTTATCGTTCCGCTGGACTACGCTTTAGGTTTCTTCACGGCGCTTTCGATTTACCTGCTCATGAACTTTCAGCCGGAACGAAAGCGGCCGGACCGGCGTTCGGTCGTGGTAGGCGGGTTGGTAGGCGGGTATGTCAAAACGGCCGGGGTTCTTGCCGGGTTTTCCTATACCCTTTACCTGGTCCACTTACCTATCCTTACTTTTATCCGGGAAATGGCCGTTCCAGCCGAACGCTGGCAACCGGACCCTATCAACTACGTCTGGGCCTTTTTGATTGGGCTGGTCTGTCTGGCTTACGCTTTTCTGGTCTCGCGGCTGACCGAGGCTAAAACCGACCAGGTCAGGCGGTATTTGACCCGGGTTTTGTCGTTTAAGTCCAATACCGGCGGCGTTAAGGTGGTGGCGGAACGGCCCTTTGCCGGTAACATTGTTTCCGAGCCTGGTCCCGGTCCCGGTCCGGGTACGCTTCCATTGGCCGGGGGCGGTCAGGAGGTCGAGTCCGCCAGCCCGGCCCCGCAAATCTAAACAATTAAAAATTCAAGCGTCAAAAGTTAAAGTTAAAAACAATTGCCAGAAATGGCACTCTGGAAAATAAGGTAAGCATGAAAGTAGTAATCCTGGCCGGGGGTTTGGGAACACGGCTGGCCGAAGAAACCGAGGTGAAACCAAAACCGATGGTGGAAATCGGCGGAAACCCGATCCTCTGGCACATAATGAAGCACTATTCGCATTACAATTTTAATGAATTTATTATTGCTCTCGGTTACAAGGGCGAGGTAATAAAACGTTACATGGTAGATTACTGCTCTTTAAGCGGCGATATTCGGGTGGATATGCAAACCGGCCGGGTGACGAATCATAGCGAGTATACGACCAAGTGGGCGGTTGACCTGGTCGAAACGGGCGCCCTTACGATGACCGGCGGGCGCGTGAAACGGCTGGCCTCTTTCATCGGTAACGAAACCTTTATGCTGACCTATGGCGACGGCGTTTCTAACGTCAACCTGGACGATTTGCTGGCCTTTCACCGTTCGCACGGCCGCCTGGCGACCCTGACCGCCGTGCGGCCCCCGGCCCGGTTTGGGCAGCTTGATATTGTGGACGGGCAGGTCGAAATCTTCACGGAAAAACCCCAGGCGCTGGAAGGCTGGATTAATGGCGGTTTCTTTGTCTTCGAGCCGCAGGTTTTAGATTATATTGACGATGATAACACTTTCCTCGAAAGAGAACCGCTGGAA
>CADDZM010000641.1 GCA_902812345.1 Chloroflexota bacterium | reverse complement strand
GTTCATGGCCGGTTCAGGAGCAGGGCCTTGTGAGGAAACCTCGGCCAGATAAGCGGCCAGGGTATCAGGTTCGGGGAGAGGTTTAGTAGCTTCTGCCGTAGAATTTACTGCCATCATTTTCCTGCCGGCCGTTTTCATTCACGGGCCTGTTTCGTTCTAGTGACTTATATTTCTTATAAAAGCAAAAAACGGGGTTTGCCGAAAAAGCCGCCGTCACCTGAACCGGCCCGGCTTTCGGATGGGCCGGGCCGGTTCATTTTTGGTTTCCTACAAGTTTAACATAAACGGGGTGCGATTTAGATTAAAAGCAGCTTATTTTGTCCGGTTTCGCCACCTGCTCCGGTTGAGGTCCAGGGCGTAAACCACCAGCGCCAGCGCCAGCATTCCCACCCCCACCATCCCCACGCCGTTCCAGCCCAGCCAACTCCAACCGTTGACCCCCAGGAACGAACCAATTGAACCACCCGCGAAATACCTTACCATATAAACCGTGTTCAGGCGGCTCCCGGCCTCGGATTTAAGGCTGTAAATCCGGTTCTGGCTGGAAATCTGGACGGCCTGGGTCCCCAGGTCGAGCAAAATCACGGCGGCTACCAGGGCCGGTAGAAACTGGCCGCCTACCCAGGCGATAACAAACCCGGCCAGGCTCAGCAGCAGGGCCACCCCCGTTATTATCCGGGGATTAATGATGTCGCACAATTTACCGACGCCCAGGGCCATGAGCGCGCCCGCCACCCCCAGCAGCCCGAAAAGCCCGATTATATCGCTGCTGTAGTGGTAAGGCGCGCCGGACAGCAAAAAGGTTAGAGTTACCCAGAAGCTGCTCAAGGCTCCAAAAGCCAGACTGCCCAGCATAGCCGTTTCGCGCAGCACCGGCTCACTCCGGATAAAGATAGACCAAAACGGGCTGTAAAACAAGTAAAAACAGCCGCTATAAAATGTTACAATTACATTAAAAAATTTTTAAATTTTTTTCTTAAACAAAACTAAGACAAAAGATAAACAGCTATATATCCTATTGGGAGGCTTAAAACAGATCCTTATCTACCCAATTAATAATTGAAATTCAGCAATCCAGCCGTATTGACAACATTCTACCTGTAAAGTTTAATATATCTACAATTTAATTATGCTATTTAAGCGATAGGAAAAGTTCATTTTCGGCCTTCCGTTTCAGCTCATTTTCTAGTTACTTCCACGCCATTCAAATTAATTGACCAGCGCATTTCGAACTCTTCAAATTTGAAAAGATAGGAACGGGATACAAAGTAGGAGAGGTAAAAGTGCAAACCATTCTTTTAGTTGAAGACCAGCCCGAAACAAGGGATATTATGGGTCTACTCTTAACCCTTTCGGGCTACAACGTTATTCTGGCCGCCAATGGGGAAGAGGGGTTAAACCTGGCTGCCAGTTTACCGTTTGACCTGATTATTACCGATATAAAAATGCCGCAAATGGATGGAAATTGTTTTATAAGAGAATTAGCCAGGTTTAAAAACCCGCCACCGGTCATCGCTATCGCGGGCAGCGTAAATGATATTGAACCAAACTCGATTATTCGCGCGATTGCCAGCAAGCCACTTACCACCCAGCGCCTCACCCAGCTTATCACCAGCGCCTTAACTTGATTTTTTGTCCCTCCGAGAAGACAAAGCAACCGTCCCTTTGTCATCCTTAATACTTTGTAAAGGAATTCTTGCCGCAAGTAAGACCCTGTTTTAGCAACCCTGACTTTGCACTGGCCCTGTTAAAGCCTTTACCAGGGCCGGCTCGTCCTCCCGCCTGGATTTTTCTTTTGAGGATAAGAGGGCCAAAAAATAACAAATTTCAAAAAACCGATAAGGTTTTCTAAGAAAGCGGAAGGCATTTCCTTCAAAGCATCTTTAGCGGGATCGTGACCCAACCGGGCCGCCTTTTTGAAATCCTCGCGGGCCGCTTTGTTATCTTTTAAGGCCCGGTGCGCTACCCCTCGCCAGTAAAAAAGCTCTGCTTTAAAAGGCGAATTGGTCTGCAAGGCTTCCGAGAAATCGAACAAAGCCTGTTTGAACATGCGCTGGTTTAAATAGTCCTGGCCGCGTTTGAGCAGCACTTCGGCCTGGCCGGTAGCCGGTTTAATCGTGCTTTTGAGATCGTTAAAGGCTTTCAGGTAAAGCTCTCTGTGGCGGTAGGTGTGTTC
>CADDZM010000640.1 GCA_902812345.1 Chloroflexota bacterium | reverse complement strand
ATATAAAACAAGTCAATAGTGCTCGCCTAAAGCGGGAGCCTGGTAAAAGCCAGGCTCCTTCTTTTTATCTAAGGCCGTCTGGTTAGCGTTAGCCGCCTAAAAAGCGCGGTCGGCGTAAGCGAGGATTAGTTCTTCGCTGCCGGGCCGGAAGCGATCCGGTATAAAAAGATGATCAACCGGGATGCCGTTCCCTTCAATGCACCGGCCTTGCCTGTCATAGGTCAGGGCGGTGCTGACGGTTAAGCGCCAGCCTTGAAGTAACCGCAAAACCCGCATCCGCCCGCTTCCACCGCCGCTCGGTTCGCCCACCACTTTGACGTGACTTAAACCCTGCAACCCAAGCAAAGCGTCTTCGCTGGCGGAATTGGTTAATGCGTCGGTTAAAAAGACGACCGGCCTGGTCCAACGGGGTCCGGTTTGGGCGGGTTCCCCCAGGATTGGGGCAGGTTCGCTCAAGTTCGGGCGGCCTAGCAAGCGGGTCCGAATAGTTCCCATCAAGCCTGCCTCGTGTAGAAAACGGTCCCGAAAGCGGTGAGCCATGACTAAATCCCCACCGGGATTACCCCGCAAATCAATAATTAATTTCTCCGAAGTTTTTAACGAACTAAAAGCCTCTTCAATGATTTCGTCCAAATCGTACCCTTCCAGCCAGGCCCGAATCTTTAGATAGCCGGTGCCAGTCGGCAGTCTTCGCCAGGCTGCAATCGGTTTCCAGGGATCGTTGGGCACCGCGTCGTCCCAGGTAATTTGTGCCCCTTCCGGCGAAACAGCCGTGAAACAGCGGGTGGTTCCGGGCGCTCCCTGAAGCAAGCGGCGGCCTGCCAATAGCGCACGGGAATGAGGTGTCGCGGCGCTGCGGTTCCACCAGCCTTTATTATCTTCACCAACCAGCCGGAAACCGACTCTTACCCCGGTTTGCCAGGCTGGCGTATCTTCGGGGACGCGGGTGAAGATGGCCGCTTCCTGGGTAGCCCACAAATGGTAAGGCCGGTCATTGAGGCCGACTGCCGGGCGGACCCAGGAGTGCCCATCTTGCAATTCGGCCATCCATTCTTGCATAGCAATAACCGGGTCGCTGGCTGCTCGGACCAGTGGAGTATGCTTTGTGCAAAGGGTTTCCCAATCCAGCCCGCGTAACCGGAAAGATGGGTAACTATCACCAACTTCAATTTTGATACGCTCTATCGCCGCGTCAACGTCCGGGCAGTCCGCCAGCGGGATAATTCCGCCACTGGTCCGGGCAAGGGCCCGGATCATACTGAAAGTATCCATCACGTCGCCCAGGGAAGGTGCGTCGCATACGAGTAGGCGCTGTTGGCGGTCCAGGAAAAGCTCCGGTCGTTGGGCCGGGGAGCGTAAGGCCGCCAGGGCCGGGTTGTTCGCCGCCGGGCCAATCAGCCAGCGGGCCTCTTCAACCGATTCGGCCCCACCAAAATGAAAAGGTGCGCCTAATTCCCGTTCCAGGGCAGCCCGGTTTTCGTTCAATAAATCCGGTAATTTCTTAATCTGCTTGACTTCAATTTCACTTAAACCCTCAAATATACCGGGTATTACAACGGCAATACTTTTAGCCCCGGCAAACGGGGGAAGCAAAAATGGTATGCCAGGAGAAGGTAGTTGGGCCATAAATTACCTGTTCCGGGATTCTTTATTTGTTTAGTGGTTTGCGGTAAGTTGTCGTCCCCAATTCTTATATTTAAGTCTGGACCATTAGAGTCATTCTGAGCATAGCAAAAATCCTTATTTTAATTCTTTGTTATGCTCAGAATGGCCGGCCAAAGCCTTAAAAACTTAGCGTGGGAAGGCTTCTTTGACGCCGCCATCCACCGGAATCATGGCCCCGGTGGTCTTGGCGGCGCGGGGTCCGGCCAGGAAAAGGGCCGCTTCGGCCACGTCCTCGGCGGTTACTTCGACCTTTAAGAGGTTGCGCTGGCGGTAGAAATTGGGTAACTCCTGGACGGTGATGCCGTATGCCGCCGCCCGCCTGGCTTTGAGGTCTTCGCTCCACAGCGACGAGCCTTCAAAGACAGCGTCGGGGTTGAGCATATTGGCCCGGATGCCGAACTCGCCCCCCTCGATGGCGACAATGCGGCAAAGCTGCGCTTCGGCGGCCTTCGCCACGCTGTAAGCGCCGAAATCCTTGCCCGGCGCGGTGACGTTCTTGGTAGCGTTGTAAAT
>CADDZM010000639.1 GCA_902812345.1 Chloroflexota bacterium | reverse complement strand
TACCAGCATGGGGGCGCGCCCGGGACCGCCCAGGAGGCTTTGCCCTGTGAAGCGACCCCGGCTGAATAGAAGGGTAAGCCTTTCTCCGCCGCCACTATTATCAGCAAGTGAGGATAAATCCGGTGTTCAAAGTCATTACCAATTTGTCCGCGCCAGGTCCGGTTAGAACGGTTCTTCTCCGCCACCCGGCCGTGGTCCGGCCGCGGAATTACAAACGCATCTTAGTGCGGCTGCTGGGTACGCTCGTATTACTCGGGCTGCTTTCGCGCTTGAACCTGAACTACCAGCAAATAGGCCAGGATTTATCGCACGCTAATTTGTGGGCGGTTGCGGGGTCGGTAGGGCTGATTTTTCCCATTATAGGTTTGAAAGCCTTGCGCTGGAAATACATTCTTAAGAATTATGGTATAAATATTTCCCGTAAAGAGGCCACCGCCCTTTACGGCCTGGGATTAGCGGCCGGAAGCGTTACCCCTGGGCAGGCCGGGGATTTTATAAAAGCTCTTTACCTGCAAGATAAAGGGTACTCGCTATCCAGGGGTATGGTCGCAACCCTACTGGACCGCCTTTTTGATATGTTTGTCCTGGTGTTGCTGGCGCTTGGAGGACTTTTACAGCTCGGCAGCCTATTTTATGGAAATTTACCGCTGCTCCTGAGTTTTCTAGCCCTGACAGGTCTGGGCATTTTGGTGGTGGCAGTCCCCCCTCTTTTTAATTTTGTTTTCAACAATCTCCTGAGAAAGGCCCTTGCCTGGCCCCTGGCCCGCGCCCTGGGCAAGATAACGGGAACCGGACAGCTAAAAGGAGAAAGCCCGGTACCACCTGCAATGTCACTAGAGGGCGCGACTGCTGTCCCTTACCGGCCCCTGGCCCCGTGGCCTACGGGGACGGCTCTCTTTTTAACCCTGGTCACAGCTTGTTTGGCGGTGGCCCGAACCTGGTTGCTGGCTTTGGCGCTCGGCGTTAATTTACCGGTAACAACCGCCCTGGCTGTCAGCAGCCTGGCAACCATAGCCAGTCTGGTGCCGGTTACAATAAGTGGAATAGGCGTGCGAGACCTGGCCCTTGTGAGCATAATGACCCAACTTGGATACCCAGGCGACATCGCGGTTAGCCTTTCAACTCTCCTTTTGCTGGTTAATTTATTAAATTTCCCGGCCGGTTATATTGCATTCCGAACACGTCCAGAACTAGTATAATCATGCTAAAAGGATGTCCTCCCCACTAACCGGTTAGTTCTTCTGGTGTAATTTTTTAGAAATAAACCTATCAAATAAGCCTTGATTTTGTTAAATCTATATGGTACTATAGTACTATCTCTTTCATCTGGGTTATTCTCGGTACAAAAACTCTTCTAATATTCTCATACGCAGGTCAGTTACCAACGGTAAGAGTAAATGGGTTACTTTATTCTTATATGTCGTCTTTTCTCTTTTTCCAACTCTATTACTTCCGTTTCTTATCGGTTTCGTTAAAGGTTATTACGCTAATCCAACTCCAAGATGGAAGTTTTTCTTCTCCTAACAATTATCCCGGAACAAACTTCGGTACAGTAATAGTTTATGAAGTAACAGTCGATTGAGGTAGTTCCTATTATGAAAGTCGTTACCTAGCTCACTTATTATCTGCCCAAAATAAAGTTAAAGCTTTAATACTGTAGTAATTAAGAAGTTAGAATTTGTTCTAATTCATCTTTGAGAGATGCAGCGATTCTAGCCTTTTTTCCTTATGCTTTGATTTCTATATCGGTTTCTAACTTTGTGTTCAAATTGGTTTATCCGTAACTAACTATTTCAAAAGGTTTATTAGTGTGAAAGTAGTAAGGAGGTCCAATAGCAAAAGGTTAAGTATTTAAAATTTCGTGAAGTGGAAGGGTCCACCTGTTCACAATTCCAGCCTCTTTCTAATTTTTTGATGGAATCAGCTTTACAAGAACAGGGAGGTTCTAAATATGCGTAAAAGCGTGTTAAGTAGCTCAAGATCTTTAAGAAAAAGTAGCAGATGGGTTTTCCCATTCCTGCTTTTTTTTGCCCTCGCAGCAAGTTTAGTTATGTGGTCCATTACGGTCTCAGCGGCTGCTGGAGACCCAGATAGTGTAAGCTTCACCCTGGATGGCTGCCGCAATGACGGGTCCATTACCCTTCCAAACAGTAATGGGAAATTCGTCTGCCCAGATGCGGCTTATAC
>CADDZM010000638.1 GCA_902812345.1 Chloroflexota bacterium | reverse complement strand
TCTCAAAGGAGTCCACTGTGAGTGTCGAAAAGGAAGATAAGATTTTATTTTGTCGTGATTGTGGTGAGGAATTTATTTTTTCTGCAAGGGAGCAGGATTTCTATGCCCAAAAGGGTTTTGAGAACGACCCGGTAAGGTGCAGTAATTGTCGCTCCGCTCGCAAGCTTAACTCCCCCAATAATACCGGCTATTCCTCCAACGGAGGTAATTACAACTCTAACTCTAATTCCAATTCCAGCTATAACAACCCGCGCAATAACTACGGCAACGGAGGTAGTTATAATAATCAGCGCAGCAACTACAACAACCAGAGCAACCAGCGCAGTAACTATGGCAACTATAGCGGCAACTACGGTTTTGGCTATGGCAGCCAGCGCAACCCGTCCGGCGGCAACTATAACCAGAGTAGCCAGCGAGGCAATTACAACAACCCTGGCAACCAGCGCAATTTCAACAGCCCGAACGCCCAGCGGGGCGGCTACAGTAATTACGGCAACAACTCCTATAACAACCCGCGCAATAATTACTCCAATGGCGGTTATGGCAACCAGCGCGGTTACGGCAACGGCGGCTACAGCAACAACTCTAACTCCAACTACTCTAATTTTGGTAACAGCTACGACAACAACGGCTATGACCAGGTCGAGCGGCAGCGTTACCCGATTGTCTGCGCAAATTGCGGTATCAAGACCGAAGTACCGTTTGTGCCGAGAGAAGGAGTTCCAGTTTTTTGCCGGACGTGTTATAATAACCAGAAGCCAAACCGCAATTAAGATAAACTCCGGTTTGAGCTAAGAAAGAGGGGTGATATTTTTTGCAGGTAAGCCAGGAAGAAGGGGAGAGCTTTGAAGCTCTACTTCGTCGCTTTAGCCAGAAGGTCAAACGAGCAGGCGTTTTGAGCGAATACAAACGCAAACGCTTCTTTGTCTCCAAAGGGGTCGAGAGACGCGAGAAAATGAAGAAAAGCCAGCAGCGCCAGCGCCGCAAGAGCCAGCGCGACTAATTTCGCTTTTCACTCTTAGAATTAAGGCCGGGATGGTTTTTAGCGCATCCCGGCTTTTTGCTTGGTTTTTACTAAACTACGATACTTGTCATTCCTCACTTTTTTGTCACACCCGCAGGTACGACCTCCGGGCGCAAGCGAAGTGGAGATACGGTATTGATTGTCAAGAGGCAAACCAAACCAAAAGCACTTTAACAAGCTTTATCTAAGAACCTATCTCAATAGGGAACGAAATTTGCTCTAAAACCTTTTAGGAGGTAAAGAGCAAATGAGTAAAAGTACTGAAAAGTGGGGCATACCGGATGAATTATGGGCTAAAATTCAACCCCTTTTGCCACCACCTAAATTCCATCCCTTAGGCTGCCACCGCCCACGGGTGGATGACCGGGCGGCTATGGATGCCATCTTCTTTCGCTTGCGGACCGGTTGTCAATGGAACGCCCTTAACGCTACGGGGATTTGTACTTCCTCCAGTGCCCATCGCCGTTTCCAAGAATGGAGCGAGGCTGGGGTTTTCAGCCACTTGTGGGAGATGGGCCTTGAAGAATATGACGAACTTAAAGGTATTAAATGGGACTGGCAATCGCTCGACGGTGCAATGATAAAAGCGCCGCTCGGTGGGAAAAAAAACCGGGCCAAATCCAACTGACCGGGCTAAAAGCGGTACAAAACGCAGCCTGCTAACCGATGGAGCGGGCGTACCCATCGGAATATGTGTCGCCGCGGCAAACACGGTAGATTTTAAGTTGGTAGCCGAGACCATTGAAAGTATTCCTCTAGTGCGACCGGTTGAAAATGAGCCTATGGCGGTCGAGAACTTATGTTTAGACGCTGGTTATGACAAAGAGTTGGTGCGCGAGTTAGGCGAACTATTTGGTTATACCTTGCACATCGTGCCACGGGATAAAGAAGCCCGTGAGCTAAAAAGACTTCTTCGACAAGCCGGTAAGAAAGCGCGCCGGTGGGTCGTAGAGCGAGGTCATAGCTGGTTCAATCGTTTCCGAGCTTTATTAATTCGTTGGGAAAAGAAAGCCGAAAACTATTTAGCTGAACTGCACCTGGCCTGTGCTATTATTTCTTTCCGCGCGGCTGGCCTATTGAGATAGGCTCTAAGTCTAAGTCTAAGTCTAAGTCTAACTTGACGGCTTTTGGCTGCTGGCGCAATGCCTTTTGACGCGGCCTACTAC
>CADDZM010000637.1 GCA_902812345.1 Chloroflexota bacterium | reverse complement strand
CTATATAACTATACCGAGTGGGGCTTAAATCTTTTGAAAATACTCGTCAGCCTGGCATGTTGCAAAGGAATAGAATTTTAAGTATTATAAACTTAAATAAAATTTTTTTAATCCGTTAAATTTGATAACTAACCACGCACTAGCAGGCTTGTACATATGCAAAACAATTGGCCGCCCAGTAACCAGGCAATCCCTATCAGTCCCGGCGCTCTTATCGCCAACCGCTACCGGCTGCAAAAGCCGCTGGGAAGCGGCGGGTTCGGGCAGGTCTATATGGCCGAAGACCTCAAGTTTAAGCCACCGCGCCGGGTCGCCATCAAGTTTTTACATCCCCAGTTACTGGTTGACCCGCAGGTCCGCGAAGATTTGGAGCGGGAAGCCAGCACCCTGGCTCGCCTCGAACACCCCAATATTTTGCAGGTAATTGACTATGAGGTTAGCGAAAGCCTGGCCTACATCATCACTCGCTTTGCCGAGGGTGGTTCGCTGGCCGAAGTGTTAAGACCCGGCGTTGACAAAAAGTCGGTCCAACTACCTTTTGACAAGGTTTCTTTTTACCTCGAACACTTGGCCGACGCCCTCGATTATGCTCACTCACAAGGGCTGCTGCACCGCGACATCAAACCGCAAAATGTGCTGCTAGACAGCCGGGGCCACCCGCTCCTGGCCGACTTCGGCCTGGCGACGCCGCTTTCCAACTCGCAATCTTCGTCTTTGATGACCGTGAACATCAGCGGGACACCGTTTTATATGGCTCCGGAACAGTGGCAGGGCCACGCAGGAAAGGCCACCGATATTTACGCGCTGGCGATTATGACTTACCAGATGCTGGCAGGGAAAGTGCCGTTCCAGGGCAATAACCTTGAGGTAATGGGCCAACACTTGAATTTACCCGTACCTGAATTAAGCGATAAAGCCCCGGACCTCGTATATCCGCCCGGCATGGATACGGTTTTTAGCGATGCCTTGGCAAAAGACCCGGCCAAACGCACCCGCCCTGCAATTGAGTTTTACCGGCAATTCCAAAGAGTTATAAATGCAAATGTGCAAAAAGCGTCCGCCCCAACCGAAAAAGACCCTAATTACGCTGTTACAGAAGTGGCAAAGTACCAGCCGCCTGCGGTACCGACTCCTTTACCAAGATACCAACCACCTTTTCAATCACCAATACCCCAAGAATCAGTTAGTATATCTGATTCGAATATAATAGCAACATCCGCTAAAGGAATACAAAAATCATCTATAATTATCACCCTTATCAAATTAGTGGCAAAGTTACTTTTATTAATTACTGTAGTTGCAATTTTATGGGGAATTTTGAACGTTATAATTACCACAATTCCTGTTATCGGCCACTAAAACCAACAATCCTACTTTAGCTGCCGCAATTACTACTCCTACTCCACCGCAAGTTAGAGCTTCCTTGCTAAAAGTACTTTCAGGTCATACTGACACAATAACATCACTAGAATGGTCACCCGATGGCAAAACCCTGGCTTCTGCTGCTTTGGATAAAACAATACGACTGTGGAGTATAACGGAAAATTAGAGAGAAATTACTTCAAAGTTACATTTTGGACCGCGAAGCTAATGCAGCGCTGGTCGTCGCTGTTGGGGATGTAGTCCACCGGGTGAAGGCAGCCTTCCGACGAGTGAAGCTGAACGATGTTTTTCCCGGCCTGTAATTGCAATCCAAAACTGGCCGTTACCGGCTGCCAGGGCGCTTTCCCCTCGATTTTCCCCAATGACTTTCCATTAAGGCTAACTTCTACCGTCTGGGGCCGGATATACGGCGTCACGCTCAGGTTCAAGGTGGCCGGGCCGGGTGTGCCGGGTGTCACCAGCAGTTGAGCGTCCTGCTCGACCAGCCGCAACAACTGGCCGTTGTCGCTCTTGCCCAGACCCGCGTCCCAGCCATCACCCAACCGGATTCTAAACTGTCCGGCCGCCACCGGACCCGGCAAATTTGTTCCCAGGGGCAGCAACTTCCAGCCCAGTAACGCCTGGCCGTACAGCGTTTCGGTATAAGTGGGCGGGCCTAACTGCCGGGTCAAATAGTCCTGCATCCAGGCGAACGCAGCCCGCCCGGTATGCAGCGTCACGAAACCAACCCCGTTTTCATCCAGCATTTGGCGGAACGAAATATCGAGCGGAAAAATGTCCGGCCCGCCCACTTATACCGAAACGCTGTACGGC
>CADDZM010000636.1 GCA_902812345.1 Chloroflexota bacterium | reverse complement strand
GCTCAGTTCCGACCCAGGGGTGGAGGCAAACAGGAGGTTGCGGTATTCACCGGCTGTCAGATACTGCCAGAAGAGCGCCGGGTCGGACCAGCTCAGGTTGTCCCAGTTTGAGGCCGGTTGCTGACCGCCCCGGGCCAGCAGCACCAGGGAAGGTAAGAGAGCCGCCAGGACGGCCAGCCCACCGGCTAAAAGCAATCGCGGCCAGCTTAGAAACGGCCGGTTGTCTTTACCGGCCGACCACCAGGTAAGCAGTACGAAGACGGCTACCGCGATTAAACTAAAGATGGCGGTACGGTGGTGACCGGCCGCAAGACCGGCTACGAGCGCCAGTAGCAAAAGACGCCCCAGGCTCTGGACTTTTTCACGCCACCAGACCAGAGCCAGAAGCAGGCCAGCCAGCAGCAATAAATTCAGGGAATAAATTTCGACTATTATCGACTGGGACCAGACCAGCGGCGCCAGGGCCAGGCTCAAGCCGGCCAGCCAACCTCCGGCCAGCCCAGCCGTTTCATATAACAGTCTCTGTTCCCGTTCCGGTTCCTGTTCGGGTGGTACCGGCTGCACCGGTGTCGCCGCTCCTGCCCGTGCTCGTGTCACCTCTTCCGGTCCTGCTTTCGCAGGTGTCGCTTCTGCCGTTGTAGCAGCTTCCATTGGGGTAGCTCCAGTTGTGGCAGACCCTGCAGGTGTTGCTCCTATTGGCGTTGCCTCCGCTCTGGTAGCGATGGTTGGAGCTGTTCGGGGAGTTATGGAAGCGAATGGGGAAGAAATCAGCAGTTGCCGGTTGAAGCGGTAGACGGCCAGGCTGAGTAAACCACTTGCCAGGGCGCCCCAGAGAGCTGTCGCCAGGGTTAAGGCGCGGGCCGGATCGGGAGCCAGAAACGATAGCAGCTTGCCGGTTAATAAATAGAGAGGATAGCCGGTCGGGTGCGGCACCCCCTCCAGGGCTACCGCCGTTGCGAGGTCGCCGCCGTCATCACCACCGTGCCGCCAGGTCAGGCCAGAAGCGGCTGTCAGCAGATAAACCGAACCAGAAATTAAAAGTGGCCCCCCAAAAGCCGCCCAACTCGTCCAGGAAGGTCTGCTCCTCTGATCGAATGCAGGGGTCTGGACGGCAGGTGAACGGCGCCTATCGGTGGGCGGTTCTGGTTCTACTTTTCTCCAGGGCTTTATAATCAGGAACCTCGTTTATCTATGCGGTCTATGTCTTTAAAAACTGACTATACCTCGGCTCTTAACAGGCTAACTATACCTTCTTTTGGATTTGCGGTCTACTTTTGCTCAGCCGGCCAATTCTTCTTTCAGAGGGAATTCTTCTTTTTAGAATTGATTTTATTTATTTTAGGCCTGTTTTGTTTACCTAACAGTTTAAGAAATTAAACGTTATGCAAAATAAACTTGTTTACCTACTGGTTTTTTAACCAAATTACCGTTATACTGTTAAAAACTATTTATAATTTTATATAGCTCGCGGAAAATGTAGGTGGGAACATGCATTACTTTGTAAAGGGTTTATTAAAGTATACCTGGCGCTGGGCCAGCCTGTGTCTTCTAATAGGGTTTATGCTGTTACCCCGGCCAGGGGTTGGCGGTACTGTTCTTTCAGCAACAACCCAACAGGCTGCCCAGATGGCCGATAAACGGTTTGGCCTGACCGTTACCGGCTCGCCAACCCCGGCGGCCCTGACCGCTAACCTGGCGCAACTGGGCAACCAGCGCACCTGGTACAGCTTTGACCAGCGGAGCGTTAATCCGGACGACAACCGCCAGCGTATCCAGCTCGTAAGAACCGGGACCGCCTATCCGAGTAACCTGACGGCTCTACAGAATTACGTGCGGAGTATGCCCACCGGCAGCTACTGGATGATCGGTAATGAGCCGAACGTGGACGGCCAGGATAACGCGACCCCGGCCCAGTACGCTACCCAGTACGAAACCCTTAAAAATGCCATCCGGCAGGCCGATCCGACCGCCAGGCTGGTCGGCCCGAACATGCTAAACTGGGACCAGACCTGTGGCGGCTGCGGCGGCTTTCCCTCCGGCCAGAACTGGACCACTCAGATGTTAGCCGCTTACCAATCCCAGTACGGCCACCCGGTTGACTTTGATGTCTGGGGCATCCATACCTACGGTATTACCTGGAACAATCTGCCCATGACCCATTACGACATCGACATCAGCCAGGTGTCCGCTTTACGCAGTTACCTTAACAC
>CADDZM010000635.1 GCA_902812345.1 Chloroflexota bacterium | reverse complement strand
GTTAGAGCAGAATTGCTCCCCAGCGTTCATCGGCATTGGTTCTTTTGTAATCATAACCAAATTTTGCCAGATGAACGCTTTTATTTCAACTTTTCCTGTTTTTCACCGTTTAATGGGGTGCTACCACTCGGCCTTTAGTTTGTGGTTTTATGAGAAAATATTATTCCCGATGCCTGCAGGATTTGTCGGGAATATAATTCCTCCCACTGATGAATCGTACCAAAAAGAATTAGCTGACGGTCTGGCCCGGTTCGCCGGTCAGGTGAAGCAGCCGGAAGGCCGGTAAGGTTACATTTGTTGTGGTTCCTTCGTCCGGCTGGCTGGTTAGTTCGAGGTTTCCAGAGTGCGCCCTGACGATACTGAAGGCCAGCGGAAGGCCCAGAGTGCGCCCGCCGGTCTCGCGGGCGCGGGCTTTATCCACGCGGTAGAACCGCTTGCCCAGGTTCGGCAGGTGTTCGGGTGAAATGCCGCTGCCGGTATCTGTCACCCGCAAGAACGGCTGCTCATTGGTGACGCCTACCCGGGCCGTGACCGAACCGCCGGGCGGTTATATTTCACGGCGTTATCCAGCAGAATAAGCACAACCTGCTCAAACAACTGGCTATCGGCCAGGATTAGCACCTTGTCGCTGCTTTCGAGATGCAAGGTGACGCCTTTGGTTTCAGCCAAACTTTCAGCCGGTAAATAACACCCCCGGTAAGGCCTCCCAGGTCGAAGACTTCTCTGGTGAATAACCACATCGTCCGGTTCTTTAACTTTTCAAGAGAGGGCTAGAAATAGCCCTCTTTTTGCTTTTAAATTTTCTCTAAAAGGAATAATAGGCTATTGGAAGTGAAATTCTTTTCGGTTTACAATAGAGGGGTTGATTTCCGAAATTTTATAGAACTCACCCTGATTTCTTTAAGGACTTTTGTTGGATAACCCGTTAAGCAGCCCTTCGACCAACCGGTTACGCACAATCGAAGAAATACCCCCAACACCGGCAGAGCCCACCGCCCGGCAGAGGCTGGCTGCCCTTTCCCGGCGAGTCACTGCCCTAAGCTGGCTCAGGCTTGGACTGCTGGCAATTCTGGCCCTGGCCGGGTTTTTAAATTTTTTCCGGCTGGAAGAACTCGGCTATAATAATGAGTATTATGCTTCAGCCGTCAAAAGCATGCTGGCGAACTGGTCAAACTTTTTCTACGGCTCGTTCGACCCCGCCGGGTTTATAACGGTTGATAAACCGCCTATCTTTTTATGGGTCCAGGCGGCTTTTGCCGGGCTGCTGGGCTTTAGCGGTTTAAGTTTACTTTTGCCCCAGGCCATCGCCGGGGTTTTGAGCGTGGGCCTGCTCTACAAACTGGTAAAAAAGGCCTTTGGGCCACCTGCCGGGCTGCTGACCGCTTTGGCCCTGGCCCTAACCCCGATTTTTGTCGTTACCAGCCGCCATAACAACCCGGAAAGTCTCCTGATTTTAGTTTTGCTCTTGCAGGTGTACGTCCTGACCAGAGCGGTCGAAATCGGGCGGTTAAGCTGGGTTCTGGTCCTGGCGTCCCTGGCCGGGCTGGGTTTCAACCTTAAAATGCTGGAAGCCTTCGTAACCCTTCCGGGATTCTTCCTGGTTTATTTCGGGATGGGCCGGGGCCGACCAACTAGAAAAATCCTTCACCTGACCCTGGCTTCGGTCGTAGTGCTGGCGGTTTCCCTCTCCTGGGCGCTCATCGTGGACGGAGTTCCGCCCGACCAGCGGCCTTTTATCGGCGGCTCCACCAATAACACCGTTATAAATTTAATCCTGGGCTACAACGGCCTTAGCCGGGTCGAAACCGGCGCCGACGGTTCAGCTGAATTTTCAACGGTGGCGCTGGCCGGACAACCCGGCCCGTTACGCCTTTTCCAGAACTATATTGCCGGAGAATCCAACTGGCTGGTGCCGCTGATTTTGTTCGGCCTGGCGGCTTTATTCGCCCGGTTTAAACCGGATGGGTGGAGAAGTAAACGCCAGGCGGCCCTGCTAATCTGGACAGGCTGGCTGGTGTCATTCTGGCTGGTCTTTAGCCTGGCGAAAGGCACAATTCACCCCTATTACCTGGTCATGCTTGCGCCACCCCTGGCCGCTTTGTGCGGGGCAGGGCTGGTGGAATTATGGGGGGCGTACCGGGGAAAAGGCTGGCGGAGTTGGCATTTACCGGTCGGGGTTTTGTTTAATACGCTCTACCAGATTTATATTTTGAC
>CADDZM010000634.1 GCA_902812345.1 Chloroflexota bacterium | reverse complement strand
ATAGGCATTTAGTAAACGTCATTAATACTTAATTTATAACGCCTGATACCAGGGGCGTGACAAGAAATGCCTCTGACCTGGTATAAGCCGGTTCTAATCGTCCACTTTGACCCGGTCCAGGCGACAGGGCTAACTTATCGGCTACTTTGGGAGGCACAAAGGCTTTTACGCCAAAAGCCTAACCAGGACAAGCCTTTTGTCTTAGTTTATATGACTTATACACTTCATATGTCTTAGTAATGACCTAGTTTTGTCCCTTCTCACTTCCTGTATCAAGCTTTACAATGCAAATGTAAGCAAACGCAGCCGGTTAAAAAGTTGGGAACCGGCACCAAAGTCAAAATCACAAATTATTTAAGGCTTGTTTAACCGGGCAAAGTTCCCGGAAAGAAAGGAAAAAGAAATGGCTGGCGGTAGCATTATTCTCGAACCGAAACAGATGTTCCAGACCCTCCAGGATATGGAAAAAGCAACCCAGGACCTTCTCAAACTTATCCAGGACGTTACCGAAATCCTGGAAGCGGTATCCGTCCTGACCTTCGCCTTCGGCTTCGGCGAACTGATTAAGATGGCCGAGCAGGCTATCAACCAGGTCGGCAACGCGGTCGTAGCGGCCAACAACGCTTTCAACAGCGCCTGCAAAGACGTGGTAAACCAGTTGGTGGACAAATTCGCCTCCGAAGGCGCCAAGAGCGATTATAGCTCGCCTCCGTTCGTCGAGGTCACCATCAAAATCAACGTAGCCGACCGCGCCCAGATTGAGCCTTCGCAGATGCGGAACTCGTTCGACAATCACCAGCAGAAGAACACCCAGGTCGCCAACAAGAGCAATGATATGCGCGACATCTACCGCCAGACCTCCAACTTCTGGGTTGGCGAGTCGGCTGACAAGACCCGCAGTTCCTTCGAGAGCAAAATCGTCCCTGAGTTCGAGAACCTGAAGTCTACCCTGGACCAAATCGTGAGCAAGGGTCTTGAATGGATCGAGGACACCGTTAAGTTCGAGGCTTCCCTGGGCGTATAATCGCTCGCGGAAACGCACCGAACCTTAAAAAGAAGGACGAGGCTTCCCGGCCTCGTCCTTTTACTATTTATAAAATCCCCGCTTCTTCAAAGTTTTGTCGAGAATTTCCTCAACTCGCGCCATCACTTCTTCGCGGGTGAGGTGGTCGGTGAAGATGGGAATCGCGCCGGGCGCGAGGACGAGGGGGGCGACGGCCCGTTGGCTGTCCACCTTGTCGCGGTTTTCAAGGTTCTGGCGGGCCTGTTCCTGGTCCTTGGCGTCTTGCTTGCTGCGCCGCCGGGCGCGTACTTCAGGGGAAGCGTCCAGGTAGATTTTCAGGTCGGCCTCCGGTAAAACCACACTGCCGATGTCCCGGCCCATCATGATGATGCCGCCAGGGGCTTTCCGGCTGATTTCGCGCTGCCGCTCGACCAGTTCGGCTCGAACCTCCGGGATGGTTGCGACCATCGAAACGCCGTTTTCCACTTCGGGCGAGCGCAAGTCCTCGCTAACATCCTTGCCATCCACCAGGACCGTATACTGGCGCTGGTCGGCGGCTTCTTCGGGGGTGGCGTCGCGTGAGACAAAGTGAAGGTTGCGGGCCAGTTCGGTCAGCCGGACGGCGTCGGGCGGGTTCAGAGGAACGCCTTTTTGGAGGGCCAGCAGCGTGACCGCCCGGTACATCGCGCCGGTATCCAGGTAAGGAATATTGAGTTTGGCCGCCAGCATCTGGCCGATGGTGGTTTTCCCGGCCCCGGCGGTGCCATCTATCGCTATCAACAAATGGGTATTCTGGTCGTGCTGCAGTCCTTCGCTGCCTACCAATTCGGCCATGCTGCCCGGCACCTGTCTTTCTATAAAACCATTAAGATTTGTTCAAAGGTTGTTTCGTACAAAACAACCTTTAACTGAAAACGCGAATTTTAATTTTAGTCCCGGCCGCCCTGTCTGTTTGGGCGGGAAGGGCGCTGCCCGGTGGGGCGATTACGGGCCGGGCCGCTGTTTCCCCGGTTTGGTGTTTCCGGCGCGGATTGACCGGAGCGTCTGGGGCCGGCCGGTGGTCTGCCGCGACCCGGAGTTGGCGCGGAACGTTCCGCTGCCGGGACGAACCCGTTCGGGTTGGGCCGTCCTGGCCGGAAGGGGGCGGATGGAGCCCCTCCACCGCTGCCTCTACCCGGGCTAAATCTTCCTCCTGCCGGTTTGTTTGAGCGGTAAGGCGCGG
>CADDZM010000633.1 GCA_902812345.1 Chloroflexota bacterium | reverse complement strand
ATCTCGGGCCATGTATAAAACTAAAACTACCTTCGGCCCGTTTATAAGTTTCATTTGCTTTCGGTATGGACTTAACCAGATCTTTATATTTATTGTCAATTTTCTTTTCATGTTGTAAGGAAGCCGGAACCGGCAGACCCCGCCGGTACTCATCATCGGCTATTTCCAGGCAAGGGTAAGCATTAAGAAAAGCTACCTTTTCGTCCAGAAACCAATCTATAAAATTTTTATCGGTATGGGCGATAGAACCTAGTTTCTCTGAAGCGATATATAACCCCGCCACCGCTCCCCGGATAGAGCTGCCTGGTACATACCCTTCACTTAAAACCAGGTTAGGGTCATTCTCGATTATCTGGAAAACCGCCGGACTTCTTAAAGTGAAGCGGTAACTAAGCTGGTAAGTATTCATCATTACTCTCCCGGCCGGTTCATCTGTAGCGTCCTTGCCTCAACTTTTGTCTTATTATTCTCATAAAGGGCTATTTCAACTTCTCCCAGACCCCGGTTACGCGAAAGGCCCAACCGGCGGGCCGCCGCGCAAGCTACCGCCAGCACTTCTTTAAGATCGCTTTCAAGCGCGTTAGAACCAGGCTCAGTCTTTAAATCAACCTCTACCTTAAACTCCAAACAGCGCCGTAAGACCCGTGTAACCCGCAAAGTATTTTCGACCGGCCCGCCGCTGACCCGGCTGATGCTGGTTTGGGTTCTTAAAGCGCTATAACTATTGCGAACTGCTTCTAGGTTGACCAGGGCTGCATCCTGGCTGGCGGCCCATTCCAACCAGTCGGTTAAGCTGTCGGCCTCGGCCAGCCGGGCGTTGGCAAGCGCCAGTCGGCCGGGCTTTTGGTCGCCTACCTTCCCGAAAAGCTCATCAATAAGCGTCAAACTAACCGGCCCGACCGACCTGCCTATAGTTTGGGCTTCTAGTGCTTCAAGCGCCGCTTCCCGCAGAACTCCCTTTAGCCGCCGGGCCGGAATATAGGGCAACCCTTTCTCATCAAAGACGACGCTTCGGTCTATTCCGCCGACTTCGTCCGAACCCGAACCGGGCGCCGTATCGCTCAACAACTTTATTTGCAGGTACATTAGCTAATTCCTTCCTGCCTGGTCTGGGCCGGGTTAGCCGGTTCAGGTTTAAGGTTTGCATAAAAATCAGAACTTTCCAGCGGGTTGTAAAGAGGGGTCTGGTTGCCGTCCCAACCATCCTTAAAAGCATAAGGTAGTTTAAGACCATGTTTAACCAGATATTCTTTTAGCCCGGCTAAATAATTTTTAGTCTCCTCCTGACCCAGCGCCAGGACCGACCGCAGATCCTTAGTCTTCGAGCGGGGCCATTCTGTGAAATCGGCGATGGCGCCGGTAAAATTGTCCCAACTTTTTTTACCGTCTCCCGGCCCTTCTGCGCCCACCACCCAAGGGCCGTAATAAAGGGGCGAACTAACGGGCCGGAGCTGACTTAAATGACCAGTCAAGCCTGCAAAAGTTATATAGTAGTCCAACCAATTTAAGGGCGGTTGCAACGAGTCGTTACCCTTTTTAGCGTTAGCGGTAAGCTCTTCGGCCAGCCGGTAGGCGCGGGCCAAGGGGAAATGGGCGCGAATAATTGCTACGCCTGCGCAGGCCGTTAAGGGTTGGGGGCTGCCTGTGCCATCGTCAAGCTCTTGTTGCGAAAATTGTTCCAGGTAATAAGCAGCCAGGCTTAAACCCAGGCGGCCTTCACACACAAAGGTCAGATCATCCCCGCCAAAAATAAGCGGGCGGAGCGGGTAATAAGTAATCTCAGGCTTAAATCGGTCAGGGCCAAAATATAATCCTTTTTCTTCCAGGTAACTTAAAGAGTCGCTAAGTTTTTTCAACGTCTGTTGCAAGGCTGAAGTGGCGGCTTGATTCAAGCTTCTGGAAAAGCGGCGGATAGTCTGCGCAAAAACTTGTCCGCTTTGCTTCTTACCGTTATCGGTGATAGCCTTTAAGCGAGCGCCAATCGCATTGCCGTCGGCATGCACAATTGCCAGGTGGTTTTCACCTTCATAACCGCCCAGGTCGTCCAGGTCTTGCGGAATAGTGTATTTTTCTTTGGGAAGTACTTCTCCAAAAGTTTCTTTTAGTTTAAGCTCGGCCAGACCTGCTGCGTTACGCCTGGCCGCCGCCGCCGCCGCCAACCAATCCAGGCTATTTTCCCGGCCCCTGTCCCGACCCGGATAACCGATAGCGGCCGCAAGCCCTGTAGT
>CADDZM010000632.1 GCA_902812345.1 Chloroflexota bacterium | reverse complement strand
TGGATGCTTCATTGCGGCTGCGCCTAAAGTCGCTTGTTAGCAGTGAGAATTTACTGTCCAAATGCTTTAATACGGCCGGCGCTTTTCCTCTCGAAATTTTTAACAAAAATGTGATAATTGACCTCACCCGCCTGGGTGACGCTGACGAAAAGGCGCTATTGATGGCCTTTTTGCTCACCACGATCTATGAGCATTTTGCCTACAGCGGCAATTCACCGAACTTGCGCCATGTCACCCTGATCGAAGAAGCGCACCGCTTACTCAGTAAAACCGGGCCGGCCGGCCAGGAGGGAGGTGATGCGCGGGCCAAGGCAGTGGAGCTTTTCAGTAATATGCTGGCTGAAATTCGCAGTTTTGGGGCCGGTTTAATTATTGCCGAACAAATGCCCAGCAAACTTATCGAAGATGCCATCAAAAATACTAATCTCAAAATTGTCCACCGCATGACCCCGGAAGACGAGCGGGCCGTGCTAGGAAATGCCATGAACGCCCAGCCAGACCAGATTCAATTTATAACGAGACTTGAGCAGGGCCAAGTAGTGGTTTTTATGGAAGGTCTACAGGAACCGTTACTGGTAAACCCGGAAAAGAAGGTAGACCTTAGCCAGGCTTATTTGTCCGAAGAAGATATATATAAATACATACCAGTACCGGACAAGCCGCCCCAATTACTAAACCCGTGTGAATTTTGCCAGGTTAAAGATACCAGCCCGCATCGCCGGGCCGTTAAAAAACAATTAACTGCCCAACTGGAACAGCCAACCACTGATTTTGAAGCGCGGTTTAAGAGTTGGCTGGCAAAACCGGACGATCCAGAGTTTCAGAATGATTTAATTACAGGAGCTTTAGCGGTGGTTGAAGAAATCCCGCTCCGGGTACCGGCGGGGGGTCTACCCGCCACCCCAATAAACCTGCTTAAAGGCCAGCAGGCTTATTGCTACCTGACCCAGCGCCTTGAACGCACAAACTTGCCCGAAAATAACCGACCGGATAACTTTAAGGAAAGCGAGTTATTTGCCAGGTCAAACCGGCCAGGCGGTTTGCCCCAAATTTTAGCGGCTTTTGGCCGGACCTGGCCGCTTAAAAGGCCGGTCCAACCGGCCTTCCCAAACCCGGCCGAACCCACAAAAGCCCTTCCCCGGACTTTACGCGGTTGCCAAACCTGCCGGGTTAAACAGACCTGCCCTCATGGTTCACAGGTACGGCAATTCCTCATAGATAATCCTACAGCAGGCCAGAAAGAAAAAGCCCAACTTGAGCAGTTCCGTCTGAATGCTTATACCCATAAAAAATTTACGGGTAATTTCCCAAAAGACAGCGCGCGCTATCTCGCTCAACTGGCGGCGGGGAATAGCACAGGTACCGCGTTATATTGCACTTTAGCTTATACGGCTTACGAACACAGCGAGCTTCCCGGTTATGGCAATACAGTTTTAACCAGTTTTTTTACTAAAAATAACGCACGGTTTGTTGATATTCCCTCCAAAAGTTAAAGAAAGCGCCTTCTAAAATGAGCGATGATTCTTCCACTGATGATTTTAATTTTGCTAAAAACGATTTGCCTGATGCCGCTGATACCGGAGAGGTAGTGGTAAATGATGATTGGCAGGATGACGACTCAGCCTGGGGAGATAACGAGGATAACCAAAATAGCGAGTGGCAGGATGATAACTCGGCCTGGGAAATTGCCGAAACCATTGAGCTGGAGGAGGATGATTCGGCCGGGGAAGTTGTTGAAACGAGCGAATGGCAGGATGATAACTCGGCCTGGGAAGATGAAGAAAATGAAGTAAAGCCAGGTGACTTAACCGGCCGAGCCGGGGAGGAAAACGCTAATTCAATTATTGAAAATGCTCCCATGACGGCTACCTGGCCCGATTCAACCAATAATGAAACCTTAGTGCCGGAAGAAATTCCACCCTTAAATCCGGGGGAAAATACCAACCTGGAACAACCGCCCTTGGAGCCTGATCCGACCCTTTTGACGCCGGACGCACCGGCAGACGCTACTCAGGATAATTCTGACAAGACAGTTATTCCTCACTTTGAACAAGACCAGGCTGCGACTTACCAGGCTGAACCGGATTTAGAAGTTTTGGTTCAAACCGAAACTCCTTTAGAGGCATCTAGCGCCGACCAAGCGCCCGGTGAAGCAACAGTTTTGGGCGAAGGTGTAACTCGGTCAGTTGAGGAAGTAGGGCAGGATGATAACGTTGTTAACCATGATAACG
>CADDZM010000631.1 GCA_902812345.1 Chloroflexota bacterium | reverse complement strand
GAGGTAATTCCTCTTTGTGAGCTGGAACCCGCCCCAAAGGCTAAACCGGCCAGGGGCAGGGGCAGGGGTCGGCCAAAGAAGGCCAAGCCGGAGCCGCCGGACCTTCCACCGGCAGAGCCAGGAGAGTTGTAAGCCGTGAAACCTACTGGTAACACGGGCCGGGGAAACTCCGGTGAAGCAAAAGTAGCCGGTAGCCCTGTTTCCCGGGCAAAAGTTGTCACGGACCGCGACCTGGCGGTACTCAGGGACATAGGCCAGAACGGTATCGCTACTTTTGCTTACATCAAGGCTCACTACTGGCCCGATCAACTCGGCCGGACCTGCCGGGAGCGGTTATCTCAAATGGAGAAAGCAGGCTGGATTACAAAGGAGTATTTCAGCCTTCGCAAGCCGGGAGAGCTAACCTTCAGCCTTACCCGCCTGGGCGCGGAGCATTTTACCAGGCCGGAGCGCCTGCGCTTTATGATAGGCCCGCTCGCCCGGCACGAAGTCAGGCAGCAGCTTGACGCCCTGGACGCCAGGGTAGCCCTGATAAGGCAGTATGAGGCCCTGGGCTTCCGTCTACTCGACTGGAAGAATGAGCGGGAGCTACGCAGCCACCAGACCGGCACCGCCGGTGAAGAAATCGCCGACTGTCTGGCTTCTTTTATCAATGACGCGACCGGCCAGGTAGTTGAACTGGATATAGAGATTGACGGCCAGTACTACGGCCAGATGCTGGAGAAGAAAATACGCGCCCTGGCCGTCACAGGTAGACCCTCGGTCTGGGCCACTTCGACCGGCCGGGCCAGGCGTATCCGCCAGGCTGTAGCCGGGTTTCCAAACATCAGTGTTCTGGTTTTAGAATAGTTGATGGATTTTGTTGAGAGCAGAGATTAGCCGGTGAAAAGAAAACATGGAGATAACCGAATACACAGGTTTGGAAGTAGAAATAAAGGCTTTAAGGCCACTCATACCAAAACCACGCAAGCAGCGCAAACCACTGCTAACCGAAGGACGTAAGGCGCTTTTGCAACTGCTATTAGAATACCGGAGCCTGACCACCAGGCAGGTCTGGCAGTTGGCCTACCCGGACCGCCATTACAGCCATACTTCCAGGGAACTGGCAAGCCTGAGAGAGTTACGTATGCTGGCAAGCCACCCGATAGAACCGGAGTTGGGCCGCCGCAGCGAGTTGGCCTGGGTGCTGTTAAAGCGGGGCGCGGATGTCCTGGGCCTCGGCAACGAATATGACAGTCACCGGCGTCGCAAGCCTACTAAAGAAACGATGCGGCAGCGCGACCTGGAAATAGAGTTGCAGCGCCAGGTCGAAGAGGTCGCCAGGTGGAAGTTGATTAAGCCGGTAACCCACAGCCCGGCCCTGCCGTTACCGGAGCCAACCCGGCAGGCCCGGCATCTTATAGCCGCCGCGAGCTTTGCCGAGTATACGGCTATCCAGCAGTTGCTGAAAGAAGACCCGCACCACCCCGGGCTTAAAGAACGGGTGATGGCCTATAAGGCCAGGATGTACGAGGTTAAAGTGCCGGTCCGAGCTAATGATTATGTAGCAGCCTGGCAACAAATAACGGTAACGGGCAGCGCCGGTCCGCAAAATAACCTGGACGACACAAAGGCTGAGATTGCTACGGTGCTAATCCTGTGTGAGCCGAGAGCAACTGAAAGGTTCTGGCAGGCCCGGATCAAAGAGTACCGGGCGCTGGCGGGTAGCCTGAGGGTTTACGGTGTCTTCAAAAATAGGGACCAGGCTGCACCATTTCTAAAGGCTTTGAAAGCCAGCGGGTTGAGGGCTATGACACTGGACCAGGTAGGTGCAAAGCTGGCGGAACTTGCCTCCGCGCAATTAAACGTCGCGGTTTGCGCTGGATATCAGGTCAGAGGGGTTGATGAAGGAAAGCCAGAGCGCCAATAGAAATAACGGCCTAGTGACTACTCCGTCAGCTAATACTCGCAGTATCGCAGACGGCTTCTAGGGGCAAACCCACGCTCTGTAATCCCAGAGCTTTGATATTTAGAGAGGCATTAAGGTCACGGTCAAGTTGCAAACTACAGTCAGGACAATTGAATACCCGGTCACCAAGCGTGAGTTTATCGAGAAGCCTGTGACCGCATCTACTGCAAGTTTGCGAGGTATAGGCCGGGTTTACAGCAATGAAGGTGTAGCCAGCCGGGTACCCCCAGGGTGCCGCTTTGCTACGCAACATACTGAAAAACTTAGACCATGCCGCATCGTGAATAC
>CADDZM010000630.1 GCA_902812345.1 Chloroflexota bacterium | reverse complement strand
CTGCTGGTCAATTGAGACAGCTTTATTGCGTTTGCGGCGTAACTGGTCAATACAAAGGTTGTGGACCACACTCAGCAGCCAGGTCGAAAATTTACCCCGGCCGGCGTCATAGCTTTTGGGCTGTTTCCAGAAGCGCAAAAAAGCATCCTGCACCGCGTCCTCGGCCGCTTCGTTGCTGTTCAGGATGCGCAAGGCCAAACCATAAGCCTGGCGGCTGTAGCGCCCGTAAAGTTCCTCTACCGCCGCGAAATCGCCAGTCTGGACTCGATTTATTAAATTCTGCTCGTGTTCCTGATCGGATGGCTGATTTCCAGGTCTAGCCTGCATTAAAACATCCACACTTTCCGGTTTTACCTGGCCTGTTACTTTACCGTTTTGGGGGCGCTGAGGTAGTATGGTCCAGTCCGAAGCCTCCAGGCTGGTCGGGGTCATAAACCCGCCGAACGGTATTGTAAATTGGAAAGTGCTATCTTGCAAATTTTTTCCGCCTCGAAAAAGGGCCATACTGCCTGTCGCTTTTAATAATTCCAGGCTAATTTCTATTCCGATAGCCTTAAACCCTGGTCAAGGCAACTCCTTTAGCCTGCATCTTTAATACGCCACCTCTACCTTTTTGGATTGACGAAGAAGATTAATAAGGCCTTTCGCTTTTATTTCTAAAACGTTTGGTGTGAATTAAGATTAAAAGGGATTGAGAGGAAGATGGCAAAGGAGTATAGTTAAAAACCGTTTCCGACCAAAGAAAGGAGTTTAACTATGCTAGACTTTGACACCTTCCTGACCACACTTTACGTGAAAGTGGATGACTTTTGCAAATCATTTCTACCACTCCAAGCCCAAAATCGGCCTGGACGCAAACCCTCGTTGAGTGTCAGCGAGGTCGTAACTCTTAGTATCATCGGCCAGTGGCAACGCTGGTGGAGTGAACGAGATTTCTATCGGTGGGCCAAACACCATTTACAAGCCGCTTTCCCGACTTTGCCTTCTCGACCGCAGTTTAACCGTTTACAACGGCAAAACTATGAGGTAATGGTCTACTTCTTTGTCAGCCTGGCCTCGCAACTTCAACCCACTGGCACTGGCTGCGCTTATGAGGCCTTAGATGCGACCGGAGTGGCAACCCGGCACGCCAAGCGACGAGGCAGTGGTCATCTGGCTGGCTTAACCGATATAGGTTATTCCAACCGGCTAGGGTGGTATCACGGATTTCACCTTTTAGTGAGTACCACCCCTGATGGCATCATTACAGGATATGGTTTCGGTTCAGCCAGTGCCAAGGACCAAACATTAGCCGAGACTTTCCTTGGCCTCAGAGCCACCGACGCTTCCCGCTTACCGAGCGTGGGTAATGCCAAAAGTGATTATTATGTAATGGACAAAGGTTTTGAAGGGCAGCCCCGCCATCAAAAGTGGCAAAGTGAATATGGTGCCAAAGTAGTGTGTGCGCCTAAACGTTCGCGTAACCCGCACACGCCACCGAAATGGCCTAAAGCGTTACGCCGCTGGGTCGCCTCGGTGCGGCAAATTATTGAAACGGTCAACGGTAAGTTAGTGCACACATTTCGACTTGATAGCGAGAGACCGCACGATTTAGTTGGGTTTATGGCTCGTTTGGCTGCCAAAGTAGCCTTACATAATTTCTGTTTTTGGTTCAATCGTCAGCTTGGTCGCGATAGTTTAGCTTTTGCTGAGTTGATTGATTGGTAATTTAAGCTTATTTCACACCAAACGTTTCAGTGTTTAGTGTTTAGAGGACAGAGTCAATTCAGGGTAACAAAGAACTAAGAACTAAAAACTAAACACTGAAAACTAGCGCCGCCGGAGTAGCTCGCGAATTTCCTGGGCGGCCCCGAAATCCATCAAACTTGGAGCTTTTTGATTGCAAAATTCGGCTTCAGGGAACTGTTTTAGCTCGTAGTGGGCGATGGAGAGGTTATGCCAGAGCCAGGGGTCGCCGGGGGAAATGCGGGCTAACTCCTGGGCCGCCTTGATGTAGTCCAGATAGAATCTATTATTGAGGTAAAATTCGGCAAAGATATGCCGGACGAAATAGTGCTGCATCGAATTAGTGGCCGCCGCCATGGCCCGCTCGTGCCAGGTCTGCACTTTTTGCAGGTTGCCCAGGCGGTCCCAGTAGAAAAATTCGGTGATGCAGTAAAAGAAATATTTCTGGCTGCGGGGGTCGGCGGCTAATTTATCCAACAACCGGCGGGCGATACCGAACTGGCCGCTCTGAAT
>CADDZM010000629.1 GCA_902812345.1 Chloroflexota bacterium | reverse complement strand
AGCATGGCCTGGTATCTCTCCTATCTTTGCAATAGCCGGTAAATTAACATTAACCGGGAAAAGTCGTTTAAATTCGGGGTAAACCCCCATTAGAAACGGCGCGGTATGGCTTTTTCTTTTTAAGAACCGTTAAAACCCATCTAACCGGCCCGGCCCGGTGTGCGTAAGCCTGACCTGTAAGCAGGGCCGGTTAAGGGCTAAAACCTAATAGCGTACCTCGAAAACCCGGTTGAAGGGCGTCTCGGTGGCGCGGCGGAAGCGGGTAAACCCGGCCGCCATGGTGATGTCACCCAGTTGCCGCTCGGTAGAGACGGCCCCCAGGGCCGGGCCAGGGCCGGTCAGGCCGTTTGGTGTGCAACATAGGGTCGAGCAGGCCGAGAAAAGGCGGCCTACCGGGTTAAAGCTGTCCTCGACCTTTTCACCGGCCATCGGCTCAACCACCAGGACGGTGCCGTTAGTGGCGACGGCCCGGTGAGTGTGAAGGGCAGTCGCGGCGGGGTCGGGCAGGTCGTGGAAGCAATCGAAAAAAGCGATCAGGTCGTAGTCTTCGCCGGGATAGTTGGTCGAGTCGGCTACCTCGAAAGTAACTCGCCCGGCCACTCCCGCTTCCTCGGCCGCCTGCCTGGCGCGTTCGAGGGAAGGCGCGTGGTTATCGAAGCCGAAGAAGCGCGAGTTAGGGTAAGCCTGGGCCATGATGATGGTCGAAGCGCCATAGCCGCAACCCACGTCGGCTACTTTCGCGCCTTTTTCAAGTTTCTCGGTGACTCCTTCCAGGGTCGGCAGCCAGTTTGCTACCAGGTTAGCAAGATAGCCGGGCTTGAATAAACGCTCGGTCCCTTCAAAAAGGTTGTGGTGATGTTCGCCCCAGGCCATGCCCGCGCCGGTCTTGAAGTTCTCGGTAATGCGGGCATCGGCCTTGCCCATGGCCGTAACCACCTCGACCAGGCCAATTACATAAAAGGGGCTGTTCTCGCCGGTCAGGGCCAGAGCCTGTTCGGGCGGAAGGCTGTAAAGTCGGGTAGCCGGGTTGTACTCGATATAGCCGCTGGCCGCCTGGTTGACCAGCCACTCGCGGATATAACGTTCGCTGGTGCCGGTAAGCCGGGCCAGGCCGATCGAGTCGAGCGGGCCGTTGTCGGATAAAGCCTTGTAGAGGCCGAGTTTGTCGCCAATCATCACCAGGGACGAGCTTAAGGTGGCGGCCGCGTCGCTGACCAGTTTTCCAATAAAGTCGCTTAATTTAGCTTCATCAATGTGTTTAGCGGTGGTTTCAAGCATTTTAGCTATCCTTTCGTGGAACTAAAGTTTGTCCAATCGGTAAGCTAAATTTAGCAAAGGCCAGGATGCTTAAAAGCGGTATAAATACGTTAATCCACTATGGGCGAATACGGTAATTTTATAAAACCTGGTCGGATTTGGTCCTTTCAAAGACCCAGGCGGCCAGTTGGAGGCGCGAGTTGAAATCCAGTTTGACAAAGATATGGTCGAGGTAACTTTCAACCGTCCGCTTGTTCAGGGTCAGCTTGGCGGCAATCTGGCGATTGGTCTTGCCCTGGGCCACCAGGAGGGCCACTTCGCGTTCGCGCTCGGTCAGCCCGGCCCAGGCTTTTTTGGCGGCCTGGCGTTCGGAGGGAGCGGGGATAGCCGGAACCTGGGCCAGAGCCTGTTGGCGGAAGGTATGGCGCAGGCTGGGGTCGGCCACTTCGGCGGCAATTTTCTCGATCACGGTCCGGGCGGCCTGGCTGGCTGTGGCGGCGTCTTCAGAGCGTTTTAATTTCAGGTACAGCCCGGCCAGGACCAGGTTGGACCGCCAGAGGGCCGGGCGCACTTCCTGGCGTTCCATTTCCACTTTGTAAGTGTGCAAGGCCGCTTCGGCTTCCTGGTAGCGGCCTAACTCCATTAAAACCTGACCGTGGAGCAGGGTCGGCACTACCGGCCTGGTGGTTAGCCCCAGGATATTGACCGGCTCGAAGGCCAGCAACCGGCTGGTAATTTCAAGCGCGAGGTCTAACTTACCTTCAGCCAGGGCTAAAGCGGCCTGGGCTTGCCAGGCGGTGCGGCGGCCTAAAGTCTGGGTGAGGTTATCGTTATCAAGTACCGCCTGCAAGGTTTCCCCGGCCAGCTTGAGTTGGCCCGACGCAACATAGAGAGAAGAGAGCAATCCGCCCGTAGAGTGAATCCAGTAAACCGAATTGAGGCGGCGGGCCAGGGCCAGGGCACGCTCCAGGTGGGGTTGCGC
>CADDZM010000628.1 GCA_902812345.1 Chloroflexota bacterium | reverse complement strand
GAATTAATAGAGGGGCTGCAAGCCCGCCGGAGAATTTTGATTTTCCTAAAAATACTCCTGGTGACCTTTACCCTGGCCGAACTGGCGGTTTACACCTACGAGGCGCTGCGGACGGCTCGCTTCAACAATCCCGATTACCTCACTTTTCATATTCGGACGGTCTGGTGGCCGGGCTGGGCGCCGGTAATTAGCCTGGCAATAGGGGTTTGTTTGCGGCAAAAGGGGTGGAAGGGGTGGAAGGGGTGGCTGGGCCTGGCCGGGTTAATAGGACTGGTGGCTGGATTTGGCGCGGCTGCTTTTTACGCGGTAGAACTGCCGGGACCGGGCCCGCAGTGGTACGCCCTGGGCCTGTTAGTGACGGCCTGGGCCTGGAGCTATGCGGGTAGGGCCGCGAGGCCGCGCTCGAACTCGGCGGGGTAAAGTTGCATGGCCCGGGCGATATGGGAGTCAACCTGGCTCTTGGAGGCAAGCAGTTCGCGCAGGCTTTCACGATTGGTAACGCCCCGGAAAGCGGCCTGCCCGGCCCGGTATAGATGTTCGACAAAAGGAACGATTAAGGGCGGGCGAGCGGGCAGGTAAGGGGGGTAAGTGGAAAGGACCGCCACGATTTCCCTGTAAGGCGTGGGCGCAAACCGCTTTTCCAGGCCGTAAAGTTCAAATATTTCCGCGTCCTGCAACTCTAAATCCTGGCAGCGGTCGCGTAACGCTACCAGCCGTTCATACCCTACCGGGTCGCCTGACATACCCTTTCTCCAGTCTGGAATTGAATTCAACTATTATACCATTTCACTTCAAACTATAAATACATTACATAAATACTATTGCAAGCTAAAAATAACCCTGCTATAATCGCCTGAATATAACATTTTTATTTTACACGCTCATTCATGGCAGGTTGCTGTAGAAAGTCTTATGTCTACAACCGAGGTTAAAGAGCTAGTTGATAAGGGAATAACCGCGCTCAAGGCAGGAGACCGGGAAGAAGCCCGGTTCTGGCTGGCCGAAGCGATTCAACACGATGCCCGCAACGAACGCGCCTGGGTTTACCTGGCAGCGGTTTTGCCGCGCCAGCAAGCGATAGCCGCGCTCGAACGAGTGCTTGTTCTCAATCCCCAGAATGCCAAAGCCCAAAAAGGGCTGAATATCTTGCTCAACCAGCCCTCCTCAACCGCTCCAACGGTGCAGGAGCGGGTCCAGCCTGCCAGAAACATTCCCCGGCCCTCGATTATTTCACGCGCTGAAAAGCGCAACAGCCGCCGCCAGGAGCGGTCCGCCCAGCCGGAGGCCGGCCAACCGGAGGCCGGCCAACCGGAGGCCGCCGAAACTAAGGCCGAACACGTACCAAACTTTGAGGAACAGCCGACCGCCCCGTTTATCCCACCGGCTACCCAGTTCACACCGCCGATTGTCCTGCACATGGGACCGTCCGCTGCCGGAGGCGGAGTTGAAACCGGGGCTGAAAATACGGTGTTCGACCGGGGCTTTCACACCCTCGATACCGACCGTGAAAGGGCCGAGAAGGATATTCACCCGCACGCCGAGCCGGTAGAAGAAGGTCCGGCCCTGGAACCGCCTCTTTACGAGGAACCACTGGAATTTGCGGACCAGGTTCGTAAAATTCTTAACATGCCCGCTCCCCCGGTTATTCGGCAGCCCCGGCGGCTCAGCCCGCTTGCAACTTTTCTGCTGGTGGCGCTGCCCGTCGTGCTGGTGGGAGCCTTTATTTTCTTTGTATTTCTTAACCCGCAGTCTTCCAAAAACACCTCGACCCCGGTCGCCCTGGATACTTACCCGGTCCCGGCTACCATTAGCAATCTTACCAATTCCAATTCCAATTCCAATACTTTTACCGCTCCGGCGGAACTTTCGCCCCTGGCGACCAGCCCGGGAGCTGATTTCACGCCAACGGCTGCCCCGGCCACCGCCACCGCCGTGCCTACCGCCACTTCTCAGCCGACCCCGACGGTCCCGCCGGTTATCAAGGTGGATGTCGCCCAGGGCGAGCGGGCGGTCCTGCGCGGTTTCGCGTTAACTTTCAACAATTATGAGAACCGCTCGAATAATTTCTCTTTCGCCGGGGCCGGTACGCCTAAAAACGGCTTTCATTTCGAAGGCGTAATCGTTACACTCGAAAACACCGGGGATAAGCTGGCGCCGGTCAAGGTAGACGCTTTCCAGGGTGTGGACGGTCGCAACAACTACCTCAAACCGCGCGGGGGCGGCCGGGTGCCTTCCATGGAC
>CADDZM010000627.1 GCA_902812345.1 Chloroflexota bacterium | reverse complement strand
CTGCGCCGCGTAAAGTCCCGCCGATGCACCCGAAACCGAGCAGCTCACCAGGGTCCGCCCGGTCCTCCTTTTCCGCGTTCAGGATAGCGGTTATATCCTGGCACAGGTCGGGCAGGTTGAAAGACTTGAAGTTCCCAGTCGAGCCGCCCAATTAAAAATTCCCCGAAACTAATTTTTGTAGTTAAATAATGCCGCCAGGGAGGTGTCCGAACGTTCGGGCATTCTTCATTGTAACATTGTTTTTAATTTTTTAAAGGTTGGTGCATGGTTTTTACGACAACATGAGGCATTGAAGGTAACGGTAATGTTCTGTAACTATCTGGCCGCCCGGCCTCAGGGTTGTAAGAGGGAAATGTATTTGTGGGAAGGAATTATTTTCTCGATGCGCCTAACCCCAGCCCATCCGGTGGAGCGCGTCATCGTCAATGCCGAAAAAATGGGCCACTTCGTGCAGGACGGTGCGCCGGACCTGCTCTTTAAGGGCGGCCTGGCCGGGATATTCTTCTTCCAGCGGCTCCTGGTAAATCGTGATTTTGTCCGGCAGGGTCATGTTGTAGTTGGAAAGGCGCTCGGTGCGAGGTATCCCTTCGTAAAGGCCAAAGAGCGTTTCACGCTCGGGGTTCATGCCCAGCCCGAGCAGTTTCGCCCGCGAAGGCCGCCGCTCGACTACCACGACCACGTTTTCTTTTTCCATAAATTGCCGGAATTTAGCGGGCATTCCGCGCAGGGCGGCGGCTACCAGCCTCTCAAATTCGGGTTTGGAGCGAGCTAGCGTCATAATTCAGGGCTTCCTGGCTTTAGTAAAGCGAATTGACTATTATTTCAAGAGACTTTAATGCCTTCCAGGGTGCGTTCGGGCGCTTTGAGGTCGGGCGGGCTGTCCCAGTCTACCCGGTCCAGAAAATCGAGGACGCGCCGCTCGTATTCCTGGCCGTAGACCATATAGCCTTTGGTGTGGGCCACCTCCGGTTGGACCCACAACTCTTTGGGCGGCCCGGCCAGTTTGTAGAGGATATGGGCGTTCTCGACGCGGGTCAGCATGTCGGCCTCGCCGTGAATGATAAAAAGAGGCCGGGGCGCGATTTTCGCCACGTAATCTTCCGGCGAAGCCTGACCGCGCGGCAGTCCGTGGTGCCGGGAGAAAATCGCCCAGGCGTAGCGGCTGAGAGGCCGGGCCAGCCAGCGCGGGGCGCGGTAGACATTGTTGATTTCGGCGGCAATAGAGCGGCGCAAATGGGCGTAAGGGCTGTCCGCGACGATGGCCCGGATAAAGGCGTTCTCGGCGGTTGCCATAATCATGATGGAAGCGCCCATCGAGATACCAAAGGCCGCGAAACGGGTCTGGCCGCGCCCTAGCAGCCAGTCTACCGCGCCGTGCACGTCCAGCCGTTCCCAGTAGCCCATAGAAGTGCCGCGCGGGCCTTCGCTGCGGCCGTGGCCGCGGAAATCAAACATAAAGACGTTGTACCCGGCCTGGTAGAAAAACCGGGCGTATTCAAGGTCGGGTTCCTTGTTGCCGGTATGCCCGTGGCCGAAAATGACCGTAATATTTTTAGGGTTGAGGTGGCTGCTCGAAGCCGGGATATACCAGCCGTGCAGTTTAAGGCCGTCCCGGGCCGGAAACCAGGCTTCCTCGTAGGCCATGTCCAAATCCTGGGGCGTGCGCGGCCCGATTACTCGCGGAAAAAGGGCCAGCCGGTTGATAACCACCCGTTTGAGAAAGTTCCGGGTGCGCCACCAGCCATACCCGGCGGCGCTGCCGAGCGCTAATTTTACGGCCAGGTTGCTTGCGGGTTTTTGTAAAGCGGGTTTACCCGTTTTTTTGTCTTTTTGAGTTTGTGCCACTGTTCTCTTTTTGGGTTCTCTTTCTTTAGTATTTTATCCGAGTATTTTATTCTTTTTCTTCCAGGTTTAGCCGTTCCCTTACAGGCGCTGTCCCAAAAGTGTCATCCTGGCGTCATCTTCGGGTGGTAGAGTCCAGGCCGGTAACCAGTTTACGAACCGGCCCGGCACTTTGTTTTAAACTGCCCGGCCCGTCCTGTCAAACGGCAAGGTCCGGCAGATGCGGGCAGGCGTGGCACAAACTATGCCTCGTTAACCCTGTGGCATCCTTTTAAGCTGGATTTGTTATGCTATAATTACCGGACAAAACGAGCGTGGTTACCTGTGTTTTTACGCTGGGAAACGTCAGAAAAGGAAAGACAACCTCATATGAGAAAAACCGGTAGTGTCCGCCCTGGGCTAAGATTGTGGA
>CADDZM010000626.1 GCA_902812345.1 Chloroflexota bacterium | reverse complement strand
TTAGTGGGCCATTTGTCACGGGTCTTGCCAAAGGTGGAGAAGAGAGGTATGCTGGCAGTGAGTTGAACCCTTAGATGGGTGACCTTCTACCCTAGTGGAGGTAATTTATGCCAGTAAAACCAAAAGACCCGCTGCGACCCTTAAGTGAACAGGAAACAGCGGTCCTCTTAAAAATAAGTCGCTCAATGAGCGCCAGCGCCGATCAGGTCGCCCGCGCCAAAGCCCTCTTAGCCGTCGCTGAGGGTAAAAGTTACCAACAGGCCGCGGCTCTAGCCGGTCGGAAAAGCAATGATGCGGTCTCACAACTGGTCAGCCGCTTCAATAAAGAAGGGTTAAGCGCTCTCGAAACCAAACACGGTGGCGGACCGGCGATTGAGTACACCCAGACCGAAAAAGAACGCATTGTGCGCGAGTTTCAACGTACTCCTGACCGCGTGGAGGATGGCACCGCCACCTGGTCTTTGGTGACTTTACAACGCTCTTTACGAAAAGCTAAAGATGGGCTGCCCCACGTCTCCACCTATGTGATCTGGCAGACCCTCCACGAGGCGGGACTGAGCTGGCAACTCGACCGCAGTTGGTGTGATACAGGCAAGGTTATACGGCTTAGAAAAAGTGGCCCGGTGGCAGTGGAGGATCCTGATACGGTTGCAAAAAAAAAATCTCATCGAACGCGCCTACGCTCAAAGCGAGCTCGCGGTTTTTTGTGAGGATGAAGCGGGACCTTATTCGACCCTGCCTTATCCCGGCCAAAGCTGGCAACCTCAGGGAGAACCAGCCCGTTACCCCCACGAATACATAAAGAATGGGACGGCCAAAATGCTGACCTTGTTTGAACCGAAGAGCGGCCAAGTCTGGGTCAAAGGGGTCAAAAATACACCTAATGAGGTGCTGCACGGCTGGCTCAAAGAGCAGTTAAGTTCAATTCTTAAGCAGTTGCCCCCGGTTGAAGATGACTTACTACCGGCTGAGCGCCGCCTGCAGTGGGCAAGCTGGCAGGTCGGCTTAACAGTAGCGCCGAGTTTAGGGCCGTTGGTAAAGCTAATGCCACCTTTACGGGCTTTGCTGGTAATGGATAACCTGGCCGGGCATCATACGCCTGAGTTCGTGGCCTGGCTTTTGAGCCAGGGCATAATGCCTTTATTTACGCCGTTAGGCGGAAGCTGGTTGAACATGGCCGAAAGCATTCAGCGCATTCTCAAGCGACGGGGTCTGGATGGGCAACATCCCGAAACACCCGAGCAAATAATGGCGTGGCTGGAGCAAGCCGGGGCGGGCTGGAACAAAGCGCCGACCCCCTTTGAATGGGGTGGCAAGCGGCGGGCAAGACGACAGCGGTTACGAGAGAAAAGCTGGCAAAAGCGGGTGCGAGTAGGGGGCAGTGGGGCCTATGCTATCCATGTTCTCAAAGGTAAAAATTCACCCGTTTCTGAAAGGCTACTAGCGTGACAAGTGGCCCACTAGTTAATCTACTTTCCTGTGGGTTTTCATTTCAAATTGATGTGTAATCTAATTTTCGCTTCTTCTCACGATAATAGTAAGGCTTTTTTATGGTAATTACTATCGGTCAAAGTACCCAAAATTTAGGCAAAAAGACTTACATCAAAATGACCTAAAAAGGGCAAAAAGTTGTAGTCTTAATAGATGTGTTCTTTGAGGTTTTAGAGCTGTATTCTACTAATCTAGCCTCAAAACTATAAAGTATGAGGGCTAATAATATTTTTAGAAATGGCATTTACCACTGCATGAATGCGGTTCTTCGCTCCTAGCTTGACGTTAATATGGTTTAGGTGAGTTTTGACAGTTTTACTGCTGATTTCCAAGTTGTTAGCTACGTCCTTATCGCTCTTACCGGCTGATAGTAAACGTAAAATTTCTATTTCGCGGTTGGTTAAACCGAGGTTTTGAGAAAAGGAATGTGTTACAGATATAGCCCTGGCATATTGCTCCTTCAACGTTTCCGGTTTATGGCCCAGCACCGCGTAAATAGCCTCTTTTAATTCTTCCGGGCTGGATGAAGTAGAAATAATGCCTTGTACCTCGCTCTCTACTAGCTCATCGTAATTTGGGATACACAGCGGTGGACAGAGAATAATAACCGGCGCTTTAACCCCAGCAGCCCGATGTTTGCCAACGAGGTGAAGGTCGGGAGCGCCTGGAAAGCCAACCGGAAATAGTATTAGGTCAGGCGGGTTGGCTATTAAAACCTTAATATCCAGCCTCATAACCTCGTCTATATTCACAATATTTATATCAAG
>CADDZM010000625.1 GCA_902812345.1 Chloroflexota bacterium | reverse complement strand
GAATCGCTTCATCGTAATGCGGATCAATAGCCAGCGCAGGCTTCACGTACTTGTCGGCCGGACTATAAGCCGGCGGGTTTTGCTGCAACTCGTCGCGTGCAAGCTGGATAAAATAAGGAGCCGCCCCGGCTTCGCGCCAGTAGAATACGGCCTGGTCGTGAGAGCCTGTATTTTCCAGCAAATTAGCCAGCGGTATTAAAGTCAACCAGTCGTTGGGGTCGCGCTCAAGAGCCTGCTTGTAGTAAGTCTCCGCTTTGACCGGATCAGCCTGGCGTTCGGCCAGCTTGCCTAAATTACGCAGCGGTACCGGATTGGTAAAGGCCAGGGGAGCCGCCGCCTGGTAGAGAGCCGGGCTGAGTGAGGTTGAGTCGACTATTTTAGCTGTATTAATTAAAAGCGCCGGGATAAACAGCCCAAAAAAAATGACACTCAGCCCGCCAAACAGCAACCAGCGGCTCCAACCCGGCCTCGGCTGCAGCCTCAACCGGCGGCCAGCTAAAAGAGAAGATGATGAGGGAAGAGAGGGAGAAGGAGAAGAAGAAGAAGAAGCCCTCTGGCGCAAGAGAGCAGGCCGAGTTAGTTTTAGCGGCCCTAACTCCAGCCCGCTGGCGGCCGCTATAGCAGGTAATATCCAGAAAGCCGGGGCAAACTTACCACCCCAGGCTCCATATTCCAATAGACCGCTAACAAAGAGCACCATTACGCCAGTCAAACTTCCGGCGACAAGCGGCCTGAGGACGCTGTTGAGCCGGGAAAGGGCCCGGTATTTCACCAGCAAATAAACCGCGCTGGCTAGCGTAAGTAACATGGAGAGAAACCCGCTCAGACCAAATTCAGCCCAGCTTTGCAAAAAGATATCATGGGCATGCGGCTGGGGATAGGCATAGATACCGGGGGTCGCATAATTTAAAAACCACTTATCAAACTGGCCGAGGCCACCCCCGGTAAGCGGATAGTCGCCGATCAGACCGGCAACGGTTCGCCACAGTTCCCAGCGGCTGGCTCCACTTTCGATATTGGTAAAACCAGCTACCCAGATAAAGGCTATCCCGGTTACTCCGGCCAGGACCAGACCGAATAGGACCAGAAGGGTCAGGCGAGGCCGCCCGGCCGTCAGGAACAGAGCAAAGATAAAAACCAGGGCTACTAGCCCCATTAAGGCGCTGCGAGAGGCGGTCGCTATAACAGCTACCCCGATAATAAAACCACAACCTCCAAAGTAAAACCGCCACAGCCAGCCGCGTCCCCAGACTACAAAAGATAGGGCCAGCGGCAAAAAAGCGATTAAAAAGTTTCCCAGCACATTCTGGTTTACCTGCGGGAGCCCTTTAAAAGCTAAGAATTTACGCAGGATAGTATAAATCTGGTAATTAAGGCTGTTCAACCGCAGAGTATCGGTTTTTACTTGAGCTGTGCCCAGAATCGCTACCAGAGCAACGCCGCCTATCAACACCATAACCAGCCATTTTAACCGGGCGGGCCGGTTAAAAAAGAGCACGATAACAAAAAAAACACCAACCGAAGCGGTCACCAGGGCCAGCCGCTTGATAGCAGCACTCCAGTCACCCTCAAAAACAGGTAACAAAGCCGCCAAGGCTCCTAGCTGGTAGAGTAGGACCGGCCCAACAAACGGCTTTTTAAGAATTAGCGATAGCCATCTGGAATGGCTTTTATCTTCGGGAGCTTTATCAATTGTTTGATTTTTACCGGTTGTTATCATGAATACTACTTTTCCTGCATTTGCACCTGGTCTTGCATTACCATACCAGTTATTCTGACCCGGCTTCTAACCGGTGGCTATAAGCGGTTACCCGCTGAACTTTAACATACTTCGCTAAGAAGCGCTAAAAAAGTGGCAGGCGGCAGCCCTGACGCTCTAAGAGAGGCGCGACAAAGGGCTTCAAAAATTTAAACTTCTGCTGGCCTACCTCTCGCCAAAACCGGTAAATCGCGAGGCTAAAGCTGTGTTTTAAGAAGCTGCAAGCTATAAATTAAGTGCCAGAACCACCTACCTGAAAAGGCCAGAACCTTAGAAACATTTAGAAAAAAGAAGAAAAAGATAAAGATTAAGATAAAGACAAAGAAGTAAAAGCTCTTAGTAGTCTGTCAAGTAAGTCTTTACAATTAAGGTAGGTCTTCAAAATCAGCCAGTTTAGGGTAAAGCCGTTGCAAAGTGATCCGGGATTGCTCACAAGTGAATTGCCAGTTGATTTTAGCTTCAGCCGCGTTTCGCTCCATTTCCAACGCAGCTACTTGTTGCT
>CADDZM010000624.1 GCA_902812345.1 Chloroflexota bacterium | reverse complement strand
GTATAGACGGGATAACCTGGGAGAAGGGTGGCGCTTACACCCACAACCTCGGCTCGAACGCAAAAATCGGCCTGGTTTCAATGGGTGGAAGCGGCTTCACGGCTAACTTCGATTATGTCCGGGTCTACCGGCTTAACCCGCGCAACGACGGGGGTGGCTGGCAACACTAGAGCGGTATAATTGGTACCGCTCAGATAAAAAACCGGGGTAAACTTTCGTGTTTACCCCGGTTTTAATTTATTTAGACTCGGACTTGACTGAGGAGCTATCTTCTTTTAGGGCGTAAATAGGCCGCCGGTTGACCATGTCAAAACGGTTGCCCCGGCTTAGGACATGCAACTTGACATCATAGACGCATAAAACGTCTTCCGCCTGCTTATCGGAAAGATTGGAAAAAGTTACCCCGGACCCGTCTACCACATAGACGGCCCCACTGCCGATTACTTCAAACTCTTCCAGGTCGTAGAACTGAAGGGCGGTGTCTTCGTCAATACCGAGACCCAAATTCTTTGGGTTCTGCGCGACTGCCCCCAACAACCGCCCCATCCGGCCCCGTTGGGCGAAGTGAGAGTCTATAACGGTATCGGGCAAAAAACCGAGGCCAGGGGCCATGTCAAGGGCGTCAAGGCGGTTAGACTCGTCGCCTTGCCCGGCGATAAGCATCGTTTCGGGCATGGCCGCTGCCCCGGCGGAAGTCCCGGCAATCAAAGCGCCTGCGTAGTATCTATCGCGCATGCACCGGAAGACCGGCGAGTCGCCGATCTGGCTGGTAATCCGTAACTGGTCGCCACCCGTGAAAAACATAACGGCGCTGCCGTCTATCTTTTTGATATTTTCCTCGGCCTGGGCATCCTTCCTGGTCCGAATGTCTAAATTCTCGACTTTTGAAATTCCCAACTTATTGAAAACCTTTTTGTAGGTGGCGGCCAATTCTTCGGGATACTGGGTCGCCGCGGTAACTACCGTTAGCTTGCCGCCGTGCCGCTCGGCATGCCGGGCGATGACTTTGAGAATTTCCATGTGGCCTTCGCGGTGCTTTTCCTCGGCCCCGCCAATGATGACCAGTTTGCCTTTTGATTTTACTGTCTCCATCGTCTCCCCTTACAAATTTTTGGATAACTTTCTGGATAACTTTTAAAGTAATAATTGGGAAAGGATACCGGCGGGCCGGTTTTATTTATAAACCCACAAACCGCCCATCTTTCACCAACTGTTGGCCCTTCGCAATTACGTGCATAACTTCCAGCCCGGCCTTGCTGAGAATTAACAGGTCGGCGTCGGCTTGTTCGACCAGCCTGCCTTTGTGGGGTAGTTTTAACACGGTGGCCGGGTTAAGGGTAAAAAAGGGCAGGATTTCCTCTAAAGGAATATCCTGATTAAGGATACAATCCCGGAATTCGCTGAAATATTTTTGGTGGTTGGCCCCGACGGTATGCGAGTCGGAAGAGACCGTTAGTTTGTCGAGAGCACCGCCTTTCTCGCGGTAATAGAGCAGGAATTTCCCCAGCCCTTTTTCCGTGGTGTCCATATCAACAAAACTGCCTCGCCTGGAAAGGGCGATAGCATCGTCCAGCAATTCAAAGGTCCGGTTGACGTGGCTGGGGTATAAACATTCCGGCTTTATTTCGTGGTTGTCCAGCATTTCGTGGAGCAGGCCAAGCCTTTGTTTGCCTGACCCGGTGTGGAAGTTGGTTATACCGGCTTTGCCGCTGAGGGTACCGCCGATATATGACTCCGGAACAATCCGCATAAGTTCATTGAGGAGCGGTTCGGTCGAACGCGGGTCTGATATGGCAATTTCACCGACGACCACCACCAGGTCAATGATTACCAGATCTTCGACCACCGAGCCGGTAAAAGTTGGTGTGGGTACCGGGAATCCACCGGAGTAAATGTAAGCTGTTATACCCTGCTCCTGTAACTTGCGGGCCGTAGCTAAAAGGTTGGTTAAAGAACGAGTAACCGTATCGGTTCCGAGCAAGCCCACGACCGTGGTAACACCGGCCCCGGCCAGTTCTTCAATCGTGATTTCGGGCTGGCGGCTGCTAAAACTTTGTTCGCCGCCGCCACCGTCAATATGGGCATGAGTGTCAATCAGGCCGGGCAGGACCAGGCAGTTGCTTGCGTCTATCACCTCGAACTCTAAACCACTTTCGATTAACTTGGCCCGGTCTACCCCGCCGACCTGGTGGATCTGGTGGCCCGCCAGCAGGATAGATTTAACACCCTGCGGCTCTGGAGTGTAAAGGTCGCCGTTTTCAATC
>CADDZM010000623.1 GCA_902812345.1 Chloroflexota bacterium | reverse complement strand
GAACCAGTATCCAATAGGTATGTAGTCGATACTAACATTGTTATCTATATCCTCCAAGGGTTAGAAGAGATAGTCAAAGCAATGGAAGTATTAGAGGATGATGATATAGAGGTTTATTATTCAACAGTAATCGAAGCAGAATTGTTTTCCTTCCATGAACTGACAAAAGAGCAAAGAGTCAAGATTAGAGGTATCTTAGATCTTGGGGCAGGGCCTCGTCAAAGTTAAGAACCATGTAAAGGCCCATTAATTTTCAAAAAATGTCTGGACTTTTTTCTCCGGTTAGTGTAAAATCACTTTTATGGACAGAAACGGAGCAAATCCAGACAAAACCAACAACAATCAGAGCAGCAACCTTAAAGACCTGGTGGTGCGTCCCATTTTCCCTGGGGAAGAAAAAACCTGGAACACCCTGATGGCCAGACACCACTACCTGGGTTTTCACAGCCTGACCGGCAGGAATATCAAATACGTGGCCCTGCTTGGCGGCCGGTGGGTGGCGCTAATTGGCTGGGGGTCGGCAGCTTTGAAATGCGGCCACCGGGACAGATGGATCGGTTGGTCACAGGAGCAAAAGAATCAACGACTGCAGTATGTTGCCAACAATCAGCGTTTCCTTATCCTACCGGGTGTGTCCGTTAAAAACCTGGCCTCCAGGGTCCTGGCGCTGAATATCAAAAGGTTGTCCGCCGACTGGGAAGCCGTCTATGGTCATCAGATCCTCATGGTGGAAACGTTCGTGGACCACAGCCGTTTCGCGGGCACCTGTTACCGGGCCGCCGGCTGGACTCCCCTGGGCAGGACCAGCGGTTATGGTCGCAAAAGTGGCGTCTATTATTACCACGGAGAGACGAAAACCGTTCTGGTAAAACCGCTTGTCAAAAAGGCCACCGAGATTTTATCCGCTCCGTTTCTGCCTCCAGAATTGACGGGAGGGGAACGGGCGATGGTTGATTTGAATACGGTTTCCATTGACAGCAAGGGCGGTTTATTGGATTACCTGGCACTGCTCAAGGACCCCCGGAAACGGCGCGGCATCCGGCATACCCAGATATCCATCCTGGCAGTGGCCATCTGCGCCCTCTTATCCGGGGCAAGGAGCTTTATCGCCGTTGGCGAATGGGCAGCTGGCCTGACCCAGGACATGCTCAAACGCCTGGGGTGCCGGTACAGCGATAGACTAAAGCAATTTGTCCCTCCCAGTGAACCGACTTTGCGCCGGACATTGCAAAAGGTAAACGGCGATGAAGTAGACGACATTATCGGCCGGTGGCTATACTCCCAATCACAGGACAGGATAGTGGCTGTCGACGGTAAAACGCTACGCGGATCTGCCGGAGCCGGCGGAAAACGCGTTCATCTCGTTTCGGCCTTTTTGCAGCACGAAAAAATGACCATCGGTCAGCGGCAGGTGGATAAAAAGAGCAACGAGATCACTGCCTTTAAGCCACTATTGGAGCCGCTGGATCTGACAGGCAAGATAGTCACTGCCGATGCCATGCATACCCAGGTGGAACATGCCAGATTCATTGTTGAGGATAAAAAAGCCGATTACGTTTTTCCGGTAAAACAGAATCAGGGCAATCTTTTTGAGACCGTTCGCAACACCAGTGACGAGGATTTTTCCCCCTCGGCACACAACAATAGATAAAGGGCATGGGCGCATTGAAAAGCGCTCAATCAGAACCGCACCCGTTAAAGAGGGGCAAACGGGCTTCCCGTATGCCGCCCAGTTTATCAAGGTGGAGCGGTTATTCACGGACTTGCACGGAGAAAACCCGAAGTCAGATGTTGAATTTTATATCACCAGTATGTCTGCTGAAGAAGCGGATGCCCGGTCGTTACAGGAGGTAATCCGCGGTCACTGGTCGATTGAGAATTCCCTGCACTGGGTTCGGGATGTAACTTTTGATGAGGACCGTTCCCAAATCCGGACGGGGTCTGCTCCGCGTGTTTTTGCCTCTATTCGTAACTTGGCCATCAGTCTGCTACGGTTGCGGGGGTTTAAAAACATTGCTGCCGGCCTGCGTAAGCTCGGGTGGAATTGCGAACTTGCTCTGTCCTTGATTGGAGTTTAGTACGACTTTGACGAAGACCTGAGGTTGTCCACGATTACTTGAATCTGTTTGCCAACCGGTAATTATTTGCGGGTGACATTATTACTTGCTTTTCGGCCATTAATTTAGTTTAACAACAAAACCGGGTTGTTGGCAATATTTATCCATCACTAATTATTCCTTTGACAGCAGCTGATTCTGCCACTACAATTAAGGACGT
>CADDZM010000622.1 GCA_902812345.1 Chloroflexota bacterium | reverse complement strand
GTTCTGGTGGGAATACCGCTACCCAAAAGATGGGTTCGCTACCGCAAACGAACTTCATTTGCCGGTAGGACAACGGGTGCTGGCCCAGGTGCAGTCGGCGGATGTCATCCACGATTTCTGGGTACCCGAACTTGGCCGCAAAATAGATGCTATCCCCGGTAAGCCTAACTTTATCTGGCTTGAAGCCAGCCAGACCGGCCTGTTTGACGGGGCTTGCTCGGAGTATTGCGGGGCGGAACACGCCTGGATGTTAATAAAAGTGCAGGTCGAACCGGCGAATCAATTTGATGCCTGGAAACAATCTCAAAAACAAATTCCGGCACCGCCGCCGACCGGAAGCCAGGCCGAGGAAGGTAAAAAACTTTTTGACCAGTATTCCTGCGCCACCTGCCATACTATTGCCGGGACCAATGCTACGGCCCAGGTTGGGCCTAACCTGACCCATGTTTCCACCCGACCAATCCTGGGGGGCGGCATACTACAGAACAACCCTACAAATTTATTGAGGTGGATTGAGGACGCGCCTTCGATTAAACCGGGCGTTAAAATGCCCAGTTATCAGCAGTTACGCAAAGATGAACTACAAGCCCTGGTCGCCTATCTGGAAGGTCTGAAATAAATGAGCAACACTTCCTTACCGCTGGTCCCGGAAAAGTCCGAACCGTTACCTTCGCTCGGCTCAAAAGAAGGTCTTTTAACCTGGATTGCTTCGGTAGATCACAAGCTGATTGGCATTATGTACATTGTAGCGGCGGCGATTTTCTTTGTGGTGGGCGGTCTGGAAGCTATGGTGATGCGGATTCAACTGGGGGTTCCGGCCAATAACAGCTTTATAACCCCTGAAATCTATAACCAGCTTTTCACCATGCACGGCACAACGATGGTATTCCTGGTGGTCGTCCCGCTTATGCTAGGTTTTGGGGTCTATCTCGTGCCGCTAATGATCGGGGCGCGGGATATGGCTTTCCCCCGCCTGAATTTGTTCTCTTTCTGGATGTTAGCCTTTGGCGGTATCTTCCTTTATTTTAGCTTTATAGCGGGTGGCGCTCCCGACGCCGGTTGGTTTGCCTATGCTCCCCTCAGTGGGCGGCCTTATTCGCTTTCACACGGCATGGATTACTGGGCGCTGGGTCTGCTGGCGATTGGTATCGGCACGATGGCTTCCGGTATCAACTTTATCGTGACCATTATTACCCGCCGAGCTCCCGGCATGAAAATGACCCAGGTGCCAATGTTTGTCTGGACCACCTTTGTCAATTCTTTTCTGATAATCCTGGCCCTACCGGCCCTGAATGCGGCCCTGGTAATGCTGTTGGCCGACCGCCTTTTCTACGCCAATTTTTTCACGCCGGAAACAGGGGGAGCGCCGATTCTGTGGCAGCACTATTTCTGGGCTTTCGGCCACCCGGAAGTCTATATAATGATTTTACCGGCCTGGGGTATGATTGCCGAGGTTATCCCTGTCTTCTCGCGTAAACCACTCTTTGGCTTTGCCATCTTTGCCGCTTCTTCGGTCGCCATTGCCGTCCTCAGCTTTGCTGTTTACGCGCACCATATGTTCGCGGACGGTCTCGGCCACGCCTTTGATGCCCTCTTTGGCGCTTCCAGCGAACTGATTGCCATCCCGACCGGCATCAAAATCTTTAACTGGATAGCGACCATGTGGGGCGGCAAAATACGCTTTACCACCTCTATGCTTTTCGCCATCTCTTTTCTGGTGACTTTTACAATTGGTGGGGTTAGCGGCGTCACCTTCGCGGTCGTCCCTACCGACTGGCAGACCACCGACTCCTATTACGTGGTAGCCCATCTGCATTATGTTTTGTTCGGCGGGACCATGTTCGCGGTCTTTGCCGGGACTTATTACTGGTTCCCCAAGATGACCGGGCGCATGCTTTCGGAGAAGTGGGGCAAATGGCATTTCTGGACCACTTTTATCGGCTTCAACCTGACGTTCTTTATCCAGCACGTCCTCGGCCTGATGGGCATGCCGCGCCGGGTGTTTACCTACCCCGACTACCCCTTCTGGGGTTTGTTTAACCAGATTTCGACGGCTGGCGCGCTTTTGTTAGGCGTTTCAGTGCTCATTTTCTTCTGGAACATTTTTATCAGTCTGCGTAAAGGCAAAGTTTCCGAAGGTGATCCCTGGGATGCCTGGACCCTGGAATGGGCCACCACTTCGCCGCCACCGGAGAAGAATTTCGACCAGTTGCCGGAAATTAAAAGCCGCCGCCCTCTGTGGGACTACAAGCACCCGGAAAACCCGGATTGGAAGCAA
>CADDZM010000621.1 GCA_902812345.1 Chloroflexota bacterium | reverse complement strand
AGACAAAGAGCGGCCAGGCTGCTATCCCGCCGGGAAGAGCAGCAAACCAGGCGGCTGGAAAATAAACGGAAAAGAAAGAGCCAGGGCGAACCTTTCGGCAACCTGGTAAATCAGAATGATGGGACTGTTATCCCGATTTCCGCTATTTCCGATTTAACGATAACCGTTAATGAAGCCGGGGTAGTTTCAATCGGTGGCCGGGTAAATAACCGAAGCAACTTTGATGAAAGTTTATTTTCAAGAATGCAACAACTTGCTCAGGAGAGAATTATTTCAAGCTTAATGGTGCCGGCCAGCGTGTTAAACGGCCAGCAAAACGACCCTCGACTTCCACATTACTGTAATTCTTGCAAAAAACTCGAAACCCCTGGTGGCCATCCCCTAACCATGCGTTATCTTGAAGCTCTACAGCTTGCCGAAGTTAAAAAGTTTGTCGAGCAGGTCTCTGGGCTGGGCTTGAACTACACCGACACTCTTTTGCTCGATAAAGCCCGGCAGTATCTTGGCAACTTCTTTGAAGAATATCGGAGAAGCCCGGAAGCGGAAGCGGGGGCGGGTTGGTTTATAGATTCAGGGGCTGGGCCTCAACCCCTTCCTGGCAGGGCACGCTATCTATCACAAATAGACCCGGCTATTATTCAACCTTCTTCTTATACAGTTTATGACCCTTCCCGATTAAGGCAAACAAAACCACCAGCGGACGACACTGCCCAGATGCGGGCCAAAGTTGCCCGTGCCCAGAAACTTTTAATCGACTCCAGCAACTTACTCAGCCGGGTAATCGCTGGTCTCGAAGTGACGCCCCAGGAAGCTCAGGCTCTCAAGGCCAGAGTTGACGCCGGCGTAGAGGCTTTTAAAGAGTAGTTTTATTTTTTAGACAAGGAGAATTTTCATGACAGTTCAAGACGAGTTAGCACCGGTGAAAGAGGACTTTTTCGCTATCCTCGACAAAGCGCCCTGGGAGGCTTACGCAGTCCGCCAGGCCGTTATCAAGGGGCAGATTTACGGAAAGACGTACTTCGGGGAGTGTTGCTGCATCAAAGGTATTATCGCCAAAGACCTGGGCATGCCTTTAGGTGAAGCTTTTTTTAGTGAGGAAAGCATGGTAACTTTTACCAGGGTTTATGATATTCCTCTTTCTGCAAGCAAATCTCCCCTGGAGCAATACATTATTGATATTCGCCCCGGCCACACCCCTGAGAACAACGAACAGTGCCGGCAACTTCTTGTCTGGCTTGACGAGTACATTACCGGCCTCGAAGTGAAACAGGCAGCCAACCTAGAAGCGAAGGTGCATGCCGGGCTGGAGGAAGTGCTGGCCACCCTACCTGCAGCAGAGGAGGGGGTTGTATCAGAATTGGTACATGCCTAGCCTTATTTTTTATCCAACTCTAGTTTAAGGAGGTTTATTACCATGTCAGTACGAGCTAAGTTTATCGTCCAGAGCATTGAAAAAAGCCTGGGCTACCAGGGTAAGGAAGTTTCGACCATCAAGATGGCCGCTGTTTACAGCCAGGACCCGGAGAGCGAAAACCGTAAGTTCTGGGAAGCCAGCCCCAGCGGCACCCTGGTCCTGGGTGTAGTGAATAGTGAGGCCGCTGGGCAGTTCGAATTAGGTCGCGAGTATTATTTGGATTTCTCCGAAGCTCCTGCTAAGGAACACGCCCAGGTCTAGCCTATTGTAATTCTATTCGTTTATTGGTATATTGTTACTACCGATCAGTAGTACAAAATTATTGGAAGAAGGGAGTCTGAGGTATGGACACACCGACCGGAACCAGGACACCGCAAGAGGTGTCAATCGGCCAGTTCGTGAACTACGTGCTGGACCAGGGACCGAACGCCGGGCAGGTACGGCCCGCTATCGTGGTCAACAAGTTCGACAATACCACCGGTGGTAAGGCGACCGATAGCTCACCGCCTCGCGTAAACCTCCAGGTATTCATTGACGGCATGAACGACGGCCTGGACACCGCCGAGGGCGGCCTGCTCTGGAAGACTTCCACTCACTACAGCCCTGACAAAGAGGCTGGCACCTGGCACTTTATGGCACCGGCTACCACCGGCTACACCGGCCAGGGCACCGCAGTGAAAGACCTGGTGACCAACGGCTACGACCGGTCAAGAAGTCCGGAAGGCGGTCGAACTGGGCTAGTTTAGCCTGGGATGGAACCATTGGGGCAGCGCCCTCCCAGCCTGAAGCTACGCAGCAACCTGTGGTGAAGCAATCGCTCTTTGTGTAGAGGGTCAAGGTGAAGTCGGGGAAGAGCGAGGGTGG
>CADDZM010000620.1 GCA_902812345.1 Chloroflexota bacterium | reverse complement strand
CCACCAGCAGAAGGGCCAGGCCAATGGCCGCCATAGCCGGCCCCGCATTAATGGCCCTCGGTCCGAGGGCAATATTAACCGGCTGGGGAGCGACTTCAACGTGTAACTCATAAGTACCCACCAGGCTTAGATACTGGTTCAGGTTATTATATTCCTGGTTGTTGGTGTTGATGCTGTTTCTAATATCGGTAATGGCGTCTTCCAGGCTTTGACCGTTGGGACCGATATCCTGGGTATTCAGGGCGTTCAGCTGGTTCTCATAGTCCCGGTTCTGCTTTTGTAAAGCGGCCTGGCGCTGGGTAATAAATTGCAGCCGCAACTGGCTTAACTGGGGCGTTTCGTTAACAAGTAATTCATCAATGGTATCGAGTAAGAGCAGCGTCCGGGCCTGGTTCGAGTCTATAATCTGGATTTCAATCGTATCCGACCAGTACTGGTGATAAGGCACTACCGCCTGGCGTAACTCCCCGATGGTCTGGTTTGTCCGGGCTTTTTGCAGCACCATCCCAAGAAACTCGTCGCTGATTATCATATTGACGTAAGTTGGTCCCAGGATCGGGATCGGCGGGTAAGGCAACTGGTTACTGGCCTGGCCTAAAGGGGTGCCGAACTGGAGGACTGAGCGGGCCTGGTAAAAATAAGGGCCATGGTCCATTAATTTGTAGGCGATGCCGCCGCAAAGAAGCGGCACGATCAGCAAAGCCCACCACCAGTTCCACAACGGCTGCAGGAACTGGCGCAACTCCGGGGTTAGATTGGAGCCGGGAACCGGTTCGATGTAACGTTTTGGGCTGTTTCTTAATTCTAATTTTTGCATATTACAACAATCAGGCGGTCTTTAAGGCCGGTTTAACGCAATCCAGCCTTATTATAATATAAGTTACCGGCGGCGCCTGCGCCAGTTTATCAGGCTCAGCAGGACCCCCAGCGCTATTACCGGGACCAGCGACACAAAAGCCACCGAATAGCCGGTATCAAACCAGAGCCGGTTTGCTTCCTCCTGGTTTGCGCCGGGTGGTAAGGTCACCGGAGCCAATATCGGGGCAACCGTAGCCGTGGTGGAACCTGCTGCCGGGGTATTCACAACAGGCGGAACCGTGGGGGCGGCATACTGGCCTACCGGTTTAGCCGTCAGGCCGGTATCCACTCTTAGCGAGCTATACCAGACACTTTTGCCGGTATCCTCGGAAGGGTTGGTACGGGACAGCCAGACCAGGTTTAACTGGTTGGGTCCAACGGCCAGACCGGGGAAGCTGGCGTAACCGCTTATTTCTCCCAGGTCATCCGGGGCTGACCAGGCGTTGTTTGCCCAGGTAAAGTGGTAGAGTGTAACTTTTTGGGTAGGGTCGGTGGCAGCCGAACCGGGCTGGGTGGCGTTAAGCAGGCCCGCCGCTACCAGGTGCACTCTTCCCAGCCCGTCGGCGGCTAGAGTAAGCCGGTCGGTGGTGGTGGTGGTAGTCGCGCTGCTGCGAACGAGGCCGCTAAGCGCCGCCGGGGCGCTCCAGTTGCCGCCCGCATCGGTAGAGACCACATACTCCAGTTGTTGTTTGGTCAGGTTCCACCACATAATCATTATTCCGCTGGGCTGGAACAGAGTCATAGTGGTGTCAACGTTAGGGTTTTCGGTCATGCCGTAGAGGGTTGGTTTGCTCCAGGTTTTGCCATAGTCATTAGATTTGGCATAAGCGCTGTAGGTAGGCTTAAACTGGTTGGTCAGGTTGTCATAGCCTTCGTCCCAGGTAAGATAGAGACCTTTGCCGGCATCAACTCGCAGGGTAACCCTGGTAGCGGCCAGCGTCTGGGTCGCCACATACTTGGGAAAGCTCCAGGTTTTCCCCAGGTCGGTACTCTGGCGGTAAACCACTTTTTGAGAAAGGTCTCGACGATTATCGGCGTAGGAGAGTTCCTGGGTCCAGGCCGCGTGAATAACCCCATCGCTATCTACGGCTATGGAGGAATAATACGAGTTGCCGTAATCGTCCAGGTTACGCGGCTCGCTCCAGGCCGTCGCCGAGGCGGCTTTTTCCAGGGGAGCGAACGAATAATAAATCGAGTTGCCGGAATGAAAGAGCATGTGTAAAAGACCCCTCTTATTATCCACGGCCAGCGAAATCAAGGGCAAACCCTGGTAATTGGCGGCCTCGATGTTTGAGGGAACCGGCGGCTGGGAGGCGTTACCGGCGTTACCCGCAGTTGCCGGTGAAAGCGACTGGTAATAAATCAAGTCGTATTGTTTAGCCAGCGCCGGGGTGGGGGTAGGGGCCGGGGTCGCGCCCGGCGAGGTC
>CADDZM010000619.1 GCA_902812345.1 Chloroflexota bacterium | reverse complement strand
GTATAAGGTTCACCCCGCCCACCGACCCAGAAGAACGGCCCCGGCCCGCGACTTGCCAGGTAGAGCAGGTCGCCACCGTTGCGGACCCACCTCAGCAGTTCGGCGGCAGGGTGTGATGTTATGACAAGCTGGCTAGTCTCATTAAATTCTGTCGTAACCTGGTATCCCAGGTCTTGCAGGGCTTTGCCAAAATTCCCGGCCGGTTTATAATGGCCTTCAAACAGGGCAACCTGGCCCCGGTAGGCCGCCTGACGAAATTCGACAGGCAGCGCGAGAACTTCTATCTGGCTTGCAGCGACGCCCTTTCCGTTTTTACCGGCCAGGCTTACCCGGTAATTGACCGCCTGGCTTTGTTCAACCGCCGGGAGGTTAAGGCTATACTGGCCCAGGGGTGTCACCGTGGCCGGGGGAATTTCTACGGGCCGGTTTAGAGATGCAATTTCTTCGGAAGAAAGTTGTAACCCTTCCGAGTTGGAAGGACCGTACAGCGAAGCCTCTAACTCGAATGGTACAGCCTCGCCGGACCAACCGTTGTAGCGGGCCGGTTTAATCAGCAGCACATCCGCGTTGTTTACTTCACCGAATTTTTCGTGATAAACCTTCGGATGGCGCTGGAAGTCGAGCAGGCCGTTACTCTCCCAATAAATATCGGCCAGTTCGGTTATAACATACCCGGCGAAATTCGGCTGGCGGCGCATCGCCTCAATCTCAAACCTCATGGCGTTGAACTGGTGCCACTGGGAAGCGGCGGCGAATGCCTCGTAATCGGGCCAGATTTTGTCCAGACCGTAACGGGTGAATCGCTCCTGGACGCCACCCGGCCAACCCGGTTCGCCCGACCAACCGCTCCACCACGGCCCCAGGTTGAACCAATAGGGGTCGGAGCCGTCCTCGTTTTGCAACGCTTTGAGGGAAGGCAAACCCCAGTTACCGAATTCGGACAGCAAGAGTGGTTCTTGCCCGGTGCGGACGGTATCGCCATAGGCAGAATAGGTCCAGAGCGGCCGGGAATTCAGCCCTTCGACCAGTTCCACAATACTGTCGGGAGAATCGGGTATGCTGTTGTAGTTATGGAAATCTTCCAGGTCGGTATGGACGTGCAAATTCGGCCCCCAGGCGTTCCCGCAAGCCGAGTTGTCCACCACCAGGCGGGTCGGGTCGAGTTGTTTACCCAGGTTGTAAAGCCACGTCACCCAGTCCCGGTCTTCCTGCCGCAGGGCCAGGGCGGTGCCCCAATCTTCATGTACAATGGTCCAGATTACCAGCGACGGGTGATTATAGTCCCGCACAACCATGTCCCGTAAGGTTTGCTCGACCCGGCTTTTTAGCAAGTCGTCTATGTTTAGCTGGTTGGGGTGATAAGTCCCTTTGCGTAAGAAAGTGCGCCAGGAAGGTATCTCGCACCAGACCAATAGCCCCATTTCGTCAGCCAGTTCCAGGTAAAGCGGGTCGGGGACTTTGATGTGACAGCGCAGACAGTTCAGGCCGAGTTGTTGGGCTTTGCGGAACTGGTCGGCCAGGTATTGTCTTGAGGGGACGGTGTAAATCGTGTTCTGGTACATGTCCTGGTCGAGCGCGCCGAGCAAAAAGAAAGGTTTTCCGTTTAAAAGGAGCTTGCCGTTGCCGGTCGAAATTTCGCGGAAGCCAAAGCGGGTGGTCAGGCGGTCGGTCGTTTGATTTCCGGTTTCAATAGAAACGCTGGCCGTATACAGGCAAGGTAGGCCAATTTCCCAGAGGCGCGGATTTTCAACCGTGATTTGAGCGCTATAAGGAGCCTGCCCCGGCACAATTTCCAGCCGGGTTTCAGCGGCAGCTTGCCCGTCCTGGCCGGTTATTTTTATAGAAATCTCACCGTCGTTCGCGGTTAAATCTCCGGCTAGCTCAATTTTAAAGTCGGCCTGGCCGCTATTGTGGGGCGTGACATGGACCGTTTTCAGATAGCGTGCGGCGGTTGCGATAAGCGTTACCGATTGCCAGATGCCGCCCACGCCCTCATACCACTCCTGTTTACCGTGCGGGATTTCGTTGGCATCGAAAGGCGGCCCGGCGTGGCTGGCCGCTTCCGGGTATTTGGCCCAGCGCGGCGTAACTATCTCGCGCTGCTCCACGTCGTAGACCCGTACCACCAGTTCGTTTGGGCCGGGCCGGGCAGCGTCTTTGATTGAAAAGGAAAAAGGGGTATAGCCCCCCTCGTGTTCACCGACTTTCTGGCCGTTTACGAAGACCTGGCACCAGTAATCAACCGCGCCAAAGTGCAGGCGCAGTTCGCCGTCCAGCCAGTCCTGGGG
>CADDZM010000618.1 GCA_902812345.1 Chloroflexota bacterium | reverse complement strand
CGGTTACCCAAAAGCGGTGAAGCCTTCGTTTACGCGGCTATGTGTAAGTTAATGTTGGCTCGCTTGACTTAAAATTTGGTAGCTTTACCTTTATGAAACAGTTTCTAAGTGCTTTTGATAGCTCACGTTCACATAACCTATTTATATCTGGATTAGGTTATTAAATTAGTAAATACTTGTTTACAGACTCAACATTTTGGGCGAACTTATCAATTTTGAAATAATTGGGGATCGGATTTAATCAATCAGGGCTTTGAGAAGGGCTTCACGAGCATCAGCGTAATATATAACGCTCAACTTTACAGCCATTTCATCCGACAAATCATTGATCTGCTTGCGGGCCGATATAGGTATGAGGAGCGTTGTCGCGCCCTTTTCTACGGCCAGTTCGGCTACACTTACAGCGTTGTAAACCGGGTCCAAGCCACCACCCAGGTTTATCCCACCTACCGAAATCAGACCTCCTTTAAGGCTCTTTCCCAACAGGACGCTGCAAAAGGCTAAAAGGGCCGGCAGGCCAAGCAAGGAGCCACTTTTGGCGGTATCGAAAGAGCGAAGCTGGACTGTTAATTCATGCTGGCGAGGGTCGCGGTCACCTACAAGCTTTTTGGCCTGGGTCAAAAGATTTTGTTCGGCATATTTAACGCTCTCCCTAAAAGGGCCGGGGGCCGGAACATTTATTATCTTTACACCTGAACCCGGGCCTTCGTTTACTTCAATCCGGTAAAGACCCATGTTATCGTCAGGACCACCAGGACTGATAGCCCAGACCTGACCTGGCGGCAGGGGATCACTGCCGATAGCTTCATCACTCTGCAGTTCAGGGGTGGCGACAAACTGTTCAAGGCCGTCTTCTCCCATCTGGTAGCTGAAATGGGTGTTGCGAAATTCAGCGCTGCCCACTCGTTTTTGCTGTTCTTTCACCCGGCGGCGACACTCCATCGCCAGCCTGACGGCCCATTCCAGATCTTCATCGGCAATTGGCATACTAAGATCGGGATAAAGGAGCTTTAACAGGCCGTTAATGGTTTTATTGACCGCAGTTGTATCCCGGCCACTCAAGGCCCCGCCAAAGTTAACCCGCCCTCGAATTGCGGTCAGGCGGTTTTCACTCCGCAACTGCGACCAGCACTCTGAGAGAAAATCGCTGACCAGGCCGAAATGTTGGGTAAATAATGAGGCTTCCAGTTTGGGTACATCCCAGCCCGGCAGATAGGCATGGATACGGTCCATAAAGGCGGTATCGTTGCGCATTTCGGGCGGTAAAGGCCCAAATAGGTGGCCCACCCGCTGCTGGTGAATAACATCTACCTCAAAGTTTCCCACCATGGTTATGCTGCCGCTGGCCCGGATACTTTCGCGCCCCCGGCTGAACTCTCCCGACTCCATGTAACCTTTCATGATGTTTACGCCGTCCTTCTGATCGAAGGAAACGCCGGAGACTTCGTCAAAGCAGACTACATCATACTGGCAGACCAGGCCGCGCTGGCCGTTACTGTTGTTGACGAACATGCGGGCAACGGTGGCCTTTCCACCTGAAACGAGGTGGGAGTAAGGCGAAACTTGCTGGAACAGGTGTGATTTGCCGGTGCCACGAGGGCCAAGTTCAACGGAATTGTAGTTGCGTTCAACAAAAGGGACCATTCGAAGCAGCAAAATATCCTTTGCCCGCAAAGAAAGCCTTTCCGGTTCAAAACCGATACTTCGAAGTAGAAAATTCTTCCATTCTTCGATGCTAAACTGGGTCCGGGCTTTTGCAAAGTCTTCCAGGACGGTCCGCCTGGAAAGTTGAATGGGCCGAAGGGCGGTAATCCCGAAGGGCCGACCCCCTTTTTCCAGGGCAATCGCGCCATCATATTCCAGGGTGATTTCGGCATAGAACCCACCAGTAAGCATGCGCTCGTTGGCGCTGACCATCTCGGTATCAATCCGCACATCGTTGAGGCGGAGACTCGGCAGGGTCGCCAGGTATGAGTCGGTGTTGGTGTCGAGACGAGCGGTAACCATGTCTATCAACTTGACCGAACCGCGTTCGCGGGCGCGGGACTTAAATAGCTCTTCCTCGCCCGGCCGGATGGTACGGTCTCGCATCTGCTTTTCGACTATGGCAAGCCCTTCGGCAATTTCGGCTTCATCGGTGCTGGCACAATAACGACCCAGTAAAAACTCTCCGACATAAGTCGGCACCGGGTATTGACCTCGGAAGCGCAAAGCCAGGTCTTTTCGGACGATATAACCTTCAAAAGCCCGGGCTGCTAACTGGTCAAGAGGGTCAAGCTCCATGTTACTGATC
>CADDZM010000617.1 GCA_902812345.1 Chloroflexota bacterium | reverse complement strand
CCGTTGCAAAACTGGTATGTCAGGTCTTCGCGGCCGATTCTGGGCTGGTGAGGGCCGATTCTGGGTATAGCAAAGCGGATAGTGTCCAAAGCCGCGTTCAAAGCGGCAGAAAGCTCCTCCGTTATAGTCTTAAGCTATAGCCTTAAGCTGGTTTTCTTCAATCAGCATTTAATTGGAATCCTCCTTACACCCGACCTAAGGTAAATCCATAAACTTTGGAGCGCCGTCACCGCAAATTTTTGTGGTTAATACGCCGCTAATTTTCCTAGGAACCAAAGGCAAAGCCAGAGCCAGGCCAATAGAATTACACTACCAGTCAAAAATTTTTTATTAAGGACGGTTTATTTTTTACAAAATTGCGGTTACAACAACGGCTGGAAAAGAAGTTCAGGCTGGTTTTACCAGTTCAAAAAATTCCTTTTCTGGGATGTTGTCTTATGAAAAAATGATAGCAGAAAAAAATTAAGCTGTCAATAGGGTTTGTGCATATAAGTTCCGCAAATATTTGTGTAAATCAGTTGTTACAACTTGCGGTAAGTTTGATATAATATCTTGGGCCTTATTCACCTGATAAAATGCAATAAGTGTTTCCTTAAGCCGAGAATTTGCGAGGGGGGAAATTTTGACGCCAGATTTTGTTAAAAGCGGGCGCAGTACCCGGCGGGTCCAGCAGAGTGAAGTGGCCCGGCGAGCGGGGGTTTCAGTCAGCACAGTTTCACGAGTGCTCAACAACAAGACCGCCGGTTTTATCAGTAGGGAGTAGAGGGCGAGTGTAACCGGCAGAATATTCAGCTGAGCTACACCAGAATTGGCTCCGAAAAAGAAGAAGCCTCCTTTATCCTGGATAAGATCAAGCAAAATAAAATTGACGGAATTTAACTGCTAGCAATAGATGACCAGCGCATGCTACGACATCTGTTAGAGGCCCGGCTACCCACTATCCTGCTCAACGACAATCCGCACGACCTGCCGATTGATACTTATTTGCCCAATAACTGGCTGGGCGGAAAACTGGCCGTGAATTATTTACTGGCACAGGGGCACCTGTAGTGGCTACTTCAGCAATCACGCCCATGAGTAGCAATGGAACAGCTTTGTACGTTAGTTAAATAGCTCACAAGGTTTGACGGTGCTTGTAATTAACAGACCAGCAGTTTGTCCTTTTAGGAAGCCTTAATTGATAACTTGTAAAGCAAATCGAAATTACTAAGATTAGTTCAGGATTTAAGTTGATTATTGAGTTTTGCCCTATAATACCGAGTTTTATATCTTGAAAGGTTAGATATGCAAACTCAGCCTTATTTAAGGATTGCCCGATAATAGGCTTTATAGAGCAAATCATGGTCAAATTTAACCCTGGTAAGCAGTTCAAAAGGGAAAGATTGTACTTATTATCACTAACGTACAATCCTGTTCGGTTACTACTCATGGGCGTTTCACAGCGCTGATATTACGGAGTACCTCAACGAACTACTGTTCATGCCGGACGCGCTCTTGATGGGCCAGAAAACGTATACGTCCTTCGCCAGGGTCTGGCCGAACAGGCAAGGCAAAGACGCCCCACGGTGAAATCTCTTCGACGCAGTATGCGCTGGCTAACCCCGGCCAGGAGTACCTGGTTTTCCAGCCAGACGAGCAGGCCATAACATTTACCTTAACTGTCGAGGCAGGCGCTTACGCGGTCGAATGGTTCAACCTGACCAACAGCGAAACGAGACAGAGTGAGAGCATCACCATCGAGAATACCGGCAAAATAGATTTCCAGGCTCCTTTGAGGATAGTGGGCCGGCGGTGCTATATCTGAAGCGGTAACGTTAGACCGCTTTTAACATCACGACCGAAGCCGCCAATTAATTTTTAACGATTATTGGCGGCTTTACAACTCTTTCGGTAGCACCCCGTTAAACGGTGAAGTTTTGAGTTAACCTTTTGGGCGGTCGGCCTCGGCGCTTAGGCGGCACAAAAGGCGGCGGCACTACCTTGTACTTTAACAATTCAGCCACGCTCCATATATGGTCGCTTAACCCGCTCGCCATCGCGGGCGTGCGGGGCTGCCAACGGCCTTGCCCTGGTCGCTCATAGTTGGCTATCCGCAATTCGCCAATTCACGGTGCGGCACACAAAAGTTGTAGACACTCCCGACCAGATACATTCCCGTCTCTAAAGCTTCTACCCGGCGGGCGGCGTGCCGACACTTGCGCGTTAAACTGCCTAAGCGCTCCCGTAGGGTGCCATTGAACCGCTCGATGTAACAGGTGTTCAAGTACAATCCCCCCTGGCCCTGAGAAGCGCTGAT
>CADDZM010000616.1 GCA_902812345.1 Chloroflexota bacterium | reverse complement strand
CACTGATTCTTTGCCCTCACTCAAGCTGCACGCCAATGTATTAAATGAAATTTCACCCTGTGGTACCACGTAAAAAAAGACGGCAGCCTGATTGAAGAACCGGTCCCGGCCGCCATATCCTTTGCCCGCCAGCAGGGGATCCGCATCGTGCCCTTGATCAACCTGGTGGGCAGCCAGGACGCCGTGCTGGTGGATCCGGCGGTGCGTGACCGGACCATCGCCAACATTGTCAGTGTGGTCAAGGCCAACAATTACGACGGTGTAAATATAGATTTCGAATTTATTCCCGAGGGAAACAAGGATTTCAGTGTGGACCGGGATCAATTGACTCTGTTCATGAAACTGCTCAGCGGCAAACTGCACGCCATGGGCAAGAAGACGGATATGAGCGTGCTGCCGCACGTACAGGTATCGCCATCAATGTCCGGTATTTATGACTACGGCGGCCTGGCTCCCTATGTGGACAAGGTCACCCTGATGTGCTACGATCACAGTCAGGGCTCCAGCCCGCCCGGACCGGTGGCGCCCTTTTCCTGGGTGGAGGCCAACATAAAAACGGCCATTGAGCAGGGATTCCGGCCCTGGCAGATCTGTCTGGGTGTGGCTACCTACGGCTACGACTGGCCGGCCGATCAAACCGGCGGCTTCTCTTTGCCCACCAAGAGTATTGACGAGCAGGTGAGCATGAAGGGTATTCAGGTACACTGGAGCAACAAATACCTGGAGCCATTCTACACCTACCGGGACAGTTACGGAGTCGAGCGGGAAGTATGGTTTGAAAATGCGGCCACTCTGCAGACCAAAATCGATCTGGTGAAAAAGTATAAGCTCAAAGGCATCTGCATCTGGCGCCTGGGTTTTGAAGACGCCAAGTTCTGGGATACGATCATCAAAAACTGGGGTAAACGGTAGCAACCCAAAAGATTGGCAGTTCGGGCCGGCACCACCGGCCCGGCTGCCAAACCGGATGGATTCCGCCGGAGATCAATTGTACTATATGGTAGTGACAATGTACCTCAAAACCGCCCGGCTCATTGTTTCGAATGGACGCTGTTGCTTCAAGGGACGGCATTGTTTACCACCAATTTAATTCACCGGCGCCCAGTGCCTGCGTTATTCCCGGTCCAGCTTGATTTGTGCGCAGCGCACCAGCCAGCGGCGCTGGTTGGTATCAATCAGCCCCTCCCGGCCGAGCTGTCCGAGCAGTGAGCTTACCGTTTCCCGGCTGGCCGCCACCATGTTGGCCAGATCCTGCCGGGTCAACTGGATGTTCAGCCGGCACCCTTCCTCCTCCGGCGTACCGAAATCTTCACACAGGCGCAGCAACTGGTATAATACGCGCGTGCGCACATCACCATAGGCGATATGCTCCAGCAAGTCCTCCGTCTCTTTCAGGCGCCGGCTGGTCCAGGCCAGCATCTGCATGCCCAGGCCCGGATTTTCCTGCATCAAATTCTGAAACAAGTCACCGTCAATACTGTACAGCGCCGCGTCAGTCCGGGCGGAAGCATAAACCTGCCGGCAGCCGGTGCAGAACAGGTGGGTTTCGCCGAAAATGTCGCCGTTTTGTAAAATGGTCAAGGTGCACTGCTTGCCGTCGGCCGTAATTTTATACAATTGCACCTGGCCGTCCCGGATCAGGTACAGTACGATACGGGAATCTTCCGGGGTAAGAATCACCGTACCCCGGGCCACCTCCATCACCGGCAGCTTTTCGGCAAAATTGGCCAGATAGGAAGAAAGCTCTTTTAATAAATCAACCTTGTTCAGTCCGGCTCCGGAAAGCAAAATGATCTCCCTTTCTGTGACGGGAATTTTTCATCCCCCGGCCTGAGCTGCCTTTCGCCGCAGGTGCTGCAGTGAAAGGAATACTGAAGAAAAAAATGACCGGAGTGTAAGCTACTTCACAGACAATTCGCCAAAACAGGTTTATAATTGATTTTAGAATAGGTGGACAAAAAAGTAAACCATGTTATAATGAAATAAGGTTCATAACTTCAATATACCGGCGGTTTTCTCCGGCACGCCGCCGGAGCGCCTGGCCGCTAACCGGCCCCCGGGTACGGTTTTCAGCGGGAGCCAGGCCCAAAAACAGCCAAAAAGGAAACGGCCGGCGCGGCTCGAAACTATACATATGAAAGGGGCGGAGATATGGCATGGCTGAATTTTCCGTGCGATTTTTACACGACGACAAAGAAGTGACCATCCGGGAGGGGGAAACCCTGCTGCAGGCGGCCGCCGAGGCCAACATCCCCCTCAAGGCTTCCTGCGGCGGCAACGGCACCTGCGGCCGCTGCCGCATGA
>CADDZM010000615.1 GCA_902812345.1 Chloroflexota bacterium | reverse complement strand
ACCAGTGGCATCGGGCAGGCGATTGCCTTGAATTTGGCTCGGGCCGGTGCCTGTGTAGGCCTGGTCGGCCGGCAGGAACAAATTCTAGCCGAGACCGCCCGGCAGGCTCAACAAACCTCACCCAGGGTCTGTGCTTACCGGCTTGATCTGGGAGAGGACCATGATATTGAAGAATTAAAAATTAGGACTCTGGCCGACTTCGGCCGGATAGACATTCTGGTACACAGCGCAGGCGTCCTGGCAAATGGACCGGTTCGCACGGCCAGCGTTGCGGAATTTGATTGGCAATACCGGATAAATGTGCGGGCTCCCTACGCCGTTACCCAGGCTTTCTTACCGGCTCTTATTGAAAACAAGGGCCAGATAGTCTTTATAATCTCCAGCGCCGGGCTGAAATCACGGGCGAACTTTACCCAGTTTGCCGCCACCAAACACGCCCTTAAAGCCGTTAGCGACGGGTTACGCGAAGAGGTTAATCCTTTGGGAGTGCGGGTTATCAGTATTTTCCCTGGCCGCACGGCTACGCCAGGTCTGGCCGAATTACACAAAATAGAAGGCCGGCCCTTTCGGGCCGAGCAACTCTGCCAGCCAGAGGACGTGGCAGCCGTGGTAAACCATAGCCTGGTTTTACCTCGCACGGCCGAGGTTACGGATATTAATATAAGGTCATTTAAAAAATTTGAATAATTAACCATCAGCTGCTTTTTGAATGGCGTATAAGCCGTCTCAAATAAACACCGCTCAGGGATGCTAACGTTTTCCTTTTCCCTACCCAAACTATCCCGGCCCAAACATGGCCCGCTTTTAAGTGAACTTACCCAGTTAGTAAACCGGAAAATATTTACGTTCTTATATAGATTTAACGTTTAGACGTATCCGTTCACGGGGTAGCAAAAAGGGCAGGGGCCGGGGTCTTGAACCACTCCGCTTCTAAACAACCGGTCAGATAGTTCAGAAAGTTTAACCCTTGCTTTTGAACCGTCGCCCGCACCGATAGCACCCGCTCGACAAAGCGTTCGCCCCAATCGCTCTGGTTACCAAAGCACTTCTTGCGCCAGATCACGGCGCAGCGCAAGGCTTGCTCGGCCGCATTATTGGTCGGCTCAACCCCTGGCTCTTTAACAAAGTGATACAGACGCTCTTCCAGCCCAAGTACCTCTCGGCTGAAGGCCCGGACTGCCCCATCGCCTAGCGTGGTGCCGGCTTTCAACTGACTTTTGAAAGCCGCTCGAATAGGCTCGACCAACTCGTTGAGTTCGGCCCGGCTGATTTCTTCGTCTTTGAAACGGTGCCACGCCTTAAAGAGCTTTTCACTCTGTAAAAGGCACCCATTGGCCCATTGCTCGGCTGGTCCGGCCCTTTGCGATAGCCCCCGCAAGTTACGAATGAGGTGCGCCCAGCAGAGTTGATGCCGACTTTCTTCTATTTTAAGGTAAGGTTTATGCCGGTCCGAATGGATAAAGCCAGCGTAGTTGTCGCCGATTAATTCTTTGAGGCTTTGTCCATCCCGGCTATTCCTTATCTTAAACAGGCTGGCAACCGGATTGGTAGCCACCCACAGCCAGCGCAATTTGCCTGCCCGTTTCCAGCCGGTTTCATCCAGGTGGTTGGTCGGCTGCTTTTGCACCACGCTTTCAAGAGTGGCGTAAGTCGGCGCGAGAGCGACACTGGCCTTTTGACAACTGTCGGCGACCCCGCCTAACGAGAGGGGCACTTGCCACAGGTCAAGGGCAAGCTGTTGGGTCTGGCGCAGACTGAGTTGGTACTGCCCGTGCAATACGCCCAACGTTGCCACCAGGTGGGGACCGAACTGGCCGGTTGGCACATCTTTAGGCCAGTTCTTTTCGCTTTTGGTAAGCTGCAAACAATGTTTACACTGGCTGGTGTAGAACTGGTATTCCTTAACCGTAGCTTTAACCACGGGCAGTTCCCAGACCTGATGGCGCCAAGGTTCGCCCGCTTGATCGCCGGGATGTAAAGGGGCGTGGCAATGCCCACAGTCTTGCGGGTAAATTTCAATTACTTCGTCCACTTGCTCGACTGGCAGCAATTCTCGCAAGTGACGAGTATGTCCGACCTGGCCTCCCTTTGACTTTGCCGATTTCTCTTCATCTTTTTGCCACCGTACAGTTTTTAGAAAAGAGCATCCGGGTTTAAGGCTAAAGTAAAAGAAAGCTCATTAAGCCTTCCGCACATTAAAAATTCCTCGAGAATGCGCCAACCTAACTGGAAAAAGCTCAAGTCAGTCCGGTCAGTACGATGCACCAACTTGTCCCAATCCTTCTCACGGCCCTCTACGCCCAGATAGGT
>CADDZM010000614.1 GCA_902812345.1 Chloroflexota bacterium | reverse complement strand
CATGTTGATGTTTTCCTTCATTAAAGTAATAGGGATGCCACTACTATTTTTGTGAGGAAAAAAGCAGCAGGGTATTGGAATATTATGAGAAATGATAAAATTTTGTATGAGGACGACGTTCTAAACCTGCCTGACCTTAATGAAAGGCTGGCGAAATATAGAAAAAGTAAAGAACTGCAAGCCAGGTCTCACCAGGTTATTCCGGGCGGCAGCCATACCTACGCCAAGGGGGACGACCAATATCCCGAGTTAGCGCCGGGGTTTATCGCCCGCGGTTTGGGCTGCCATGCCTGGGATGTGGACGGTAACGAGTATATTGAGTACGGGATGGGCTTGCGAGCGGTCACACTCGGTCACGCCTATGCGCCCGTAAACGAAGCGGCCTACCGGCAGATGCAACTTGGGGCGAATTATACCCGTCCGGCCCCGATTGAGCTGGAATGCGCGGAAGAACTGCTCGGCCTCATAAAGGGCGCTGATATGGCAAAGTTTGCCAAGGACGGCTCGACCGTTACCACAGCCGCTATCCGCTTGGCCCGCGCCTACACCGGTCGGAATATGTTAGCCCTTTGTGCCGACCATCCTTTCTTTTCCTATAACGATTGGTTTATCGCTACCACGCCGGTCAAAGGCGGTATCCCGGCCAGCACCACCGATATGACCGCCTATTTCAGGTACAACAATATTGAAAGCGTCAAAGCGGTTTTTAATAAATATCCCGGCCAGATCGCCTGTCTGATTCTGGAACCGGTTAAAAACGACGACCCGGTAGACAACTTTCTCGGCGAAGTAAAACGGCTTTGCCACGAGAACGGGGCGCTCTTGATCTTTGATGAAATGATAACCGGGTTCCGGCTGGACCTGGGCGGCGGCCAGCGCTACTACGGGGTAACCCCCGATTTATCTACTTTTGGCAAGGGGCTTGCGAACGCTTTTGCCGTCTCGGCCCTGGTCGGCAAGCGCGAGATTATGGAGCTGGGCGGCATCTACCACAAACACGAACGGGTTTTCTTGCTTTCGACCACGCATGGAGCCGAAACGCCATCTCTCGCGGCGGCGCTTGAAACCATGCGCATCTACCAGCGCGAAGATGTCATCGGCCATCTAAAGCGGCAGGGTGAAAAGTTGAAAAAGGGGCTTGACCAGGTAATAGCGGCCCAGGGGCTGCAGGATTATGTAAAAGTGTTGGGCAAACCCTGCAACCTGGTATATGCTACCCGTGACGCCAATAAAAAAGATTCTCAGCTCTTTCGCACTCTTTTCATGCAGGAAATTATCGAGCGCGGGGTGTTAGGACCGTCCCTGGTAGTAAGTTACTCGCATAGCGATACAGACATAGATAAAACGATAGAAGCCTTTAGCGGGGCTTTACCGGTGTACCGGCAGGCGTTGGAAGACGGCGTCGAAAAATATCTGTACGGCCGCCCGGTAAAGAGTGTGTACCGGAAATTTAATTAAAGGTTACGCCGGCTTCGTTCAATCGCTCAACCAATCATCCAACTTAAGAGGACTTCATTAATATGACTTCTACGACCAACACTGCAGCCGCGCCAACCTCCACCAGACCGCTTTTAAGTGTGGGTTTACCGGTCTATAACGGCGCCAAGTTTATCCGGGCAACCCTCGACTCTATCTTAAGCCAGACCTTCACAGATTTTGAGCTTATAATCTCCGATAACGGTTCGACCGATGGAACGCCTCAGATTTGCGAGGAGTATGTTCAGAAGGACAACCGGGTCCACTATTACCGGAGCGAGCAAAACAAAGGCGCGGCCTGGAACCATAACAGGGCATTTGAATTGGCGCGCGGCGCCTATTTCAAATGGCATCATTACGACGATTTACTCGCACCCACCAACTTTGAGCGCTGCCTGGCAGAGTTACAACAACACCCCGAAGCGGTACTCTGTTTTACCGGCACTACCATAACCAACGAAAAAGACGAAATAGGCCCCCAGTATTTTGACCACCTGAATTTGACTTCGTCCCTCCCTCACGTGCGCTGGCGGCAGGCGCTGGACCACGCGGGCCAGGGACACGCCTTTTTCGGCGTGATGCGAACCGAAAAACTAGGTGAGACCAAACTGTTTGGCGCTTTCCAGGTTCCGGAGAGAGTTTTGATAGCTGAAATGAGCCTGCGCGGCCAGTTTATCGAGCTTCCCGAATGCCTTTTCTTTCGGCGCGAGCATGCTGAAGTGGCCTGGGCCAAGAACAAGAATATAGATGATTTTTCCGACTGGCTGGGTTTAGGCAATCATAAACTCGTTATGCCGCGCTGGCGCCGGTTTTTTGAGCTGATAAAAGCGGTTCCCCGGGCA
>CADDZM010000613.1 GCA_902812345.1 Chloroflexota bacterium | reverse complement strand
GAGTTGGGGCTAACCTGAACCATTTCAGCGAGGAACAAATCCAGGAAGCGGCCCACTGGGTCGCAGAGTACAAGCGCATCCGGCCAATTGTCCAGGCGGGTGAACTATACCGTCTTACGCCGCTGGAAGGCTACACTGAGAAAAAGGACGCTTTCGCGGTGGGTTATGTCGCTAAAGATAAAAGCCAGGCTGTGATTATCGCGCTCGACCGGAAAAGCCATTTCTGGCGCAACCCGCGCCGGTTGCGTCTGGAAGGTCTCGAACCGGACGCGCTTTACCGGCTTTCGGGCGACATTGCCGAGCGCGAACCGGCCAGGTTAAGCGGCCAGGCTTTGCGGACCAGGGGCATTTCACCCCGGCTGGACGGCGAACTGGCGGCAGCCCTGATTACCCTCGAAAAAGAAAGTTTGAATAAGCGCTTTTTAAAATAATAAGAGCGGTAAAAAAGAAAGTTTATGTAACTATTCATTTGTGGGAGGCAATGGTATTCCCGGCGCCAGGCCGAACCAGTCGGGAAAAAATTTCCTTCCACAACTTAAAGCCGGGCTGGCTGAATAGTTAGAGGGTTATAACAAAGTACCGTTCATGGTCTACTCTGTAAAACAATTTGATTTATTGCCTCTTTAACCTATTGCTTTTTAGGGCTGAAATACTTATTCTATTTATAAGATTAATTTTTCAGCTTTAAGGTAAATATAGCCACATTAGAGGTTTAAGGAGAAAATAAATGCGGAGCGGTACTAATCTCCCCCGCGTACGTGACTATAACCAGGGGGTGGTGCTTGAGGCGATTCGGGTGGGGGATGGGGTTAGCCGCGTGGAAATCGCCGAGAATACCGGCCTGACTGCCCAGACGGTCTCGAATATTGTGCGCAGGCTTCTGGAGGAAGAGCTTGTTATTGAAGATGGGGTGGACCCATCAGGCCGCAAGCCGCGGGTGAAATTACGGATCAAACCCGGTTCCCGCTACGCTATTGGCGCTCTGATTGACCGCGACGAAACCTCGCTGGTCCTTATGGACCTGGATGGGCGGATTGTCGGGCGCGAATCCCGGACGGTTGATCAGCAGCAGGGCGCGCAGGGCGTGCTTGACCAGATTGCCGAGGCCACCAAGTCGCTGGTGCAGGCCGCAAAAATTGACCCATCCCGCTTGCTTGGGGTCGGCCTGGGCTGTCCCGGCCCGATGGACCACGACCAGGGCATCCTTTACGAACCGCTTGATTTATTCGGCTGGAACTGGCACGAAGTGGCCCTCAAACAGGATTTAGCCGGGCGAATTGGCCTGCCGGTTATCGTGGATAACGACGCCACGGCGGCGGCGGTGGGCGAACGCTGGGTTGGAGGGGCGCAGGGTGTCCGCAACTTCGCCTATATCTTCATGAGCATCGGCCTCGGCGCGGGTATTTTCATAGAAAACCAGCCTTACCGGGGCGATACAACCAACGCCGGGGAACTCGGCCACATGACAATTGATATTGACGGCCCCCTCTGCTTTTGCGGGAACCGGGGCTGCCTGGAAACCTATTGTTCGCCCAATCGCATCGTTAACGCGGTCCGCTTGCGCCTGGAACACGGCGAAAAAAGTTCACTTACGGATATCCCTCTCAACCGGATTGACCTGACGGCGGTAACTTCGGCGGCGCTGGCCGGAGACAGCCTGGCGATGGAAGAATTACGCTATTCAGCCCGAATGCTCGCCACCGGAATTATAAACATGGCAAGCCTGCTCGATTTAAAGTTGATTGTGCTTGGCGGGACGCATATGGCCGAAGCCGGGCCAATTTACAAAGAGGAAGTTGAACAAGCCCTGAACAAACGGCTGCTGACCCGTAACCTGCAAAAAGTGTGCGTGGAACTATCGGTGGCCGGTAAAGACGCCGGGGCAGTCGGCGCGGCGGCCCTGGTGATGCACGAAATTTTCGCCCCACGCCTGGCTGAATTAAATGTGGTTTCCCAGTTCTAGGATTTTCTTTTCTCAACCGGGAAACCACCGTAAGCTTTCGTTAGTGGACCGCCACGCAGAACTCGTTGCCTTCAGGGTCTTGCAGCACGGTCCAGTTAATGCCCATTTCGTGAAATTCCCCGGCTCTGGTCGCGCCCAAACCTTCCAGCCGGGCGATTTCAGCCTGGTAGTCCTCGGCGCTGGCGGCGGCCCAATCCCAGTGCATCCGGTTTTTTCCGGGGCGCGGTTCGGTTGGTAGCACCCCATTAAACGGTGAAAAACAGGTAAAGTTGAAATAAAAGCGTTCATCTGGCAAAATTTGGTTATGACAAACAAAAAACAACCAATACCGATGAACGCTGGGGAGCAATTCTGCTCT
>CADDZM010000612.1 GCA_902812345.1 Chloroflexota bacterium | reverse complement strand
CTTGAGGTCTTCCCGGCTAAACACCATGTCAACGCCTATTCGTTTACCCTGGAGCAGGTGGCCGGGGTTCCTAATCTATCCCTGCTTCATTCTCCAAGCTGGGTCCTTGACTCGGTAGTGACCCAGCTAACGGTTGTACGTAATAAAATCTGGCGGGCCGAGGCGCTTCTCAAAGCGGAGACCACCGGCGAACCGGTTGAACATTTCTTCAAAAACAAACCGGTTTCATTAAAAGAGGAAGCCGACCTCTGGTTTAATTATTTGCATGATCGGGTAAACTCTAAACAGGTTAAAGAAATGTCCCGCCGGACTAAGCCGGCCGGTTCAGTAATCCCACCGCTCCGGGTTGACGGAATTGAACAAATCGCACGCTATTATATTAAACTTTCAAAAGAGCTTGAAAAACGGTGGCAGGGGCTATCAACAAGTACCACTAGTCCAGCTATATCTTCGGGAGTTTTTAATGAGTGAAATTTATGATGCTATCGTAGTAGGAGCGGGGCCGGGTGGCAGCTCCACGGCACTTGGACTAGCTCGAGGCGGCGCAAAAGTGCTGCTGTTAGATAAATTCGATTTCCCCAGAGATAAACCCTGTGGTGACTTTATCGGTAGGCAAGCCTTTAAGCTAACTTTGAAATTAGGGGTGCCATCCACCCGCTTTGCCGAGTATCCGGCTCTCACCGGTATTAAAATGCAAACCCCAAGTATGCGAGACCTGGACATACCTGGTCTTCGGCCAGGAGCTAACTCCCGTGTTATACCGAGAGCAGTATTTGATACTGCCCTGGTTGAGCTTGCCTTAGAAGCTGGCGCACAATTCAAAAGAGCTCATGCTCAGGAGCTGATCCTGAAAGATGGTCAGGTCACCGGCGTCAAGGATAAGCAAGGGGATCTTTACCAGGCTCCCCTGGTTATCGGTGCCGACGGTTGGAGTAGCGTTGTGGCCCGGAGTATGGGCCTGCACCTCAACGATAAGAACACCACCGGCGTGGCAGTGCGAGCGTACTTTGAAGGCGTTAAAGGCCTGGATGATAAAGTAGCGTTCCACTTCCCGGAAACCATTCTGCCTGGTTACGGTTGGCTTTTCCCGGTAGGCCGGAACGGGTGCGCTAATGTTGGACTGGGTCTGATCGCCGAAGAATACAGCAAAAACGACAAGGGTAACCTGGGCGAGTTGTTCGAACGTTTTATCGCTCAAACCCCGGCGCTGGCCGGGGCAAAGATGGTCAGCCCGAAACGAAGTTGGCCGTTAGCATTAGGCTGGCAACCCAACCGTCCGTTGATCGGACCGGGTACAATGCTGGTAGGAGATGCGGCTTGTCTGGTAGGGCCTCTCACAGGCGCTGGCATCTACCCGGCAATGCGCAGCGGTTTAGTCGCCGCAGAGACTGCCTTACATGCTTTAAACCTTGGTGATTTCTCGACGAACACATTAAAGTCTTACGAGCGTCGGGTAAGGCGTGAATTCCGCTGGCGGTTATCCGCCGAAGCAAAAGCTCAATATTGGCTACGCAACCCCAAGAATATGGATTGGGCGTTGTGCAATCCGCTGCATCTTCCGGCTTCCATCTCAAACGCAATTACGACCAATCTGCTTTTTAATTTGGGGTAGTAACGAAAAAATTAATTAGGCTGATTCGCCGATTCGCCTAATTTATAACGATTTTGCTCTTTCGGACGGGACGGCCAACACTCAATAACCGAATAATCGCCCGTCCTGGCTACCAACCTCATCCGGTGTATAATCGAGCTGAAATATAACTACTCGTAAAGGGAAAAACCGGATGATATTACTTTCTCAGCCTCTGAAATCACTTGTTAAACGTATTAGTCAGGTAATAAACCATACCTTCAAAACCTGGACAAAACCAGCCAAACCATCGCAGCTCCTGGGAACCCTCGCCGATTTGAATAGAAGTAAAAGCGAATTAATGGCGGAAAACGCTCTCTTACGCCAACAGCTTATTGTTCTAAACCGCCAAAGCAAACTTAAACGCCCTCAGTTTTCACAACTTGACCGCTTTTTGATAATGCTGCTTGCCAGCAAAATCCACGCCTGGAAACAAGCTCTCCTTATTCTCAAACCTGATACACTACTTCGTTGGCCTTACTGGCTACATAAGAGATCTGGGGTATAATTCCCTGGTATAAATCACTTAAAAGAGATGAAAGTCAGGGCTAATGATACCTTTATTCCAACCTCTTGCAAATATCATGGCTAAATGCGGGCGAGCGATTCAGCAAAAGTTTATTGCCCTAACAAAACCTTCCACCAAACCGCCCCTGGTTGACGCAGTAATTGATCTAACCAAATCTAAACCAGATCTTATTGCCGAAAAT
>CADDZM010000611.1 GCA_902812345.1 Chloroflexota bacterium | reverse complement strand
GAAGTTCATTTTAGCATAAATTAAGATTAAATGATGAATCCGCGCTCTTCCCTCCAGAAGTCCCTCCCCGAAAAAGAGGATGACGATAAGCTAGAAAGTTGAAAGCGGTTGTTGTAAAGCAAGGGTCTAGTGACCGTTTTGAGGCGAATATATTTACCGCTTGCCACACAATAATAGCCTATTTCCCCCCTAAATGTGGGTAAGTTGTGGGTAACTTTGTATAACTGTTATTAACAGTTGAAAAAAAGTGGATAAGTTGTTAAATATTTGTGGGAAAGTATTTCCGGCTTGATTGTGTGTGGCAGCGGTAAATTTACCACTTTTTATAAGGGCGCTGGGCCAGTTGGGCGTTTTTGTAGGCCGGGTCTTCGGTAACTTCCTTGCCAAGCCACTCCGGTTTGGGATAGTCATAATTTTCGTCCGGCATTTCAAGCTCAACAACTATAAGGCCATGGTTATCGCCTTCAAAAATATCCAGCTCCCATTTAAGGCCGGGGTGGTCCTTAAGAGGTAAGCGGTAGCGGGTTTTAGAAACCAACGAGGCTTGAGCCAGTTTTAACATCTGGCGGGCTTCCTCGAAAGGAATGTCGTATTCAAATTCGTCCCGGCCAACCAAACCTTCGCCTTTGATAGTAATATAAGCTTTGCGCTGGTCCCCCGGCCCTTCCTCGGTTCGCACCCGCACCGTCGGGTTAAATGAAAGATAACCCTGGGTCATTTTCGCGCCCTGGGGCAATTGAGGCATTTTTTCTTTATTGACCAGGAATTTTCGCTCGATTTCCTTCATAAAGCCCATCTTATTTCCTCCTTTACCTATTTTTGTCCGGCCAAACCTTCTTTGGATAGTTTTTTTATTATACCAATTATGAAGTAATTCCTGCATTTTCCAGGCCAACTTGCCATGCAAAAGTAAAGGGCTACCTTCAAAAAGAAGAAAGCCCTTGACTTAAATTTCCAGCTTAAGCTCGGAGTTTGGTTTTGCGACTGGATCCAGCCGTATCGGCGGCTTCCGAGCTACCTTCAAGGCTGGTATAACCAGCGCGGGCAGCTTCTTTTTCAATCCGGGCGGTCAGGCGGCGGTCCAGGTTGCCAATTTCATCCGGGGAGAGCCGTTCCAAATCAGATTTGCCGTTGCAATAGTAGCGCGCAGCGGTAATGAGGTCGGCCCTGGTAAAGCCGTTTTCCTCGGCTTTAAGGTATAAGTCCTCCAGGGTTGGCCCGGGGCGGCCTACAAAGGCCAGGGTCGGGGCTTCTTCAAGCAATTCCGGCTCCTTCGCGGGAAGCGGCGCTTCTACGGGAAGGGTATTGGTGCCGGAGTCGTTGAGACGGGCCAGGAAATCGGAGAAACTTGGGTTGAGCAGTTCCAGGCCAATCGGGAAAGCCGAACTGTTGCTTTTCACGACGCGGAAGACCCGCACCGGTCGCAAATCTTCGATACGGAGGGAGGCTTCTACCAGGACATCAACAAAATATTCAAGGCCTCCGGAGGTTAGCGGCAGCACCCGGCCCATTTCGTTTTCTTCGCGGTCTTCCTTGCCTTTTGCGCCAATCTGGTCCGTAATGACCACGCAAGCGCCACTATCCACACACAACCGGCGCAATACTTCCTGGAAAATCATCTGGTCGGAGGCGAGTTCTTCGGCGGTAGGCTGGGCAGTCGGGTCGCCGCTGCGTTCTCGGACAGCCAGGACGGTTTCGCGGTGCTTTCGGCCAAAATACATCGCCCAGCTATCAAGGGCATAGCAGCCGTAGCCCTGTTCGCGGCCTTCCCCTTCCAAAGCCCAATCAATAAATTCCGGCAGTTCATCGGGATGTTGAATTTCGAGAGCGTCAAACTTGCTGCCATCGCTGCCGGCAAGTAAGCGGCCTTTGCGTTCAACGTCAAAATAACACAACCGGCCCAACCCGGCGTCGGCCAGGGTCGAGGCAAAGAAACTTTTGCCGGTACCGGCGGCGCCACGGACAGCCAGGACCAGGCGCTGCTGGCGCGGGCGGCGGCTCAGGGGGTTAACCCGTTTTCCCATTATATTGCTCATCGGTATTTTAACGCGGCCGTTCTTTTTAACTAAAAGAGGCCGCCCTCCTTTCAAACTTCAAATTCTCTGCCATTACACCTGCAACAGTTATCCCGAAACTACTTGGCTGTGTGCCAGAATATTACATAACTAGCACTTATGTTCGTATTATATCATACTTCCGCATAAACGTTCTAATTATTTTTGAAATTCGTCTGAAATAAGGAATCTGGCGGTACAAGCTTTGCTCATACCAGATTAGTTGAAACTCGGCCTGTTGTACAAGAAGGCCGGAGCCTGGAAATTTATAACTAGAAAATTATAAA
>CADDZM010000610.1 GCA_902812345.1 Chloroflexota bacterium | reverse complement strand
CCTCTTTTTTGTCATTCCGAGCGAAGTCGAGGAATCTCGGCGCCGCTGGCGTCGCCCCCAATTCAAGAGAATTTTTTACCTTCTGAAGCCGCGAATTAACAAGGGGTTTATGGAATTTGAAATATAAAAAACCCGGCGCAACCACCTAAAAACTTATGGTTGCACCGGGTAAATTTCGGCTGGCCGTTACGGTTGGCCGCTGGTCGCTCGCTTACTGGATGGGGGTACCAACGCCGCCGCTGCAAGCCGCACCCGGTTCCGGGGTCTGCGGTCCTTGCTTATAGGTTTTGATGAAATCGGCCAGGCGCGGGTCACTGGCGCTGGTTAGCTTCAACTGGGTGCTCCAGGCTGAGGCTACTATCGGCGACGGCAGCCCGGTGTAGGGCGACAACAGCATATAGGTCTGCCCGCGTACCAGGGCTTGCAGTTGGGCAATCTGGTCCGCCGGTAAGCCCGGTTGGTAGGTAATCCAGACCGCGCCGTGTTCCAGCGAGTGGACCGCGTTTTCGTTGGCGACCGGTTTATCATAAATACCGCAGTTCTGCCAGATCGGGCTGTGCGGGCCGCCTACGGGTGGTATTTGTGGGTATGTTACCGGACTGGTCAGGTGGGTCTGCGACAGGGTGCCAAAGGTCAAAACGCCATTGGCGCCGGTCTTCGGACCCAGCGAAATTTGCCAGAACACCACCCCGGCTATCACGGCCAGTACAATTATGCCGACCACCGACCAGGTAATTATCTGCTGCCGCTGGCGTTTTTTAAGGCGTTCCAACCGGGCCGCTTGCCGGGCCGAAACAACCTGCCCGTAAGCTTTGCCCCCGGAAGAAGTTTTAGCCGTTGGCACGGTTTGTTTCTCGGTAGCAATATCGCCATCCTCCACAACAAGCGATCTGCGGGCGGCTTCAACCGGCGAACCGGCCCGGCGGGCTGTTGGTGACGAAGAACTTGTAGAAGGTCGAGTGCTGTTTTTCTTATTGCTGCTCATAGATTAGTTGGTTATAAACCTCTCCCTTTCAGTGGCGCTTGCCCCTGTTATCACCAGGGGCTTATTCACCAATGTTTAGCTTACTCCCGGTTGATTCCACTCCGAGTCCTTACCACTCCGGCTTTTTAGCCTAGCCGCGAGAGTCCGGACCGGTATCAAATAAAAAATCTGGGTGTGCGTTTGAATGACTAACGCTATTATAAACTAAAACAGCGTGATTCAGGTAATTTAAAAATGCCGGTACCCATTGACTTTGGCGGTGGTTTTTGGTCCCTTCGCAGGCTATTCACTCTTATTTTTAAGTTGAAGTAAACTCACTTTTATATAGTTACTCTATATTAGTAAGTTTAGAGTGTCAATAGTTTTTTCTTAGAAAAGGATAAGTGTTAAATCCTGGCCAGCTAAACATTTAGCCGCGGTAATGATACAATAGGATAAGTTTAATTGGTGTGAAACGGAGGAAACCTGACCGCCCTTTACACGTATCATTATAATAAGAGAAGTAAGTAGTGTATCAGCCATGAGCAGGCGCCGGGCAACCTAGGAGCGCTTCTGACGCCGGTGAAAATGTCCGAGGCAAGGAATAAGTTTAATTCCTTGTTGCGGCAGCCCTTTCACCGCAAAAGCTAACGCGGAGTATTTAAAATGGACCGATCCAACGACGCGAACCCTTTCGACCGACACGGCAGCCAATCTATCCAGCCGGTGTCATCCCAGGCCAACCAACTGGCTAATAATTCGAGCGAATACTGGCCGCCGCCGCCCGGTTTTCCGCCCAACTACACCGGTTGGGGTGTTTCCGCCAGGCCCGCCAAAGCTCCAGCCGTAAAAAAACCGATTACCTGGCCGCTCGTTATCGGTATTATTTGCCTGGTTATAGCTATTTTCGGCACGCTAGGCGCTTTTTCTACTCACGATAAAGCCCGTCACACCCTTGACCTGGACGCCGCCGCCAGACCTTTGATTGAAACTGGCTCCGGCACTATAACCTCCGAAGGCGATGGCATTGATGACTTTAACATGACCGTGAACGGCAAGACCTTAAAGCTGACCAATATTATTTATTACGGCGTGGAAGGTGATATTACCGCTTCTTCCGCTTCCTCACCCTACTATATCCTGGCGGCTTACCTGCCCAACACCAAACAGGTCGTCGAAGCGCAGATTTACGACAAGCAGGGTGGCAAACTCCTGGCGAACTTTACCGATTTCCCGGACTCCAGCGGCAGCTACAAGGCTTCCCTCAAAGAGCGTTACTCGGATGCCGCCACTACTTTTAATATCACCCTGTTTGCCATGGCGGTGCTGGTCGGGCTTGCCGGGTGGTGCGGTTGGATTGTTTTCAAACGCTTGCGCGCTTAACCGCCTTCTACTAAG
>CADDZM010000609.1 GCA_902812345.1 Chloroflexota bacterium | reverse complement strand
GAGTGCGTCAAGGTTGCAAAATACGATTCAAGTTATGCCAGCATGATGAATGGCTGTTACTGGAACTACCTGCGGGTATACGTTCCGGCGGGCAGCCGTCTGAGCAGCGCCAGCGGGTTTGCCACCGATGACCCGCTCGTAACCGGCCAGGAAAACGGCCTGACCTACTTTGCCTCGCAACTGGTGATACCGCCCGGTGGTACGGTAAGTGTTACCCTTAACTATCTGCTGCCGGGAACGCTGCCAGCGGCCCCGGTATATCACCTGACGGTGCAACAGCAAGCCGGAGCAGCACCTACTCCCCTGGACATAACCGTTACCTGGCCAGGCGGTTCTCACCAGTGGAGCGTTAAGCTGGACCGGGATATGACTTTTGACCAGAGTTGAGTGAGTTTACACTATACTCAAAAGGGTTTAAGGCTTGTTGAATCGGCCTGAGTGTCAAAATTGGGTCAATAAAGTGGCAAACTTGCTATTAAGAAGGGTAAACTTATAAATAAAGCTTGCATATATTGCAGTTTTATGCTAGATTGGATTAGCATTAAAAAATTTCTATCCTGGGCTATTTTTGAGGAAACGGTCTTTCGCAAAGATACCTGCTGTAATTACAGGTCCGGTAGTGGAACGGACGTCAAAGTAAGTTTTTAAGCCAGTATAATACCAGGGTTATCCTCGTGAGTTTAATTAAGGAGCAGAAAAAATGAAGTCACAATCAGCTAGTAACAAGGGTTTTCGGGTGGCTTTGGGTAGCTTTGTGGTAGCCGGTATGCTGGCTCTCATGCTTGTGGCTACGCTGGGCACCACCTGGAGTGTCGCCTATGGGCAAACCGCCGGACCACCGCCCTGCGGAACCATACCGGGTAGCACCGTACCCTGCGGAACTATACCGTCCGTCTCGAACCCGTCATCGAACCCATCTTCGTCAAACCCTTCGTCAAACCCATCGTCAAACCCTTCTTCGAATCCTTCCGCTGTGGAAGGTTCAGCCACCCAACCAACTTCTTCTTCTGGTTCGGTTGTTAATGATGCCAACCAGTCTCCGGCCGGTGTAGTGCCGGGTCTGCCCAATACCGGTACCGGCGGTCAGACAAACCCCGATAACGGCTGGAAGATGGGTGTTCTGGGTTTGCTCTTGGTCACTATGCTGGTGAGTAGTATGGCGATGCTGCGGTATCGCAAGTCTGCTACCCGGCGTTAAGCGCTAAATTAGCAGCAGTTAAAAATTAGAAAATAAATAAAGCTGAATTCGCAAGGTTATTAATAGCGGTACGGGTATCGCAAAAGGCCTTGCGAATTTGGTGTTTGTATATTATACCGCTTAGACCGCTCTAACTTTAACTACCGGGATAGGAGCAACCCCCTTCTTATGTACCAGACAAACCAATAGCTTCCTTGCGCATATCTAATAAATAATAGTGTAAATAATAGTGGCAACCTCTCACTAAGCCTGAATAGAATTTTCAGGCTTTTAGCGTTGTCCGAATGGACTTTCGCAAAAAGCTACCTGGCAGCAGCGGCTGCTTGTGTTCCGCTGAATCTTCGTTTTTGTATACCCACGAAGGTAGTGCAACATCCGCTTCCGCTTAGCTTGCGGTGCAAGTAAAGAGCCGTTTATATCCCTTTGCTAAAGCCAGGGGTCTTATCCGGCTCTGACACGGGATAATACGAATATCGGGGCTACCTTAGGGGTTTTAAGGCTGCTTCGTTTGAGATTAATGGTGCTGCCCATGCCCCTCAGACCGTGGAAGCTGGTGGTGTTGCTTGCTGTAGGTGTAAGGTAGGTGTTGTTATAGTTGGTCAAGAACTGTCAGCTAAAGCAGACCGCTTGCATCTCCCCGAAGGCCGAAGGTGGGTGCGAAAAGAGCGCATTTCCGCTGCCAGCTGCTACTCGTAGTAGCGCCGTTAGTCCCCACGCATAACAATTATGGTGCCTGTACAGACGCTGGTTGTGATGCTGGTGCGGGGGGTGTGATGCCCCCGGTTGATGAAGAAACTGAGACAGGGACAGAATCTGGCTCTCCTGTCGCTGTTGTGGTCGTACCCGGACCACCGGGGCGACCGGTTAGACGGAATTGCTCCTGTATTTGGATAGGCGGGGTCTGGACCTGGCGGGTTTTCAGCAATAGCAGGCTTCCCAGCACACCCAGGGTGGTCCAGGTCTGAAAAGGAGCCACCAGCCGCCCCAGGTAAGAGCCTTGCTGCTTCAGGAAAGTAAATTTGTTGGAAAGCTGGTCTGCCAGGTTGGCTGGCAGACAGTAGAGTAAAATAACAATTCCCAGGAAGATGAGCCAGCTCCGCCGGTAAGCCGGGTTGGGATTTGCTCGCGCATATAAATAAAGGTAGAGAAATGCTGGCAAGAGTAAAAAGGTATCATATATC
>CADDZM010000608.1 GCA_902812345.1 Chloroflexota bacterium | reverse complement strand
CTCTTCCTGGGCGCGCAGACGACCGGCGACCGCCTGACCACGGCCAGGATCTTCCTGGGCTGGCTGGCCCAACCGGCGCAGCAGGCCGACCTTTTAAGCAAAGCCAGCCTCTTGCCGCCAACCACCGCTTACCTGAACAGCGAGGCGATTAAAGGCAGCCCGTTCTGGAACGGCCTTTACAGCCAGCTTGAAATCGCCCGGCCGCAACCGGCTTCAATGGCGATGCGGGCGGTCTGGGCAGCCCTGCGGCCCAACCTCGAACAGGTCGTGGCCGGGACTGTCAAACCCGCCGATGCGGTCAAACAGATGCAGCAGGACGCCCTGGACGGGGTCGCCAAACTGGCGGCTGGCAAATAAAGTTTTCCTTTTACAAGTAAACCTGAGTCATCCCTGAATTTTTGGACCAGGGATGACTTTTTGATAACCCCACTTTGTAAAATAAGGTTTGCCACAAATCATACCCAGTACGGATAATACCAAGTACGGATAGAAACTATACAATGTCATTCTGAACGAAGTGAAGAATCTCCGGCCCGTTGGGCAATAAGTGATATTCGCCAACGGCGCGGAGATTCTTCGGCTGCGGCCTCAGAATGACAACTACCTAACCGTACCTGGTATTAGTTATAATTTACGGTCACATTTACTTTTTTGGCTACCTGGGGTTTTTTGAATCATTCTTGATCCTGCTCCTCAATGGTGAGAAATATTACGGTCCGGTAGATAAACCACCAATTATTGTAGGGTACTTGTTAACAGGGCTGGTGTGGGCTTTGCCTCACCTGACAATGTTACTCCATCGAAAAAGGCGGAGCCTGTACGATTTGGCATTTCAAGTTATTGCTGTCAGAGCAGGGCCTAATTCTTAGCCAGGAAACGTGTATTAGGATTCTGGCATTGTGGAAGCAAAGTGAAATGCTGTTGGTTTAAGATCTAAGCCTTTATTGATAACATCAACATTGTTAATCTGCCATTTTTAACTTCTCAAGACCGGTGTGGAGGCTACTTCCATTATCCGGGCCCGGATAATGGAAGTAGCCTCTACAGTTATAATTATAGGTGATAATACAATATCGATGGAACTCCTTTCCTTTTGTCGCTTTATCTTAGTTTTTAACTGGCCAGAGCGTATTCAAAAGCTTCTTTCTGGGAAAGGTTACTTCCCAAAGTCCAGTTTTCCTCGAAGGTATTTTGGCCTAATTTTTGCCTGGTCTGCTCCTTAAACTGGTTATAGTTCGGTTGGTCTACCGGCTCAAGAGGAGCTCCTATTACTTGGCGCAAGTGGGCGGCTGCACCATACAGACGGGCTGCTTTATTCGCCTGGCCGCTGACCTCAGCTATCCCGGCTAGCCCTTCCAGGCACTCGGCCAGCCCTACTTTATCACCCAGTTCCTGACGTATCGCCAGGCTCTCCTTGTAATAAGAGAGAGCCTGTTCCACCCTTTTGTCCAGCAAAGCTATATTGCCCAGGTTGTACAGGCAAATAGCCACACTTCGCTTATCGCCAAGCTCCCGGCCATAGGTTAGGCTCTCTTCAAGAAAAGACCTGGCGGCAAGGTAATTACCCTGCCCTAGCTTTACGTTGCCTAAATTGGTTAGGGTATTACATATACCCCATTTATCACCTTGCTGCCGCCGTAAGGTTAGACTTTCACTCAAATAAGCAGTGGCCTGCTCATAATCAGCCCGGTAAAGTGCTAGAATGCCCAGGTTATTCAGGCATGCTGTGATACCGGCCTGGTCGCCTACCCGGCGGCGCAACTTTAAGCTTTCTTCAAACAGGGGAACTACCTGGTTAAAGTCACCCTGCATCGAAGTCAGAACCCCTGCTCCGTGCAGAACTTTTGCTCGTAAGGCCGCAAACTGCACCACTCCTGCCTGCTTACAACTGCTTATTATTCCTTCCAGGCGGGTGCGCCCTTCGGTCAGATAACCCCTTACCTGCCAGAACCGCCACAGGGCACCGGCCAGTCGTAGCAAAAGTTTTAGTAGCGGGAGTCTTTGAGGCCCTGATTGAGTGAAAGCCTTTTCCTGGAGCCAATTCAATACAGCTTCGAGGTTATCATATTCACATTCAAGTTTTTCGAACCATTCTACCTGGTCCGGTCCGTTGAAGTGAGCCTCTGCTTCCTCGGCCAGGCCTGCCAGGAAATTGGCCTGTTGAGGCAGAAAAGGCCTTTCAACTTTACTGGTTGATCTCATTAGTTTCTTCCTTGCAGTTGCTTCTCTTGCAACTCAGTCATTAACTTCTGTTTCAATAAATAATTAGAAATTCAGTTAACGGTCACCTGGCTGTCGCACCACTAATGTACTACGTCACACCAGTTAACCCATTTACTGGTAAATCTCTTCTTATTTACCCCAGTAAGTACTGCTCCA
>CADDZM010000607.1 GCA_902812345.1 Chloroflexota bacterium | reverse complement strand
GCTACCAGTTTGCGCTTGTTAGTTGATTGGCGTAAATGCTTTTGTTTGACTTTTCGGGTGCGGTCCAGTGCTTGCCAGCGAGGTGGCAAGCACTCCGTCCAGCCAAACCGTAAAAAACGACAGCGCCGCCGCCGTTAAGTTCATTAACGTAGGGACGAACCAGAAGCTTGAGTTAATAACATCCCAGAATTTGTTTAGCTTTACCATTTCCTGTCCCAGCACTAACAAAAATAGACTACCGGCGCAGCCTAGCACCAGGCTTAAAGTTATGCCTTAAAATTGTTCCATTTTATTTTAAGGTAAAAAATAGCCTTTGAGTATAATTCCATCGGGTAAAAAGTTTGTCAGGAAGTATTATCTGTCCAACTAAAAGGCTAAACTTAATAGCAACAGCAACCGGATTTGTTGCCGGATTAACAACAAATCCGGTTGCTGTTAGTGGTAGCCTGGGTTCTTAAATTAGCTAATTAACATGAGAATAATCAAAAAGAATTAGCCATCTTTAATCATACAATCAACCACCTGAGTTATTCCCAATCCTCCCTAAATTTACTAAGCTTAATAGAAAGGATCGGTTTGTGGCTGAAATTAGGCGAGGTGGAGGGTTATGGGAGGATACCAAACGATTGAAAATTATGGAGTTATCGAGGATTGCCATACCGTCGCCCTGGTAGGGCTTAACGGCTCCATTGACTGGCTATGCTTCCCAAAATTCGATGCCCCCAGCGTCTTTGGGGCCATCCTGGATGAACACAAAGGGAGAAGATTCCAAATCTCCCTGGCCGGAGACGACGCCAACTGGACCTCCAAACAGATGTACCTGCCCGATACTAATATCCCCTTGACCCGCTTTTTCAGTCCTGATGGTTTGGCTGAACTGGTAGATTTTATGCCGGTCGAAAGCGACAGCCAGCATACCTGGAACCACCGTCTGGTCCGCCGCGTTACCTCGATCAAAAGAGAATTGCACTTCAGGATGGCCTGTCAACCGGCTTTTAACTATGCCAGGGACGACCACCAGGTTGAACCTCACTCCCACGGCACTATTTTCAGGAGCAAAGAACTTAGCCTGGGACTTTCTTCCAACCAGAATTTTGAGATTCAAGATAAAGCTGCGGTTTGTGAATTTACCCTTAAACCCCACGAAACCGCCACCTTTATGCTGCACCGGGTCGAGCAGGGGGGTCAGGTCCAGGAAGCCCTTAATGAAGACGCGGCTGAAAGAGTATTTCAGAACACGCTTAAATTCTGGCGGGCGTGGCTCAGCCACTCCACCTACCAGGGCCGTTGGCGCGAATATGTCAACCGCTCGGCCCTGGTTCTCAAGCTGCTGACTTATGCGCCGACCGGGGCGATTGTGACCGCGCCTACCACCAGTTTGCCTAAAGCCATCGGCCAGGGCCGCAACTGGGACTATCGCTATACCTGGATCAGGGACGCCAGCTTTACCTGCTACGCCTTGCTTTCGCTCGGTTCTCAAGAGGAAGCCGGGCGTTTCATGCAATGGGTCGAGGAACGCTGCCGGGAGCTTGACCCTAAAAGAGGTGGGCTGCAAATAATGTACGGCATAGACGGCCGTCACGAATTGAAAGAAGAAATCCTGGACAACCTGGCGGGCTACAAAGGTTCCCGGCCGGTAAGGATTGGTAACGCGGCCTATCAACAGCTACAACTCGATATTTACGGGGAACTGATGGACGCAATCTACCTTTATAACAAATATGCCGAGCCGCTCTCCTACAATATGTGGAGTTATCTGGCCGAACTCATGGACTGGTTATGCCAGAACTGGCAACGCCCGGACAATGGCTTGTGGGAAGCCCGGAGCGGCAAGCAGGCTTATGTTTACTCTCGCTTTATGATCTGGGTGGCTCTCGACCGGGCGATACGGATTGCCCGCAACCGGGGCTTACCGGCCAACCTTGACCAGTGGCGGCAGACCCGTGATGAAATTTACCAGGAGGTTATGACCAAAGGGTGGAGCAAAGAGCTTAACGCATTTGTCCAGACCTATGGCAGCGAGGTTTTAGACGCCAGCAGCCTGCTGATGCCGATTGTTAAGTTTATGGGACCAACCGATCCCCGCATGACCAGCACCATGGATAACATTCTCAAAAAGCTGACCTATGGCAGCCTGGTTTACCGTTACCGGCAGCGGGGCGGAGCTAACGACGTATTGAAAGGCCAGGAAGGTACCTTCAGTCTGTGTAGCTTCTGGCTGGTAGACGCCCTGACTTTAGCCGGAAGATTGGACGAGGACCGCCCGAAAATGGAGAAAATGTTCAGCTACGCCAACCACCTCGGCCTATTTGCCGAAGAAATCGGCACGTCAGGTGAGATGCTCGGCAACTACCCTCAGGCCTTTACCCACCTGGGCCTGGTCAG
>CADDZM010000606.1 GCA_902812345.1 Chloroflexota bacterium | reverse complement strand
CCTGAATAGGACAACCAAAGGTGAGTAATGTAACCACCACAAGAATTAAGGTCTGGGGCTTACGCAACCCTTCGAACAGGGTGCCGGTGCGTTCACTGAAGGTTTTACCACAGACTTTACAGCGGTACCGCTGGCGCACTCGGTCATGAATGGTGATGTTACCTTGCTTTTTTAGGCCTCTTTTGGGACAATGCTGGTAAGAGCAGAATTGCTCCCCAGCGTTCATCGGCATTGGTTGTTTTTTGTTTGTCATAACCAAATTTTGCCAGATGAACGCTTTTATTTCAACTTTTCCTGTTTTTCACCGTTTAATGGGGTGCTACCAAAGTGGTTGTTTAAGACAGATAGAAATACAAAAAAGATTTTTGGTCCAATGATTCTAAAAAAGCAGAATTTAGTTGTTTTCGCTACGGTACTTGGTCTGGGTCTCCTTCTCGCCATTATATTGCTGGTAGTAATAGCAAACCGGTCGACGGTTCCGGGGAAAAATAATCAATCCTACAACCCCAGTACGTCTCCAGGGCAGGCTGATTATGTCGCCCCGACCAGTACACCCCAGCCGAGCCCTACACCTACTCAAACTCCAATTCCAACTCCAACCCCGCGGCCAGATATTGAAGCTTCTCAAACCACTGTCAAGGTTTATGATAAGTTTGAGGTTACCGTTAATATCTCAAAAACTACCGCAACAAATTTACAGTTTCCCTACGACCCCAATCCGCCCCAGGGAATAAAACCCAGCAGTGGTATTTCGGTAGATGGTCTTTTCTCCAATGATAACTGGGCTACTACGATCGTTCAGCCTGCCTTTATTTTTCAGGACTATGACAGAACTATCATTCAGGACACCGAACACTTCACGCCGGTACCCGATAAAGTCTGGAAAATCCGCTTCGCGCCTACCAAACCGGGCGAGTATAAGTACCGGGTCCGTATTGTAGACGCTTCCGGAACCCGTTATCTATCTTCAACTTCAAGTAAAGATTATTCTTTTACCGCCCTGCCAGCCGACCCGACTAACCACGGGTTTATTACGGTATCTCAAAGCGATAAACGGTACTTTGAGTTTAATGATGGTACACCTTTTGTCGGGATTGGCACAAACATCCAATATTTAGATCAGAAAAGCCTGGTAAGCGGGTTATCCGATTATATGGACAATCTAAGCCAGAATAGCGCTAACTTCGTACGGGCCTGGCTTTCGACCGCCTCGTTATACGGCTCTTCCTGGTCTTCCTGGGGCTCCCCTTTTTTACCCTATGACGGCTATATACCCGCCAACGGCATGAGCTATGAGGACGCCTACCCCGGCTCACAATATTCCATGAAACTCGATACCTCTAACCCCTGTCTCTATCAGGGCAACCTAAACAATATTTCGGTCGAGCCGGGCAAACAGTATCATCTCATGGTCCGGGCGAAAATTGTAAATCTGCAGGGTCAGGGGCCGGGCAGTTACGGCTTTAGCGTCAAAACAGCCGGCGAGCTTGGCAAAAATTGTACCGCTAGCGGAAATGGAAACACTATCCTCTCTGGTCTGACATCAAGTAACGACTGGCAGGAATTTGTTTCAAACTTTTCAACCAGCCCGGACCAGCACTTTTTAGGTAATCTTTATTTGGCCCTCGAAAACGTCAAGGGCGGGGCGGTTTATATTGATGAAGTTTCTATTAAAGAGGTTTTAGCTAACGGCCAGCTTGGCCCGGAAGTCGTTGAAAAAAGCCAGGCCGCCCAACAGTTTTACTATGATGATTTCGCTGCCAAACGCTGGGATTTGCTTATCGATAAGGCCCAACAGGATAATATTTATCTTAAGCTGGTAATTTTTGAGAAAAATGATTTCACCTGGGGCCATCTAAACCCGGACGGAACCGTCCTGGCTTCCGGCCAGATCCAGGGCGATAACAATAACTTCTATGCCGCCGATAATACCGAGGTCCGCCGCCTCCAGGAGTATTACTGGCGCTACCTTACCGCCCGCTGGGGCTACTCCACCGCTATCCAGTCCTGGGAACTCTTAAACGAGGGCGACCCCTATAACGGCAACCACTACGCGCTGACCGAGGCTTTTGCCAAATATATCAAAGAAACCGACCCGAACAAACATCTGGTATCAACTTCTACCTGGCACAGTCTGCCCATAAGTGAATTCTGGAATAACAGCAGCTATCCCGATGTAGCCTACGCCGACGCCCACTCTTATGCCAACGATACCAGTTGGCTCAGCGGCAACAACTTTAAGGATCCCGCTACCGGTATAAGTATAAGTGACGATAGCGCTATCTACAGCTTTGCCCATAGTATGGACGCCTTGCAGAAGTTTCAAAACCAACCGACCAAGCCGATAATACTGGGAGAAGCCGGTATCACTCATAACGGCGTGAAAA
>CADDZM010000605.1 GCA_902812345.1 Chloroflexota bacterium | reverse complement strand
ATTCAACCTCAGAGATTAAACTTATAGAATTAAGGATAAAGATGACGTAAACCTTCGTCTAGATTAAACATAAAGGTAAACTTATAGCATTTACATCGAAACGTTTAATTATCCATGTGTTATTACCTGTTGAAAGTCAATTAGAAAGGTAGGGTCACGACAATTACTTTTGCCTATTAAATAGAGCTTTTACATCTCACAAACTTATACCAGACTCCAAACCGTTTGCGGTTTGGAGCAGGGGAGTTTTCTTCCAACAAGTTGCAAGAAAACTCCCCTGGTATTTTTAAGGCAACACGGCCCTTTAACAACTTAATAATCTTTAAATTTTGCTGCTAGCTTTTGTAACGATACCACCCAACGACAATTAAAATTGCCGCTTTGAACCTGATCCCTAACGACTTAAACCGACGACATTTACTTTTGCCGGTCGGCAAGCACCCTCCTTCTTTAAGAATCTGCCATCGGCCCAGCAGTTTCATCGCTACGACTCTTTTGTGTTTCGGGCGGCGGCGGGGTCTGGGTCTGGGCCTGGGCCTGCCTGGCCCGGTAACTTTCGACCGAAAGCATATCCAGTATTACGCTGTGATGCACCACCCGGTCTATGGCCGCAAGCGTCGTCATCGGGTCTTTGAAGATCCGTTCCCATTCACTGAAGACCAGGTTGGTCGTTATGATCACGCTGCCCCGCTCGTAACGCTGGGCCAAAAGCGTAAACAGTACTTCCATTTCGTCCCGGCTGTGCTGTACATAACCGATGTCATCCAGAATTAAACAATCAAGCCGGTCTAGCCGGGTCAATTCCTGCGGCAAACGCAAGTCTCGTTTAGCGGCCAGTAACTTTTGAACCAGGTTGGCCGTGCTGATCCATAAAACACTTTTGCCTTTCAGGATTAGCGCGTGCCCGACAGCCGAACTCAGGTGGCTCTTCCCAGACCCGGGCGGTCCCACCGCAATTACGTTGGTAGCCGTTTCAATGAATTCCCCACTGCTTAAGCGTTCAATTTGCAACCTTAACGCCGGTGGCAGCTGGGCCAACTCGAAAGTGGCAAAGGTTTTCTCAAGCGGCAAATGGGACTGCCGCAACCGCCGTTCGGTGCTGCGCTGGGCGCGTTGTTCACATTCCAATCGGGCCAGTTCGTGCAGAAAAGCCTCGTGCGAAAGGTTTTGGCGGCTGGATTTAAGAGCTACCTCGCCGAACGAAGCGCTGAAGGCGCTTAATTTCAACTGCCGCAGCATTGCCACCAGTTCACTGTGACGGTCAGGCGGCGGCCCTGAGAGAGTGGTCTGGATCTGGTCAGGCATTGGCGCACCTCATTTCCAAATCTGCAAGCTGGGTTGCCATAGCATCTTGACTGGGCAGCGTAACGACAATACCGGGTGACAACTTCGATGGTGATGGCGATGGCGATGGCGATGGCGATGGCGGCGACAATAACTTGTCATAGCGGGCCAACTGCAAATGTAATTGGGGTGCCGGTGAATTTAATTGCCAGGCCGCCGCCACTCTGGGCTGGCGTTCAGGCTGGACCAACTCGCGCACCATTTCAAATGTGGGCGTTTGCGCTGTTTCCAAAAGCAAATTCAAGGCTGTCTCTACTTCGCTTTCACTGCTACTAGCGGCCAGATGCAATATCTTGAGATAATGGGCATCACAACGGCTGGGCACGGCGGCTTGCAAGCGGTCATAAGCTTGTCGGAAAAGAAGACTGGGAAACAACTCGTCACGATAGCGGTAAGCCGCAAAGGCACCCGGTTTGCGCACCAGGCTCCAGATCAAATGGCGGTAGTTAATGAGCTGTTGATGCTGGCCCACAAGCCGGGGCAAAGAAAGGGTATGGCTGCTTCCGACATAAGCCTCCAATGTCTGAGAATGCACCCGCACACTCAGCGTCGTGCCGATCAGGCGGGAGGGTACCGAATAAGTATTGGCTAAAACTTGGATGGTGCTGAAGCGAGAGACCGTGACCTGGAGTTGACGGGCCGGTTGCAACGGTTTGTTGGGCAGCGGCGCCAGTAGTTTTCGCTCCACTTCAAACCGGGCGGAGCGGGTCAGGTTGCGATTACGAATTAGCTCTTCTACAAAACGTAAATAGCTGGTCTGATCGCTAAAGTCACGGCTGCCCCTGACCCGTAGAGCCTGGTCAAGCGCCTGTTTGAAGCGGAAATGAGATTGTTCGACATCACCGTTCTCGCGGGCCACCCCGACATTATTCCAGGTTGGCTGCATGCCGTAATGGTTCATCAAAGCCCGGTAATTGTCGGTAAAATCTTCCCGCCCGGCCTTGTCCAACCGGCGAATAGCGGCAGAGAGATGATCGGTGCGATGAAGTTGAGGCACGCCGCCAATTTGCCACAGGGCCGCTTCCAATCCTTCGGCCAACGCC
>CADDZM010000604.1 GCA_902812345.1 Chloroflexota bacterium | reverse complement strand
TGTTGAAATATGGTAAAGTTCATGTGAGTAATGCTCCTTCTTTTTTTAGACGAAAGAAACATTACTCGCTGGGCGGGCTGTTGTAAAGCAGCTTGCCCTTTATTTTTTTATCAAAACGTCAAATAAAATCTGTTTCCTGCTTTTAACTGAAATAAGCTAATATGCCAGGAGACCTGAACCCACAAGAGTTAAAATGACCATCCCTGAAGCTATTTTTATTACAACCGGACTAATAGAAGTAAACAAACTTAGCTAGAAGTGAACTTTCCCCCGTAATAAATTATTAAATATTTCCTTGACAACCCGGCAAGTCACTTCTAAAATAGCCTGGTAAGCGTTTCACTTTCGGTCCAAGAAATACTCATACGGAAATTATTGCCAGCCTGGTAACATCCAAAAACCTGCTCCGAGATTTCTTTTGTTGTACCAGGAGGAAATATCGTCAGCCGTGAATTTGGGTACTACCGGCCTTTCTAATTTTCTACCAACTTCAAGGTAATACCCCTGAATTAGATTTAACTAACTTTCTAAAAGAGCTATCCTGTTTGTGGCTATTTTGTGCCGGTAGGAATAAGCCGCTTTAACTTTATAGAGTAGTCTGGAAGTTATACCTGGTTTGTTATCGTTTCCTGAATTCAAAAAAATAATATGCAGGCCGGTCAGGCCTTGTCAGGCCAGCCCTGGCACCTTTGCTGTTGCCTTTTACCCCGGGCATATTCGACTCAGAAAGGAAACTGTCATGTCGCTTAAACACACCAGGATAACTTACAGGCCGGCCGCTATTCTGCTTTCAATGCTGATGGTTATATTAGTTTTATTGCAGGCTTGTGGAGACAATGCCGCTACTCCGACCGTTTCTTCCGGCACCACCACGACCACTGCCGCCGGGACTGTCGGTGCAACTGGCGCTACCCACGGCTTTAAACTTAACCCCAACGTTTCGGGTACGGTCCAGTTCTGGCATTTTTGGAGTTCACCGGTCCGCCGCAATGCCATCCGCCGGATTGTCGTGGTCTGTCAGCAGCAACTACCTAACATTAAAGTAACCGAAGTTGCTAAACCGTTCGGCGATATATACACTGCTAATGCCGCCGCCGTCGCGGCCGGTTCCGGTATGCCGGATGTAATTGTGGAAGACCGCCCCCAACTGCCTAAAGCCGCCGCTAACAATATCGAAACCGACCTGCAACAATTTGCTACCCGCGATGGTGTGGATGGGAGCCCGTTCTGGCCTTTCACCTGGAACCAGACCCTTTATAACGACCACACCTACGGTATCCCCTTCGAAACCGATGTACAGGTGCTTTTCTGGAATAAGAACGCCTTCAAAGAAGTAGGCCTCGACCCCGAGAAACCGCCCAAAACCTGGGCCGAAGTGGAACATTATAACGCTAAGTTGACCAGGAAGAACCCTGACGGCTCGCTGGCCCGGATTGGTTTCAGAACGCCCGGTTGGGAACTGTTAGCCCTGGCGAACGGTGCGCCCATCGTTTCCCAGGACGCCAAAGTGAGCGTCAACGACTCGAAGGTTGCCGAAGCCCTGGCCTGGGACAAGAAGATTATCGACTCTTATGGTGGCTATAAGGTTTACCAGAATTTCCTGGCTTCGCTGGCGGCCCCGCCGCAGGATGCCCTGATGTCCGGTAAAGTGGCGATGCTGGTTGACGTCAACGGCTACGCTTCGCAGTTGAATTTCTACCGCCCACAGTACCCTAACCCGGACGGCAGCAAGGTAAATTTGGATTGGGGCGTGGGTGATGTACCGACCAACACCGGCCAACAAATCAGCGAGAGCGGTGGTTTTGCTCTGTCAATTCCACGGGGTTCCAGGAATGTTGACGCGGCCTGGGAGTTTATCAAGTGCGCCGCCGGACCGCAGGGCCAGCTTTCCTGGGCGCGCGATACCTACGCCATGCCTTCCTGGATTTCGGCGGCCAAAGACCCCACTATTATGGCTGACCCGAACTGGCAGTATATGGTCAACGCCATGAGTTACACGAAAGCCTTCCCCTTTGTCCCCGACTACTCAAACTGGAAGGAGCAGGTAGATAAACTCATTGACAAAATTCTACCCGGCCAGCTTGACCCTGCCACCGGTCTCCAGCAAGCCCAACAGGCCATTGACGCGGAGATTGTGAAAAACAAATAAATAATTTCCAGACACGGAATTACCAGGAGCAAAGCCTAACGGGCCATTTTCTATTTGCCGGACGTTCTGGCTTGGAGGGTGGCGGTCTTTTTACTGTTCCAGCGGTACTTTATATAAGGTGTAAATTTGACCGGCATGGGAGGCCGTTGAGATGATATAAATCACATACGACTATTGTGTTTGTATTGTATAATGATTTAACGCCTTGTTCGAGAGCGCTAAATTTTGATTATTCCAGTTTTCCAT
>CADDZM010000603.1 GCA_902812345.1 Chloroflexota bacterium | reverse complement strand
TATTATGGGAAGCCGCTGAAGGTGGGGTCGGGGTGCTGGGTCGGTTAGTCGAAGACAAGCAGGCTCTAGCCGAAGTTGCCAGAACAGCCCTCGAAATATGCCATTTCGATCCGGCCACCGGCCAGGAAAAGGCTGATGGCACATACGATTGTGGTAGAGCCTGCTATCACTGCTTACTAGCATATTCTAACCAGTCAGATCACCGGCTGCTTAATCGGCATGCTATAAGGGAATTACTCTTTGATATTGCAAACAGTCGAACAAACTTGCTTACATCTACGGTCGTTCCCACTGAAATACCTGTAGAGAGCATTTCATTTGACTCAGGTTTTAACGGGTCAAACGTAATCCAGGATGTTACATTTGCCCGGCAAGTGTTAGAATACTTGAAATCTACCGGCCGGAACCTGCCGGACGCATTAAACCCGACCCTGCAGGATACAAACCTCCAGCCCGACTTCTTCTATCAAAAAAGTGCTGCCTGTATTTTTTGTGATGAGAAAGAACCGGATGCGGCTGTTCGGAAAAACCGGGCTGAACTGGATGATTATGGCTACCGGGTAGTAACTCTGATCAAGAGCGATGATTTAGAGAACCAGCTAAAGAAACTATCGGACATCCTCTAATCTTTGCATTTCGAGAATTATAGAAGGTTTTAATAATTGGTAAATAAACGTGAGCCAGGAAGCCTGGTGCGCTGCCGGGAACGCGAGTGGGTGGTACTGCCCTCGGAAAACTCTGACATAATGCTGCTTCGCCCTTTAGGCGGTCAGGAGTACGAACAGTTAGGTATTTATTTACCCTTGAGTGAAGCTTTAGGGATAGATCAAGTTACCGACGCCACCTTTCCCGCTCCAGATTCTGCCCAGAGCGGTGATTATACCTCGGCCAGGTTGCTCAGGGATGCCTCCCGCCTGACTTTCCGCAGTGGATCCGGCCCTTTTCGTTCGCTGGGACGGTTGAGTGTCAGGCCGCGTCCCTTCCAACTTGTGCCGCTCCTGATGGCCCTCCGGCTCGATCCGATCCGTCTACTCATTGCCGATGATGTCGGCATCGGTAAAACTATCGAAGCCGGGCTAATTGCCCGTGAAATGCTGGACCGGGGCGAAATCCGGCGACTGGCGGTTGTCTGCCCGCCCCACCTTTGCGAGCAATGGCAGCGAGAATTGGCCGATAAATTCAGCATCGAAGCCGAAGTGGTACGCTCCGGGACGATTGCCCAGCTGGAGAAGAATTTACCGCCTGACAAAACGGTCTTTGAACACTACCCGGCCCTGGTTATCAGTATTGACTATGTAAAATCTGAGTTGCATAAATACAGTTTTATCCGGGGTTGCCCAGAATTCGTGATCGTAGACGAAGCCCATACCGCTGCCCGAACCGGTGGTAAAGGCGGTAACATGCAACAGCGTCACGAACTTTTACAGGAACTGGCGGCGCGAGCTGACCGGCATTTGCTGTTGCTTACGGCTACACCTCACAGCGGTTTTGAGGACGCTTTTCTCTCACTCCTGGAACTGCTTAAACCTGATTTCAGTAAACTGAATCTATCTCAGCTATCTGATGCCGACCGCCAGGCGATGGCCCGGCAGTTCGTGCAGCGCCGCCGGGCTGACGTTCAAAAATGGTTGGGTAGTGATGATGAAACGCCCTTTCCAACCCGCCAGAGCATCGAGGAGAGCTACAACCTCAACAGTTCGGCTGAATACCAGAAACTCTTTCTTGACGTTTACGACTTTGCCTATGGCCTTATTACCTCGCCCGGTCATGGTCGCGGTTCGACCGCCTGGCGCACCCGCATCCGCCACTGGACAGCCCTAGCCCTGCTTCGCTGTGTATTGAGCAGCCCGGCGGCGGCCGAAGCTACTCTCAGGACGCGGGCTGGAAAACTTGTTGCGGATACTTCTGGGCAGGAGCAAGTCAGCGTCGATGAGTCGAACAACTTCCTGGCCCCTTACGTCCTTGATTTTGGGGAACAGGAAGTAACCCAGGACTTCGAACCAATCCCGGTGTTGGAAGAAGGCGATACCCTGCTGGATGACAGCGAACGCGGCAAATTGCAGCGGTTTATTGGACGGGCCGTTAAATTGCGAGGGGAGGCCGATCCCAAGCTACTTCATGCCCAGAAACGGCTGACTCAGCTCTTAAAAGATGGCTTTCAGCCGATTGTCTACTGCCGTTACATTGCTACAGCCGAGTACCTGGCCGAAGAATTGAAAAAGCGGTTGAGTAAACAGTTTTCTGAACTGCAAATCGTGGCAGTTACCGGTAAAAGTTCGGAAGAGGAACGCGAGCAGCGGATTGCCGAATTATCGGCCAACCCGCGTCGATTGTTAGTGGCGACCGACTGTTTAAGCGAAGGTATTAACCTCCAGGCAGCCTTTAACGCGGTGGTCCA
>CADDZM010000602.1 GCA_902812345.1 Chloroflexota bacterium | reverse complement strand
CTTTCGTGCAACCGGCCGAATTTTGAACGGGAGGGCGGGTGCGGCACCAACTCGACCCGGCGGCAATATTTCTGGAGTTCCGCTAAAGCCGGGCTGCCGGTAGCATCTTCGCCGGGCCGGGCAAAACTAAGCAGGCTGAGTTCGTAACCGGGTTTGCGGCCCAGGTAACGCACAATGCTAAAATTGCGGATAGGCGCGCCCTGGTCGGGCGGAAAAGGGGTCTGGGGCGTCAGCAACAGCACTTTGATGGTAGCGGGCATTTTTTGCTTAATTTTATGCTAAATGTTGAATATCAGGCGTAAAAGACGCGGCAAAAATAAAAAGAGGCCGACTCCGAACGCGAAAATGGCCGCGACCAGGACTGCCCCGGCGGCGACATCTTTAGCGATTTTCGCCAGGGGATGAAAGCGGTCCGTCACCAGGTCTACCAGGGACTCGACGACCGTGTTCACCATTTCAAGGGCAATCACTACGGCCATCATGACCAGCAGAACGGCCCACTCTACCGCCGAAATTCCCAGCCACAGGCCCAGAGCGGCCGCGACAAAGCCAATCCCGGCGTGAACCCGCATGTTGCGCTGGGTCCGCAGGGTGTAGTAAATTCCCTCGAAAGCATAACCAAAACTGCGTATAAAAGGAGGCAGCCGCCCGGCCGACTTTTTGGCGGTCTCGCGTTCTTCCAGGGCTTCCAATTGAGGTTCGTCCAGCGGGCCGTGTTTGTATTTGTCCACAGGCTTGCTTAAAAGCTAAGGTTTAAAGTAAAGATTATTGGTCCAGGTAAGCGGCGGCGGCTTCCTCTTTAGCCCGCATCAACTCGCGGTCGTTAGGGTCTTCGTGGTCGTAGCCGAGCAGGTGAAAGACCCCATGAATCACCAGTTCCTGGGTTTCGCGTAGGGGCGTGTTGTTAAATTCCCCGGCCTGGCGTTCAGCCTGGGGGTAAGATATAATAATATCTCCCAGGTAACGCTGGCCGCTATCCCGCTGGGCTTGCAATTCCGGCGGCAGGATAAATTTCGCCTCGTCCGCCTCGGCTTTGCCGGGACCGTCATCGGCTTTGCCGGGACCGTCATCGGCTTCGTCGTCGTATTCTTCGTCCCAATCGCCCTCGTCTTCCGGTGCCGGTTCGGTATCGTCTTCGAGCGCGTAGACCACCCCGGGCCGTCCGTCCCAGTCGGGGGCTTCCTCGCTGGCGAAAGACAGGACATCAGTGGCGCGGTCCACGCCCCGGTATTCCCGGTTCAGGCGCTGCACCTCGTCGTCCCCGGCGATTTCTATGCTTACCCCGATAGGTACACTGCCCAGACCTTCGGCCAGCAGGGCGCCCCGGGCCGCCGCGACCAGGGCCGCCTCGTTAACGGTGTCCCGGTAGGCTACGCCAATATCCACAATTATGTCAAAATTTTCAGCCTGGGTGTCAGCGCTCACGGTTCCTTCTCTCCTGCAATCCAGTCTTTCTAATCTTTACCAGTATACTTTCAATGCTAATTATAGCATACCGCTGCCGCCCTTCCGGGCTTCCGGGCCAGCGACAAGTTGGGTGAAGCGTTGGGCATCGTTTAGCATCTCGATATTATTAAACATGATGTAAGCCGGGTGGTTGGGCGGCAAACCTTTCAGCAGGGTTTGCAATTCGGCATCCGTATAAACGTGTTTAAAACCTTCGCCACCGTGCAGGCGGTAATAGATGAATTCAGGCGTCAGGGTTGGCCGGATAAAAGGGTCTACAGCGTGGACAAGTTCGAGTTCCCGGCAAAGTTGCCCAATGAGTTCGTCCGGCCAGTCGCCTCGCGGTTCCCAGAGGAATTGGAGATTGGCGCGTGCGGCTGTTTTGAAGAAGTGGCGCAAGCGGGCCAGGTTGGTTTCGGTCGGCTTAAACCCGGCCGGGCATTGAAAGAGGACCCGCCGGGCCGCTAAAGCCCCGGCACATTCCAGGGTAGTCTCCCAGGCTTGCCAGACCAGCGAGCTATCTTTGAAACTTCCGGCCTGGCGGTGCTGCTCATCGGAAAGCGACAGCTTAAGCCGTTTGTAGGTCTGGCTGTGAGCTTCGTGCGTGATAAGCTGCCAGGCTTTCAGGGTAAACTCAAATTCCGGCGGCATTTCGGCCCGCCAGCGTTGCAGCGTTTTGAGCATGGGCGGTTGGTAGAAAGTTTGCTGCACTTCCACTACCGGGAAAAGCCCGGCGTATTTCGAATGGGCGGCGCTAAATCCACAACAACCTACTTTTAGCAGGGCTTTAGCTTGAAACATTTTAGTTTGTTTTCCTCGTATCCCAAAGGCTTCTCAGGTTCAAAGCGAAAGTCGTTTTTAGTTTCAAGTTGCCTTTTCTATACTCAACTGGTATAATAACTATCCGTGTAATTTACCGAGATTTTTGTTTGTTATGAGTTCAGGAGGTTATCCCGG
>CADDZM010000601.1 GCA_902812345.1 Chloroflexota bacterium | reverse complement strand
CCTATAAACGAACGATTAAAAATGCTTGATGAAGCGTCCCAGGTAGTTTTAAAACTATGGACGGAGCCGCGAGCAAGCTTTGAAGGAGAGTATTATCGCCTTAAAGATGCCATCAATGAGCCAAAAGGGGTCCAAAAACCACACGTGCCATTGTGGATTGGCGGCAGCGGAGAAAAGGTAACCCTCAGGCTGGTCGCGAAATACGCGGATGCCTGCAACCTCACGGACAGCACCGACCCGGATTTTTACCGCGGCAAATTCGAGGTTTTGCGAAAACATTGCCTGGAGTTGGGCCGGGACTACGAAAAAATTCTAAAGACCGCCAGCTTTACGGTCTATATAGCCCCGAATAAAGCTGAACTTGAAAAAATTACCGCACCTGCCCGGGGTGGCCGCAACCTGGCTGAACTCGCAAAGGGTAGCGCGGTTGGTACCCCTGACCAGCTTATCGACACCTTCAGGGGTATGGTAGAGGCCGGGGTCGAATATTTCGCGCTTTATTTCAACGAACCGGCTAAAATGGAAAGTATGCGGTTTTTCGCCAGGGAAGTTATGCCAGCCCTCCAGGCGGCCTGAATCCGCCTTAATTTTTTTTATTATAGAAATTTTATTATAGAAAGGGATTATAAGGAGTATATAATGGAATTTCCCCGGTCAAGCGGTATTTTACTCCATCCAACCTCGCTTCCCGGTCGCTTTGGAATGGGCGACCTGGGCGACAGCAGTTTTGAGTTTGTGGATTTCCTGGCGGCGGCGGGCCAACAACTCTGGCAAATTCTTCCTCTTGGGCCGACCGGGTATGGCGACTCGCCTTACCAGTGTTTCTCGGCCTTCGCGGGCAACCCCCTTTTAATCAGCCCCCATAAACTGGTCGAGCAGGGCTTTCTGTCCGCCGAGGCTATCGCCAATCCACCCGCTTTCCCGGCAGACAAAGTGGATTTCGGTCCGGTCATCCAGTATAAGAACGGGCTGCTGGACCAGGCTATCGCGGGTTTCAAGGAGAAGGCCTCCCCTGACCAGCGGCGCAGCTTTGCTTCCTTCAACGAGTTGAATAAAGACTGGCTCGATGATTACGCCCTCTTTATGGCGCTCAAAGAACAGCACGACGGCGCGACCTGGAGCAGTTGGGAACTTGAACTGATCCAGCGCCAGCCTGATGCCCTTCAAAAGGCCAGGGAAGAACTGGCCGGACAAATCGAAGGCCAGAAGTTTTTACAGTGGGCTTTCTTCAACCAGTGGCAGGCTGTTAAAGGTTACGCCAGCAGCAAAGGCATCAAAATTATCGGCGATATTCCGATTTTCGTAGCCTACGATAGCGCCGATGTCTGGAGCAACCCCGAACTTTTTTTCCTGGATGAAAAGGGCCAACCTACCGTGGTCGCGGGGGTGCCGCCGGACTACTTTAGCGAAAACGGGCAGTTGTGGGGCAATCCGCTCTACCGCTGGGATATCCTGGCCCGTAATGGTTACGACTGGTGGATTCGCCGCCTGCGCATGACCCTCAGCCAGGTAGATATCGTGCGGCTGGACCACTTCCGGGGCTTTGAGGATTACTGGGCGGTCCCGGCAACCGACTCAAACGCTATCAACGGGCGCTGGATGAAAGGGCCGGGCGCGGCTTTCTTTGAAACCTTACAGCGCGTCCTGGGCGATTTACCGATTATCGCCGAAGACCTGGGCCAGATTAGCCGCCGGGTCATCCGCTTGCGCGATACTTTCCACCTGCCGGGCATGAAGATGTTACACTTTGCTTTCGGCGCGGGTTCCGGCAACCCCTATCTTCCCCACAACTTTACCCCGAATGTGGTAGTCTATAGCGGCAGCCACGATAACGATACAACCGTTGGCTGGTTTAGCCATATCGGGGAGGACGAGCGGAGCGAGGTTATCAAATACATCGGGTTTGATAGCGGCGATATTGCCGGGGATTTAATCCGGCTGGCTTTCCGCTCTGTTGCCAGTGTCGCCGTAATTCCGCTCCAGGATTACTTGCGGCTCGGCACCGAAGCCCGCATGAACTATCCGGGGCGGGCCGCCGGTAACTGGGGCTGGCGGTTCGAGGATAACGCCACCACCCCCGAACTGGCCGCCCAGATTCTGGAAATTACCGAGCTTTACGGGCGTACCTACAAACCCGCCGAACCGGAAAACCCGGACGAAGACGCTATGGTAGATGTGGCTGTCAAGAAAAAATAAGGTTTAAATCCAGGAAGGGGCCACGGTTAAGAAATCCCGGCACACCGCGATGGGCGCCGGACTTTATCCGGCTGGTTCAAAAGCCGGTTCTAAGTGCTTGTAAAGAATTAATTTGAGCTAAAATTAGCAGCAGCTCTAGGGCCGATCCCACGTGGCCGAATGGTGTAATTCCAGCGAGGACAAACTGTCCCATACTCGATGTTTAACTCTC
>CADDZM010000600.1 GCA_902812345.1 Chloroflexota bacterium | reverse complement strand
AAGAGAAGGCGCCACTCCCAGTATTAAAATCCCGGCCATTCCTAACAAGACTGCTATCCTAATCAGTAAATTTTTGTCAATGTTACCCGGCATTTTTTGTTTGCCTCCTCCCAGTGGCTTACCCTGTCTTGTCTATTTTAATTTTTCAGGGTTGAATTCCCCGCTACTTGCGGCGCATCCTTTTGAAGTAATCCGCTTAAAATACTCCACCGCTTGCGGTGGGGAAATTTATTTTTTTTATTCAGGCTCGGACCTTCCTGACAGTGGTTATAAGACCCAGGTTAAACCTTTGTTTTAAAGACCTGAGCGCTGTAACTCCATAGCTTGATCACCGGAGAGCGGCTACCACTGGCGAGCGTTTTGCCGTCCGGGCTGAAAGCAAGAGAAAATATCCCCGCTGAATTGGCCTCCAGGGTAACCGGGGGCGGTGTAGCGGCCTTTGTGATAGAGGTCTGCACCGCAATTTCGGCTACGTCCCAGAGCTTGATAACAGCATCGCCCCCGCCGCTGGCAAGTATTTTTCCGTCCGGGCTGAAAGCCACTGTCGTAACGTCAGTCGCTTGCACGCTTAAAGTGGTTAGCTCCTTTCCACCGGCAACATCCCAGAGCCTGATTGTTCTATCATTACTGCCGCTGGCCAGAATATTTCCGTCCGGGCTGAAAGCGACCGAGTTTACGAAAGAGGTGTGCCCGGTTAAACTGGCCAGTTCTTTACCGCTACCGACATCCCAGAGCTTAATTGAGTTGTCATTGCTGCCGCTGGCAAGCGTTTTCCCGTCGGGGGAGAAGGCCACCGAATTAACCAGGTAAGCGTGTCCTTGCAGGGTCCGCACCAATCTGCCGGTGGCGGTCTCCCACACTCTAACCGTTTTATCGTCGCTGGCGCTGGCGATAAGCTTACTGTCCGGGCTAAAAGCTACCAGATTAATGGTTCCCTGGTGCCCGCTCAACGTGACAAATTCTCGGACGGCATACCTGTTTGTTTCCGGCTGCGAGATCTGCCAGAGTATAATTGTTTTATCTATACCAGCCGTAGCCAAAAGCTTGCCGTCCGGCGAAAACGCCACGGAGTAGACCGCTCCGGTGTGGCCGTCCAGACTAACAATTCTGGTAGCCTGGGCACCAGGGCGGATAAAAAACCAGAGGGCGACCGTGCTATCATTACTGGCACTAGCCAAAAGCTTGCCGTTCGGCGAAAACGCCACGGAGTAGACCGCTCCGGTGTAGCCGGTCAGGTTTTGATTGGAATAATTTTGAAGTTCCGCCAGACTACTGGTAGGCGCAGGCTGATTAGAACCAGGTGGAGGGGTAACTCCGGGGTTCGCGTCAACCGTTGGAACCGGCGTGATGGTTTGAACGGTGCCAGAGGGGTTAAGACCGGAACTGGAGCCGGAACTGGAGCCAGAGCCAGAGCCATCGGAGGGGTTACCGGTACCAGGGCCAGTTGAGATTGGATTAACAGTAGCTATAGCCGAAACCGAACTGGCCGGGGCCGGGCTAACACTACCTCCAGGCCCTGGACTAACAGTTACTGTTGAAACAGTGGTAGTCGCGGAAACACCGGTAGCTGTAACCAAAGCCGTTGGAGTTGGGCTAACATTACTGTTTGAACTGCCAGAAGTTGTAGCACTGGGGGTAGATATAGAGCTGGTGGTAGCGGCTGAGATAGTGGTAGTAGCCGTCGTGTCGGGAGTCAGTGAAGAACTTGCCGTAGTTATAGGGGTAACAGTTAGCGACTGTGAATCAGTGGTTTCAGTTGATCCGGCGGTCGACGTACCGGTGGTTCCTCCGATAGAGGGTGTAACGGATGGCGGATTAACGCCGGAAGAAATTGAGCCAGGTGCGCTGGCCGAAGCCTGGGTGCCGGCGGCCTGGGTAGTTATTAAATCCGGCAGAGTAATCACGAGAGACGTTAAAAAGACCACAAAAAGAGGCACGATAACAAAGTTAAGTACCCGGCGTACAAGGTAAGCTCTGGGGCTAGTTGGACCGATTGCCATAATCCTGGCGATTACCAGGGCCGTCAGAATACTTGCTAGCAAGGGTGCCAGCGGAATATTGGATGGAGCGGCCACCTGGGGTTGAAGCAGGGTTACGCTTAGTGCTAAAAGGCTTAAATTACTTTGAATTGTCATTATTCTTATAAATGTTGCTACCGCTACCAGTACCTGGCATATAAATGATAACTGTTGTTTCCTTTGAAGCTGAGCGGGTCTCAAACTAGAATACCACTAAATTATAGAACTTGCCATAATAAAGTCAAGAACCGTCAGCTTGCGCAGCAGGGGGAATGCAAAGTCAGGGTTGATTAAATTTGGTCAGTAAAGCCCGGCTGAAAGCCCAGCCCCACTCCCGGCGTCCTTTTGCCACATTGCTGACCCCGCCTAAACGCAAAATACTTATGACAA
>CADDZM010000599.1 GCA_902812345.1 Chloroflexota bacterium | reverse complement strand
GCGAGAGTTAAACATCGAGTATGGGACAGTTTGTCCTCGCTGGAATTACACCATTCGGCCACGTGGGATCGGCCCTAGAGCTGCTGCTAATTTTAGCTCAAATTAATTCTTTACAAGCACTAAGATTCCCCAGCGCCAGGAAAACGGTAAGGTAACAGGTCAGCTACAACCGGAAAGTGTGGATGTTTTAATGCAGGCTCGCCCTGAAAACCAACCATCCGATCAGGAATACGAACGCAAATTAATAGAGCGGGTCCAGTCCGGCGATTTCGCTGCCGTAGAAGAACTCTACGGGCGCTACAGCCGCCAGGCCTTTGGTTTAGCCCTTAGAATCCTTAACAGTAACGAAGCCGCCGAAGACGCTGTCCAGGACGCCTTTTTGCGCTTCTGGAAACAGCCGCGAAACTTTGACGCCAACCGGGGCCGGTTTTCAACCTGGCTCTTGAGCGTAGTCCATAACCTGTGCATTGACCAGTTACGCCGTAAACGCAATAAAGCCGTCTCAATTGACCAGCAGGAAGCCCAGGAACACCTTAATTATCTTGCCGATAACCAGGTCGCTATCGAGGAAGAGGTCTGGCAGGGCATGCAGCGGACCGTTATCCGAAAGGCGCTCGACAGATTGCCGGTCGAGCAGCGTAAAGTAATCGAAATGGCTTTTTTTAACGGTCTAACCCACCAGGAGATAGCAACCGCTACCGGTCAGCCATTGGGAACGATTAAAAGCCGTATCCGGCAGGGTCTGATGAAACTTAAAGGCCTGGTCAAGGAAATAGAATAATTGAATTTGGGGTTATTAACTTAAAGCACTTTATTGATTATTTTTATCAGGGAGTATAAAAGTAGTTTCCACAATACAGGTCACCAGTCAGGAATTTTTTTAATGGATATTGATAACGAAAAAATTCAAGAATTAATCGCCGGGTATGCGGTAGGGGCGTTAGATGAATCGGAAAATGCCCAGGTTGAACAACTCCTTCGAACCAGCGAAGAAGCGCGGCAATTACTGGCCGAATTCCAGGAGGTTACAGCAGGTTTGGCCCTCAGCGTGGACCCGGTGGAATTGCCAACCGGTAGCCTGGAGCGGTTGCGCCTGAAGGCGGGCTTTGACGCAACCGGGGTTTCAACTCAACCGGCCCCGTCCACCCTGCGGCCTTTAAACGCGCCAACTCCTATTCAGACCAAAGCTGCCCGTAAATCTTTCTGGACAACTTCCACTCTCGCGGCGCTGGCGGCAGCCCTGGTTCTTTTTGTGACAACGACTGTCTTCGCCGCCCTGTGGTTGAATGCCAACAACAAGCTTGACCAGTCCGAGCAAAACCGGCAGGCTCTCGCGGCAATCCTGGCCGCGCCCCAGCTTAAAACGGCTGTTTTGCAGCCGACAGGCTCAAACTCCGATGGCAAGGTCCGGCTTTATGCCGACCCTGCTACCAACAAAGTTTATCTGGTCGCCCAGGATATGACCGCTTTGCCGGGCGACAAGGAGTACGAAGCCTGGTTGATAACCGCCGATAAACAACCGCACCCGGCCGGTTTAATGGGGTCCGGTGTAAATACCGCCAATGGCGTCGTCTTTGAACTCAGCCCGGCTGCCCCGGTAGACCAGTACAAACAGGTCGCCCTTACCATCGAGAAAAAGGGCGGCTCCCCAACGCCAACTTTACCGCTGGTCATGGCCGGGTCAATTAGCGCCTGACTCGCGCCGGTGGAACGAAATTTGTTGAGAAATAGCTTTCTGTAAAAGGAAAGCTTTTTTGTTACAAAAATATTTTTGAATTTTAAGAAATTTAGAAGAATTTTTCATGAAATCAGCGGCAACGGTTGACCTGATGAACCGGGTAGCCCAGACAGACAAAACTTTTAAAAAAATAGACGGGCAGTGGGTGGGTAAATGCCTGATTTGCAACGGCCGCCTGAGTTTTCGTATCTCGGACGGTTTTGGAGCCAACATCGAACACATATTTCCGCGCGTGCTGGGTGGTACCGACGCTCTCGAAAACCTGGCCCTGACGCACCCGGCCTGTAACGGCGAAAAAGGCCGCCACTGGGATGCGCCTCGCCAGCGCCGCGCCCCTGAACGCAACCTGGCTTATCTCGAAATGGTTAAACGTTTCCAGGAACGCCGCCAGGAACGCTGGCGCAACCCTGAAATTTAATTTTTCCTCTTTCTTTTCCTGCGTAGCCCTTAACGAAGTTTATAATTTAGAACTAATAGCGCCTGCTGCCTGAAGATAAACCCTTAAAAGGTGGTTAAGAGTAGTTTTCAAAAGGTAATGTTTATTGACAAAGTTAATTAACAATTCTATAATTTGGTTAATTCAATAATCTTTATCTAGTTTCTTTTAGATTCATCCGGTAATTTCTTTTTAGGGGTCTTTCCGGAAATGTCTTTTAGAAAACTATTAACA
>CADDZM010000598.1 GCA_902812345.1 Chloroflexota bacterium | reverse complement strand
ACAAAACTCAGCCCCCGGCCAGCCTGACCCTTGTAACCAGCCGTCGCCCGACTATCCAGGTATCCATGTCGGTTCTTGACCGGAACCTTGAACAAATTCAGGAAGATAACTAATGCTAGAGCTAAAAGAAAAAGAAGCCGAATTTGGGGATCCAAATAGCTTGATAGAGGAAATTGAACTGGAAGCGAGTGAAACCGGGTTGCTAACTACTTCCGAAATCCTGCCTGTTAAGGGCATCGGCCGGGGCTGCCTGGCTCTTCAAAACGGGAGTTATGCCGCTGTTGCCCAGCTTGAAGGTCTCGACATGAAGCTCATTAGCTTCCATGAAAAGAACGCCGTCGTGCGGCGGCTGTCCCAGATGTTAAATTCGATAAACGGTCCCTTTGCTTTCTACTGCGTCACCAAACCTCGGGATATGAAACCGTACCTCAGCGAATTGGAACGAAAGCGGTCGGCCGAGCTGAACCCGCAGCGCCGCCAGCAATACTGGGTCGAAAATAACTTTATTGAGTCCCTTAACGAGGAAAACGCGCTTACCCAGCGTGACTTCTATTTTTCAGTCAATGCTACCCCGACCGATCTAAAAAGTGCTGCTGGCGCTGCGGTTGATGATGAAGACGATAAACCGCAAGGTCTGGTTCAAACTTTCGTCTCGCGCTTTAAAGAGGTGTTAGGCCAGGACCTGGGGCAGCAGGGTTTAAGAGATCAGGGAAAGGGAAAGGGAAAGGGAGAAAACGAACCAAAACGCACTTACCGCAATGGTGACGAAACTGTACCGGCCGCTGTGGCGGAAGTGCTGCGCTTCCGAACTCAATCATTAGGTGACCAGTTCAAATCGATTCGTATGCCTGCCCGGCTACTTGATTCGGAAGGGTTGACCCGCACTCTGGGCAGTCTCTTGGGTAGCGCCACCACCGGTATAACCGGCCGGTCTTCGAATCCCCTTATGCGGATAGGCGGCTTTGCCCTCGAAGAACACCCTACTTTTCTAAAGTTGATCGATACGAACAACGGCCAGCACTCTTTCGTCGGCAGTATTTATGTGACTGAATTCCCCAAACACCTCCGGCTGGGTTCACTCTTTGAAATTATCCGGTTCAAGGACATCCAGATGTACATGTCCCTGCAGGTCAAACCTCTGGCAAATCAGCAAGCTGAAGCCAAGCTGAAAAATCGCCAGCAAATCCTCTGGGCCGTCGCCGCGACCGATAATTCGAGCGCCGGTGACATGAACCGCAGCTACAAAATCGAGAGTATCAAGGACCTGCGTAACGTGCTGGCGCGAGGCGACGCCCGCCTTTTCAGCGCCGGAATTCGCATCAGCGTGCGTGCAAACACCCTCAAAAGGATGCAGTCCGACCTGCGCCGGGTCTCCCAGCGGCTGAACGAAATGGGTTTTCCGGTAGCCACCGCCCTCCGCAACCAGCGCCGGGCTTTCTTTTCGGCTCTGCCTATTGGCCTTGACCTCCTCGGCCAGGAAAAGTTTATCGCCGACCGGACGCTGCACCCGAACATGACCGGGGAAAATCTGGCCTGCCTCTTACCAAACTGCATCGTAAACGCTTCTCAGGACGGTGGAATTATCCTGGGTGACAACAAGCCCGATGGTTCCCTGGTTACTTTTAACCGCTGGAGCCTTATAAACCCCCACACGGTCATTATCGCGACCTCGGGCAGCGGAAAGACGGTCGGCCAGCTTATTGAGATCATGCGCGAGATGCTTAAAAACCCGGCCTTGCAAGCTTTCTATATTGACCCGCAGGGAGTGCTTTCTAACTTTGCTCGCCTTATGGGCGGCACCGTCCTGGACCTGGGGCCTGACGGCAATGTGGTTATCAACCCGATGGACCGCTTTGTTCTCAACGGTAAGGCTGAAAAGATCGGTCCGCGCCTCAACTTCCTCAATGCTCTTTTTGAACTGATGACCCGGGCTGAACTATCCGCCAGCGAACGAAGCGTGATCGCCCGGGCCGTAAAACGGATCTATCACCACTTTGAGGAAGGCGAAAGCATGTTACGGCTGCTCGAACTGACCTTCATGAATAACCCCCTGTATGCCCCGCTCCGGCCTTACCTTCGCAGCTACATCGACCCGGAAACAAACCAGCGGCGGCCGGGGATAATGGCCCAATTAAAGCTAGTTTTCGAGCGCCTTCGTGAAAAGCACCATATTCCCTCAACCGGACTTGTAGCCGGTCAGGGCAACGACAGCGCGTATAAGCGGCCAGTCTGCCGCCTTGGAAATGATAACCGCTGGTATTACGCCGGAGGCGGTGAAACATCCGAGCCGTTTGTGGACCCGGTTAAAGACCGCAGCTCGCACGATGCCAGACCCGCCCAGGTCTGGTACCCCGATCAGGAGTGGTACAGCAACCTGGCCGAAGACTTCTCCAGTATGGTACAGGACG
>CADDZM010000597.1 GCA_902812345.1 Chloroflexota bacterium | reverse complement strand
CGGCAGCTAAAAAAGCTAACCCAAAAAGGAAACCCGTATGATTCCATTTTTAGAATTAAAATCGGCCTACCAGGAACAAAAGAGTGAGATTGACGCGGCTATCGCGGCCGTTTTAGAAAGTGGTTGGTTTATTTTAGGGCCGCAGGTAGAGGCTTTTGAAGCCGAATTTGCCGCATCGCTTGGGGTGAAATACTGCGTGGGGGTCGGCAACGGCCTGGATGCCCTGCACCTCGGCCTGCTTGCCCTGGGAGTGGGACCGGGCGACGAGGTAATCGTGCCTTCCAATACTTATATTGCCACCTGGTTAGCCGTTACTTATACCGGGGCAACACCGGTACCGGTCGAACCGGTCGCGGCTACTTATAACCTGGACCCGGCCCGAATTGAGGCGGCTATCACGCCGCGCACGAAAGTTATATTGCCGGTCCATCTCTACGGGCAAGCCGCCGACATTGACCCTATAATGGAAATCGCCCGGCGGCATAACCTGCGCGTCCTGGACGATGCGGCCCAGGCTCAGGGCGCTCGCTACAAAGAGCAATATGTGGGCAGCCTGTGCGATATAACCGCCTGGAGCTTTTATCCCGGCAAAAATCTAGGCGCGTACGGTGACGCCGGAGCCATCACCACCAATGACGCGGAACTGGCCGACCGGGTGCGGGTGCTTCGCAACTACGGTTCGCGCGTCAAATATATAAACGAAGTTGTAGGATTTAACTCGCGGCTGGATGAAATGCAGGCGGCCATATTACGGGTGAAGCTGAAAAAGCTGGAAGAATGGAACGCCCGGCGGCGGACTATCGCCAATCTTTATCTTGAAAATTTACAGGGTTTGGACCTCGTACTGCCGGAAGTGCCAGACAATACCGAGCCAACCTGGCACCTGTTCGTGGTGCGGCACCGGCAGCGGGACGATTTACAAAAATACCTGACCCAAAACGGTGTCGGCACCCTGATTCACTACCCTATCCCGCCACATATGCAGGAAGCTTACAAAAGCCTTGGTATAATAGAAGGCAGCCTGCCCATCTCGGAAAATATTCACCGGGAAGTATTGAGCTTGCCGATGTATCCACAGCTAACCGATTCCCAGGTCCGCGAGGTGACAACCACCTTGCGCCGGTATCGCCCTACCAAGCGTTAAGCCCATAGGAAAGTAGGGTAAGGCCAGTGACTCGCCCTAATCGCCAGTGAATTAAACCAAAACAACAATCGAACAACCCTACCTGCAAGAAGCCTTCAGGCCCTTTATTGTAATTCCCGGCCAATTCGCACCGAAATAAGCATAAATTAAGAAACTGTTGGTATAATCATATAAATTCCTTTATTTTCTGCTAGAAAAGTCTGTTGCCTATTTTTTTTGCACAAGCGCTTTCCAGGAGAGAAAGAAATAAAGAAAATATTATTATCTGTTTGAGTTTGTTCTGCTCTCAGGCTTTTAATTCTTTAGCTTCGTGGTGAAGGTGCCGGGTACACCTCTACCATTTAAAGGCCTCGTAAACTTTTCAATTACTAAGCGAACTTATCACAAAATCGTAATGTTTATGTAAAACCACTATAATCTTGTTAATTTATAATAATGTCAGAAATGTTAAAAACCGGAATATTGTATAACTATAGCCACAAATTTAAAGCGGAGGGCAAATTTCAAATGCTTATTGATGTAGAAAGTCCAACCTCGGTAATTAAATACCCGAACTCGGTTTGCCGGTTCTGTGGTACACCGCTAAAGCATTCCTTCGTGGACCTGGGCATGTCGCCACCCTGTGAGAGTTACATCACCTCTGCCCAACTTTTCGAAATGGAAGCTTTTTATCCCCTCCATGTCTATGTCTGCGACCGCTGTTTTCTGGTGCAACTGCCCGAACATCTCAGCCCGGCGTCTATCTTTAGCGATTACGCCTATTTCTCGTCTTTATCGGATAGCTGGCTCGACCACGCCCGCCGCTACACCGAAAAAATGACCGGGCGCTTCAGCCTGAATGCTCAAAGCCAGGTTGTCGAGATTGCCAGCAATGACGGGTACCTATTGCAATACTTCGTGGCAAAAAACATCCCGGCTCTGGGGGTCGAGCCGGCGGCCAATATAGCAAAGGTGGCCGAAGAAAAAGGGATACCAACCGTTGTAAAATTCTTTGGCGAAAAGACCGCTCTGGAACTGGTCGAGAGCGGTCGGGCAGCCGACCTTGTGGTAGGCAATAACGTGCTGGCCCACGTGCCGGACATCAACGATTTCGTGGGCGGGCTTAAAATTCTGCTCAAGCCGCAGGGCGTCATCACGATGGAATTTCCCCACCTGCTGCGCCTGATAGCTGAAAACCAGTTCGACACTATTTACCACGAACATTACTCTTACCTTTCTTTTACAGTCGTCAATAAAATATTCGAGGCCCACGGCCTGACCCTCTTTG
>CADDZM010000596.1 GCA_902812345.1 Chloroflexota bacterium | reverse complement strand
GAGTTCGCCGATAGCCGCCGGGGCTTGTGCTAACCCGGCCGGAAGCGGGGCCAACTTTGGCGCTGGCGTTGGGGTCGGCGTGGTGGTCGGGGCCGGAGAAGGACTGGGCGAAGTGCCCGGCCCGGTAGTAGGCGGAGGGGTGGTTCCTGCCGCCGGAAGCGGCCCGGTCGTGAAAGACCAGGTACGCGACTGCTTTTGCCCGTCAATCTTATAGGTCATGGTAACGGTATAGCTCGCGTTTTTCGCAAGCGGTTTACGGGCGGCGATAATATAGGTGGCGCGAGTGGTGTAGGTGGTGCCGGATGTCGTGACCGAGTCAATTTTGGCGCCGTCTGCCCCGACAAGCTGGCTTTCTTCCGGGACCAGTTCCATTTTGCCGGGGCCCCGGTAGGTCAGGGTAATCGGGTTGCCAATCGGGAAGGAAACGCCGCTAAAAATGTTCGGGCTTTCACCCCAGAAAGTCGTGCCAAAGCTCCCATAATTATCGGGCGGGAACTGAATGATGGGCGGGTTATAGGTATAATTACCGGTCGTCGAGCCAAAGGAAATAACGTCAACGGCGTTTTTGCCGGTCGCAAAGCCGTAGCCAACATCGGTGTACCCCGGTTCAAGAATGGGTGTGCGGTGCGAGACGGTGTTCATCAGCCCGTCCACTGCCGCCACCGGCTCACCAATCCCGGACATATCTTCGTTAACCCAGCCGCTATAGCCAAAATGCTCGGCCCGGTCCTGCATATCTGCGCCGGTAAAGCCCGGTTTCCCGGCGGTCTCGTTATGGGTTTCACCCCAGCCGTTTAACTTTACATAATTTGCATGGCTGCTGGCCGACTGCATCAGGGCAGGGTCGAGGCGGGCGGGCGGCACACCGGCCAGGGCGCGGTAGTAGTTAATGCGGTCCAGGGCTTTTTGCTGTTCGGGGGTAGGGGTAACGGTGTCGGCTCTGGCCGGGGAAGTAGCCTGACCAAAAAGCCCGCTTAGAAGCATGGCAAAGAGCAAGGCGCTAACAGCCTGCGCAAGCCAGCGAAAGGTCTTGTTCTGGTGTTGCATTAAAACAATATTCCTTATTATAAATTATAAAAAGTAATAAACCGCTTGCTAACGAGCAGACAAAGGCTAGTGTCCCAGTTTAGTTGTCATAATACCAAAATACCTTACCAGTCAGGGTGTGTCAAGAGTCGAAAAGTACCAGGTATTCCGCAAAAATAAAAGCAAGCCTGATGAGTCTGTTATTAGAACGAACGAAATGGGGTTCGGGTTCGTTTTAAGCAAAAAGTAATGACTAAACCGATTATCTCGCTTATAATACCTTTCATGAAAAAAAAGCGGCGCCCTAAAATAAATTTTTTACCCGGCCTTATCCTGGCCTGCCTGCTCTTTTTGGCTGGTTGCGAGGACCAATCGGCGGCAACGCCTGCCCCACCCGGCAGCCCTGGCGCAATTTTGCCCGGCATCTCAACCCCAACGGCGGTAGTATCACCACCGGTTGCTCCAACTGTGGCCCCTACCACCGTTCCGCCAACCGCTACCCTGGCTCTTCCTACGGCAATCCCGGCATCACCCACGCTCGTAGCAAACACCCAGGCCAGGGCCGTTTTAGCTAAAATTCGCGAGGCCGCCAACAAAATGTCCGCTGACGCCAATACTTTTCGCTACCGCTTGTTGCAGACCGGCCAGCTTGAAAGCGGCGGCAGCGTGAGCGCGTTCGAGGCGACGGGCAGCGGCGAGTTCCAGCGCCCGGCCTTTCACCAGTTGCTTACCCTCAAGGTTTCCGGCCAGGAGCAGGAAATCGAGCTTTACGGCAATCAAAACCAGCTTTTCCAGCGCGTAACGGGCCTGGTGGCCTGGCGTAAGGTCGAGCCTATTGTGGCCGGGCCGTTTCCCGGCCTTGTCCAGGCCCAGGATTTCAAGTCAGCCGGGGCCGAGAACCTGGCTAATATAAAGACTACCGGGTACGGCTGGACCTTCCCGGCCAATTTGCTTTTGCCGGCCAGCGGCCACCCGGAAGGGCTGGGCGCGCTTTCAATTACCAACCTTTACCTGGCTTTCATAAACGACAAGAGCAGTCAGGCCCAGGGGTCTATCTGGGTGGATGACGCGACCGGCTATATCGCCCGTTACCAGGTAACGGCCACCTTTAGCAGTAGCGGGGCCAAGTTAAACTATACCGCGACCTATGATTACACCGATTTTGATGCGACGAGCGTGAAAGTGGATGTTCCGGGGGATTTACCGAAATGAGCAAGTTTTTCAAACAGATAGTTTCTTTCTTGTGCAGTATTCTGTTGATTTCAAGCCTGGCAGCCTGTGGAGAACCTTCCCCTACCCCGCCGGTTTCGCCTTCGCCCGCTCTAACGGCGGTTAATCCAACCTCCCAGGCTGGGCTTCTCCCGGCTACCGTTACACCCGCCCCTTATAC
>CADDZM010000595.1 GCA_902812345.1 Chloroflexota bacterium | reverse complement strand
CGCTTGCGGGCCTGAGCGGTTGACAGGGGAAACCGGTTACGGTTCGCTCGGTGGCCCCACCGACCGCTCAGGCCCGCAAGCGGGCTCGAGGCTGGGAGATGAGTGGTAGTCCTACTCTTAGCTTCTGACCAGCGGAAACTCCGGCCAGGTTTTGTCCTTTTCGGAAATTTCGCTTACCGGGAGAGGCCACTCGATACCAAAGACCGGGTCATTATAGCGGTAGCCTCTGGCGCACTGCGGGGCATACCCCTGGCTGACCTGGTAGAATATTTCGGTATCATCCGTAAGGGTCTGATAGCCGTGGGCAAACATTTCGGGCACATAAAGGGTCCGGCGGTTTTCGGCACTCAACTCGACCCCTTCCCACTGCAGATAGGTCGGCGATTCAGGCCGGATATCTACAATTACATCATAAATGCTACCACGAGTGCAGCGTACCAGCTTTACTTCTGTCGCCGGTTCCACCTGGAAGTGCATACCCCGTAAAGTACCTTTTTTAAAGTTATAAGCCAGGTTGCACTGGTTTACCTCCGGGTTCAGGCCTCTTTTTACAAAGTCATCGACGCTAAAGGTGCGGGCGAAAAACCCGCGACTATCCGGGATGGGTTCGAGATCAAAGATATAGGCACCCTCAAGTTTTAGTGTTGTCCATCTCATTGAAACTTAGCCTCTTCTCTTGTTGTGTACTAAATATTTTCTTGAATCAAATTGCATCGAGTCGAGGAGTAGTGTACTATAATTCCACTTTTAGTACACTTTAACCTCTGGTATCGGTACCACGAACTGGCCGCCCCACTCTCTTACAAACGCCATCTGGTTCATGATTTCATTTTTAAGGTTCCAGGGTAGAATTAAGACGTAATCAGGGCGGGTCTCCCGAATTTTCTCCGGAGCGTAAATCGGAATATGGCTGCCTGGCAGAAATTTGCCCTGTTTATAGGGGCTGCGGTCGACGGTATAGTCTAAAAAATCGCTCCTGATACCGCAGTAATTGAGTAAAGTATTGCCTTTGCCCGGAGCGCCATATCCTACAACTGTTTTCCCTGCATTTTTAGCCTCAATCAAAAAGTCGAGCAGCTTGCGCTTGGTTTCCTTGACTTGCTCGCCAAAAGCCGCGTAATGCTCCAACCGCTTAAACCCGGCGGCCAGTTCGCGGCTGCGCAGCTCCCCAACCCGCTCACCTACCGGTTTGGTGGTGTCATCCCAATGGCGAGCATAAATTCTTAGCGAACCGCCGTGGGTAGGCAACTCTTCGACATCAAAAAGGGTTAGCTGGTGGGCGGCGAAAATCTGCTCGACGGTAGTAAACGAAAAATAGGAAAAGTGTTCGTGATAAATTGTATCAAACTGGTTCTCGGCCATCAGCCGCCACAGGTGCGGGAACTCCATGGTAATGACACCCTGGGGTTTGAGCAAAATTTTAAAACCTTCTACCAGGTCGTTGACATCCGGTACATGGGCCAAAACATTATTTCCCAAAAGCAGGTCCGCCTGCCGGCCTTCTTTTTGCAGCCGGGTGGCACTTTCAACGCCAAAGAACTCGACCAGCGTAGGAATACCTTTCGTCTCGGCCACCTGGGCTACATTGGCGGCCGGTTCGATACCCAACACCGGGATACCCTTCTCGATAAAGTATTGCAATAGGTACCCATCGTTGCTGGCGATTTCGACTACCTGGCTATCCCTGTTGAGCCCAAACCGTTCCTGCATAAGGTCGGTATAGCTCCTGGCATGCTGCAGCCAGCTATCCGAAAAAGAGGAGAAGTAAGAATAATCGCTAAAGATTTCGCTCGGGCTGATATATTCGAGAAGTTGGACCAGAAAGCAGTTATGGCAGACAAAAACGTGCTGTGGATAAAAAGCCTCCATCTGGTTAAGTTGTTGCTGGCTTAGAATATTGTTACAGGGCGGAGCCATCCCCAGGTCGACAAAGGTATAGCGCAGCACGCTTTTACAAAACCGGCAGCGATTTTCAGCTCCGCTGGCAGTGTTTTCGGTCTGCAGTTCCTGCTTTTGTTCCACTAACATGATTACTATCTACTCCTCACTTTACTGCTTGGGGACAAAGGTGTCCGGTTGGTTGTTTATTACCAGGACTTTCATTTTAAACCCTTATTAATAGCCTGGTTCTCTCTTATCCTGAAGGTTTTCCAGGCTTAAAGCGAAAGCCCTGGCGAAAGTTCTAATTTAAAAAGTTGCCTTACCCTACGTGGCTTACGATCCCTTACCCCTTCTTTAGCCGGGGGAAGAAAGGCGCTCCTATCCCGCTTTAGCGAGTTAAATCAACTCGCAAGTGGCACTTTACCACCCGGGCCATCATACGTGTGCGTGGGGACTGTCCCCTTGAGGTGACAGAGGAAACGCACTCCTTACTCGCGTTAGCGAGGTATTCCTTCAACCTATAATATACAGTTGAC
>CADDZM010000594.1 GCA_902812345.1 Chloroflexota bacterium | reverse complement strand
ATTTGGTATCAGCCGGGAAGCATCTTCCAGCGGGCCGTAAACCGAGTAAAGGCGTAGATTGGCGCAGGGGAAGTTTTTCTTTTTGCCGAAAAAGTTTATGAGGTTGGCGGCCGCCACTTTCGAAACGGCATAATCGCTATTGGGTTGGGGTAAATCCAGTTCGGTTGGCCCGGCGGCCTTATCGCCATACTCCGAAGAACTCCCGGCATGGACATAGCAGGCCAGGTTGGTTTCGGCCAAACGGAGCAGTAATTTGTTGGTCAGGTTGAAATTGGTCTGGTAAATAAGCTGGCTGTCCGTTTCAAAGGAGTAAGCCCCGTAAGCCACGCAGTTAAAGACCGTCCGGGGTTTAACCTCGTTAATCAGGTTTGTCAGACTGGTATCTACCAGCAAATCGACCACCCGGATATTCTTTTCCGGCAAACCTTCCAAACGCCAGGTTGGAAACTGGGTCGCCGTACCGTAGACGTCCGGGCGGTAGTTCAGCAGCAATTTAAACAGATTTGCGCCAATAAAACCACTTGCGCCCAGCACTAATATTGGCCCCTGGAGACGGTTAACCTCAAGCCTGGTTTTTTCGGGTAGCGACTCTAACTCCATATACTTACTCCCTCACTGTTACAGGCGGCTAATTTTTTGCTAAATTTGCGGTGTTCAGAGATTCCTTAGGCCTTTATTCGCGGGTAGCTGTCATAACATATACCGCGCTACCCATTAAATCAAGCAAAGGCACTCTTTCGATCACTGGTTCAAGCGTTTTGGTCAGGCGGGCAATTTTATCGCTACAAAGCATCGGCACAAAACCACCGAATTTCTCAGTTTTAAGGCGGCCACCAGCTTCTTTAATCCACCGCCGCATCAGGCCGGAACTATATGATTTCTCGGCATGTTCCCGGTGGTAGCGCGACACTTTTTCGATAATTTTCAAACCCATATTATTCCCGTTTGGCTCATGAATTAGAATTTCGGGCGCGACTCTAAAGCTTTCCCGAATGACATCCAGCGGGTCAAAATCGTGGTGCAATATACTTTGAATAAGCACAAGGTCGAAGGCATTATCTGGAAAGGGTAAATGATGGAAATCCGCCGTAACAAATTTAATCTCGCAGGGTTGAATTCCCCGCTGCTTGCGGCGTATCCTTGTGAGAATAATCCGCTTAAAATACTCCGCCGCTTGCGGCGGGGAAATTTATTAGGGCGGTCCTCTTTATTGCGGTTAGCTACTTCCAGCGCTTTTGAAGCGGCATCAATCCCCACCATAGCGCCCGGCTTACCCTGGTCCCAAAACTTGATAGTGTAAAAGCCATCGCCACAGCCGAGGTCTAAAATAGAGCGATTGGCAAAGCAGCCGGTTTGCAAAATCAAATCTATGGTACGTTGAGTGGCTAATTGACTGCTTAGATTAGTATTGGTAGTGTATAGATAACCCGTATTGGATGTCGCGTCCTGGTTAAAGACTTCAACATCCGGCCTTTTTGAAATCAAAACTTTCTCCCTAAAATAAATTTGAAACTGTCAACCAGGTTTGTGCCACTAAAACTGCCAGTTTTCATAAAGAAAAGCGCCGTTAATACCTCTGTGAATATTTTGGCGCCAGGGCCAGACCGCTTGAGCTTGCTCCAGGCTACCACCCATTTTCAGGCGGGAAACTGTCACTACCGGATAATCTGCCAGATGGTCACTTTTTCCGGGGTTACCGGGCTGACCCAGGTTTGTTTTAAGCAGGTGGCGTTACTTACCTTTAAGGGCTGGTTGGCATATTCGATCAAGTAAGTCGCCCCGGTTGGTTGTAAAAGCTGGCAGAATTGCCCGCTATCGGTAGTCGACCAGAGCGCCTCAATCCGGCCCCTGCGGTTCTCCTGGGTAGCTTGCCCGGAAGGAAATTCTTCCAGAATATTAGCCGTATACTCGTAATAAGCCGCCCGCCCGGCCAGGCCGCCGTAAATCGCTGAAATTGGGTCAAGATGCATGTTTGAAATTATTACCGCCTCTTTAGGCGTGGAATCGTGCAGGTAATTCAAGGCCAGCCAGTCATTGGCTTCAATTTTCAGGCTGTCATTTCGCACAATCAAGTCAAAAATAGTAGGCCGCATTACCTGCTGCGAGGCTAAACAGGCCACAATTGCCAGGCTGGCCGAAATTCCCCAGAAAAACCGGGGCCACTTATAGCGTTTTTTAAGAAACAAATAGACATACCATAAAGCCGCCCCCATTAGTGGAAAAAGATACCAGCCGCTGGCCAGCAGCATTTGCCCGCCCACCGAATAATTATCATAGTTTACGCTGATTAACATCGCGCCAATAGTGGACACTACCACCAGCCAGATACTAAGTAGTCTGTCAAGCAAGTTTCTACAGGTAAGGTTGTGCCTACATTTCAGGTTAATCATTACAAGTCTTTGTTGACAGACTACTCA
>CADDZM010000593.1 GCA_902812345.1 Chloroflexota bacterium | reverse complement strand
TCTCCTGGCGGCTCCTTCTTAAAGTGGTTTTGTAAACAACCATAACCTTTTAAGAAGAATAGCCGATTAGGCCAGGCATAGCATTTTTATCCCGGAATCCATTGCATTTCTTTACCGTATTCTACAAATGGCCGGTTTTGCTTTTATTGGTATTGTCGGGGCCGTTATTTTTGGTAAGCTTTTTGAGGAATTATCTGAAAGTATTTTTCGTAAGCAGTCGGCCCAAATGGATAAAAGCTTTTCACTCTGGGTCCATAGACATGCTAACCCTATCCTGGATGTTATCTTTAGATTTTTTACCCTGATTGGCGGTATATTTAGCGTAACAATCCTGACAGGTATAGGTTTCCGGGTGCTTCTCTGGCGCAAACATCCTCATGCGGCCTGGTTACTGATCCTCGGAGTAGGTGGGGGAGTAACTATCGACCAAATATTAAAATTCTTTTTCCGGCGTCTCCGACCCCAATTATGGGTTTCTACCGAACCCAGACTTAAAAGTTATAGCTTTCCCAGCGGCCATGCAACCGTTACTTTTTGTTTGTGTGGTATTCTGAGCTGGGTGGGCTACAAATTTATCAGGCAACCTTATGCCTTTACCGCCTGGGTAATCTTGATGGGTTTTTGGACTGTAATGGTAGGGTTAAGTCGAGTTTACCGGGGAGTACATTATCTGACCGACGTTGTGGGAGGATTTATCTGTGGTGGTTTTTGGTTAACCTTACTCCTGAGTGGTATTTCTATTTTTGATCGCTTGAAGGGAAAGCAGGAACCCCAGGAAAACTTTTAGCTGCTTGGTTCCAGCGTTATAGAACCAGACGTTTAAGCGATGCCAGAATAGCTCGCCTCCAGTAAGTGGAGGCAAGCCGAAGCAGAGTTTGCATTCACAGTTGAAAGGGCCTGGTTTTGTATTTTTAGCGGGTTTCCCGCCGCAAAGTAATTCCCAGCGTTATAATAACGCCTAGAATAAAAAGATACCCGCCCAGCGATTTTAAGTTTTCCTGTAAAATCAAATTTTCCACCACAGCCACTAAAATCGCCGTTATTCCTATGCCAATCAGGATAATCCAGTCGCCCACGAAAAAGTAAAAAACGCCATTAAAGAACTTGATTATAGGTTGCATTAACTTAACTCCTCCTCGCGTAACGGCTTGGTTGGGTCAGATGGGCTAACCGTCAATTCCTCAAATTGTGCGGCTCGGTTCAAGGCAGGCCCGATCCCAGCAGGTGTCGCCGGTTGGCGGCTTTCTTTACCGTAAGATTTCAACCAGATTACAAAACCAAAGCTCATCAACAAATAAAAACCGATGATAAGTAGAAGGAATAAGTCTTCAAAGGGCCAGGCTACGCCTAACCCTTCCCCTGCCCAGAAGGTTCCAAAGGCAGTCAACATGATACCGACGACAAATTTAAGGGTATTTTCCGGAACCCTGGTCAATGGGCCTCTAATCAGAATTCCGGCGGCGATTACCAGAACGCCGGCCGCCGCCGCGCCAACTGAAGCGGCCAGTAAGGAAGCTAGCTTTTCGCTCTCGGTTCTGGCGGCCGAGGTGCCAAAGGTAATAACGATAAAAGCTACTTCCAACCCTTCCAGCAAAACGCTCTTATAAGAGGTTGCAAAACCGAACCCGTTAAACCGGTCCGGTAAAGACTCTCCTCTGGCCTTCAAGGCCCGCATTTCCTCCTCATAAATAGCCTCTTCATCATGTAGCGCTTTGAGGCCGCTATAGCGCAAAAGGGCTTTTTTAAGCCACTTCAGACCAAACAATACCAAAATAATACCTACGATGATGCGCAAGACATCTATTGGAATTAAAGTAACAATAGCGGTCCCGAACACCGCAATCAGGGCGGCCAGTGTGACCGCCGCCGCTAACGCCCCTGCTAAAGAACTCTTCCAGTTGATGGTAACACCAACAACTAATACAATGGTAAGGGCTTCTACAAATTCCACAACCGAGGCCAGAAAGGCCGAAAGAACCGAAGTCCAAAGCATATTTAACCTTTTTTGTTCCACTGATTTTGCAGCAATAATAAGTTTAATCGGTAACTGCTCCCTGTGAAGCGGAAGAAACCAGCCTGGCGTATTTACCCAGCACCCCCCTGGTATATGCCGGAGCAGGCGCTTTCCAACCGTCTAAACGCCGGTCTAACTCTTCCTGGGTCAGGTGTAAGTGGAGTGTTTTCTGAGATGCATCAACCGTAATGATGTCACCGTCCCGGACTGCCGCCAGAGGGCCGCCTACCTGGGCTTCCGGGGAGATATGGCCGACCACCAGGCCGTGGGTACCTCCGGAGAAACGTCCGTCGGTAATCAGGGCCACACTTTCGCCTAAACCCTGCCCTACAAGGGCGGCGGTTACAGCTAACATCTCGCGCATGCCCGGCCCACCTTTTGGTCCTTCATAACGTATTACTAC
>CADDZM010000592.1 GCA_902812345.1 Chloroflexota bacterium | reverse complement strand
GGTTGGTGGCGGTATTGGTCCAGGCCAGGTGAGCCTGGCTCTCGGAAAGAGCTGAAACGGTCAGCCCGGTAGGCGCGTTCACCGCCGGAGTAAGGGATTTAGCGCGGTAGAGCTGGCCGAAATCGGTCAACTGGCTGTTGGTATTCACGCCGTCCAGAAGGCTGATACCGGCATAGACGCTGGCGTAGGGTTCGGGCAGGCCGTAACTCGTGTAGAGATACCAGCGGTCAATATGCTGAGCGCCGGAGTTAGCCAGCAACCAATCCATGTAACCGCCAATATAGTCGAGGATAGCCTGACGTTCAAACTGCCCCTGCGGCACAACTTGCCCGTTCTGGATGGCATAGCCAGCATAACCCCAGATTACCCCGAACTCGGTCAGCCAGATCGGCTTACCGGCCTGAGCGGGCAAACCGTTAAGGTAGGTTCGGAGCTTCACAAGCTGGTCTATATCGGTCTGGTAATGGGTCATGGGCAGGTTGTTCCAGGTAATGCCATAGGTGTGGATGCCCCAGGCATCAAAGTCAACCGGGTGGCCGTATTGGGATTGGTAAGCGGCCAGCATCTGGGGCACCCAATCCTGACCCTCCGGGAACCCGCTACATCTTTCGCAGGTCTGGTCCCAGTTCAAGATATTTGGCCCGACCATCCGGGCGGACGGGTCGGCCTGCCGGATAGCATTTTTGATTGTTTCGTACTGGGTAGCATACTGGGCCGGGGCCGTGTCATCCTGGCCGTCCACGTTCGGCTCGTTACCGATCATCCAGTAGTTGCCAGCCGGCATAGACTGGACGTAGCTCTGCAAGGTAGCCATGTCAGAGGAATAGCCGGCGCCGGTCCTTACCAGGTGAACCCGCTGGCGGTTGTCCTGGGCCTGGTCGGCAGTGTGGTCGTAGCTGTACCAGGTGCGCTGGTTGCCCAATAGCGCCAGGTTAGCATTAAGGGCAGCCGGGCTGGGCGAACCGGTCACGATCAGGCCAAAACGTTTATCCGACATCTGGCTGACCGCCTGAGAGGTAGCCGATATAGCCGGGCTACTCACCTGGGGCAGCAGCATAGAGGCCAGCACCAATATTAAACCGGTGTAACGCCAGGCGCGACCGCCTGTCTTCTTAAAAAAGGAGCTTTTCAAAGAGCCTTTCAAAGAGCCTTTCAATGTAACTTTAATTTCCTGATTGCTAATTATTAAAATCTAGCGAAAGTATAACGGTATTATAATTTAAAAACCAGTTAGGTGCAGGGTTAATTTTGCACAATATTTAATTTTTTAAATTGGGCTGAAATGAAATGGGCCCTGGGCGAGGCAGGTGGTCGCGAGTCTTTGACCCACCTGCAGGCAGCGCAGGACGATGAAACGTCCTCCGCCCAGGGGACAGTTTCCGCCGCCGCAAGGATGGCAGGGGACCAGATTCAGAAGCGAGTTTAGTTTCTGGAGTATCATACCCGGCCAATTCGAACCGATCTCTGATAGAAATCTTCTATTGCTAAGAATTGAGAAACAGAAATTAATTCGTTGTGAAGCTTGTTTTACTCGTAATGGAAGCGGGCTTGAAGAAAATCTATCCGATTTGTGGTTACTAAATAAACCAGTCTGTGTTCCTGGGTAATACGCCGCGACCATGGTTTGCCCGGAAGATATTTTAATTGTTCGGGCTTACCTGTTCCGCTAAAAGGATCACGCCGTATGTCTTTCATTAAGGTTATTATTTTTAAGGCTGTTTTGCGGTCTGTATCTATCCAGAATTCTAAATCCTCCAGGAATCGGACTTGAATTACTATTTGCCACTCTGTAGGCATAATTATTTCTCTGAGTCACAATCAAGCCCAAATTGGCGCTCTAATTCCTCAATAGTTACCGGCGTTCCACTCTGCGCAAGGGCACTGTGTAATGCCTCAAAGAGTCTTTCAGCGTTTTTTGGAGACCGCAGCAAATGAGCAGTCTCCAGGAGGCCATCCAATTCATCAGCCGCGATAATGGCAACGTCACCGCGATTTTTCCTTTTGATACTGATAATTTCTCGACCCTCAACCGCCTGGTCCATGAACCTGGCAAGGTTTTCTCGAAGATTCGAGTAGGAAGTTTCGATAGACATAATTACCTACCTCTGAAATAAACTGTACAACATTTCTGTACAATCATTTTAGCTGTATAAAAAGTAATTGTCAATAATTCATATCATGAAACTTCTTTTTACCAAAACCTTTCTCCGAAGATTGTTGATTTCAACGGCAGCAGGGGTTAAAATATTTGGGAAAGAAAACGAAAAAGAAAAAGGTGTTGTTAAGAAATTAAAAACATCTGATTCCCGGAAAATAATTTTCATTTTTTGCGAAAAATCGAAAAATTTTAAAAATATTTGAGCTCAAAACCGCACATTTGTTCGCCATTTTTGCACATTTGACTCTGAATCAGTAAGTTGGG
>CADDZM010000591.1 GCA_902812345.1 Chloroflexota bacterium | reverse complement strand
AGTGTTTAGTAATAAGAAAACTAAACACTTTTCTCCTATTGCGTTTTAGGGCGGGATAGAGTAAATTTAAGATGTAAAAGTAAAAATATTTTTACGGTGTCCTGCTAAAAAGTTTTCAGGAGAAATACATGGGCGTGCCAGCCGCTACTTTAACCGACCAGGTACTGGGAAGTTGCCTCCATATTTATCAAAGCACTACTCCCAGCCCGGCCGGGCCGGTTCCAACGCCGGTCCCAATGACGCTGCCCTTTGTGGGCCAGATTGTCGGGCCGGGCGCGCCGACCGTGTTAATCGGCGGCAAACCGGCTTCCGTGATGGGCGATAACGTTAGCAATACCGCTATTCACCCCCCGGTGGGCGGCGTGGCCATTCCCGGCCCGGCGGTTCCCCCGGCTACCAACATATCCACTATCATCCAAGGCAGCCCGACCGTTTTAATAATGGGCAAACCCGCCGTCAGAATGGGCGACCAGTCGGCCCCGACTTGCGGCCTTGCGCCCGGCGGCGGTCCCGCCAAAGTAATCGGCACTGCCGTAACGGTCCTTATCGGCTAAACCGTTTCTTAAAAATCCTTTCTTGCCAGCTAAGCATTTCCGGCTTGCTGGCATATTTTTTGCAATATATAAACTGAACGGATGTTCTATTGCGAAAGTTTGATGAAAGGGAGAAAAATGAAACAGACAGAAAAGTCTAATCAAAAAACCAACCAGAAGACCGCCACCAGAACCAGTGGCAGCGACGAACTGCGCACCTCGCCGATGATGGCCCACCTCCTCGACGCGCTCGAAAAAGGGACCGACATCGGGCATTACGGTCGCCTGACCTTTGTGATGGTAGCCCGCCATTTTCTCAGCGACGATGAAATGATTCGCCTGCTTGCCGGCCAGCCTGGCCACAACGAAGCCGAGGCTAAAGTCCTGGTCAACCAGGTCAAGACCCGCGATTACAACCCGCCCAAACGCGAGCGCATCCTGGAATGGCAGTCACAGCAGGATTTCCCGATTTGTCCGAATTCGGACGACCCCGGCAGTTGCAACGTCTACTCAGATTTGAAATTCCCCGATGGCATCTACGAAAACATCGAGGAATTCTACGAAGAGAAACTTGGCGAAGGCGACAGCGACTCCGGCAAACGTGCCTCCAGCTCGGCTAGCAAGAAAGCCTCTTAAAGCTTTAGTAAGCAACCTCAAAGTGGCAAAAGAAAGGGAGCCTTAACCGGCTCCTTTTTCGTCCAGAATAAAATTCCAATCCCTTAAATAAGCCTCGCAATAAGCAGGTACACCAGCAGCCCGCCGAAAATAAGGATTGGCCCCCCGGCTAACAGCAAATAGCCGATAGCAAGGTTTGTATTAGCCGAACCGCCAGTCTGGGCAGCCGTACCGGGCAGCGACGCGACCGGTTCTTGCCCGGTGGCCTCTTTAACCTGGTTCAAGAACTGGGCCGTAAGCGGTTCCGTTGCCTTGACATAATGAGGGGGGTCAAGTTTACTGGTAACTTTAAGACCGGTAACGGGGTTGCCAAAAGTAAAAAGGACCGCTTGCTGGTTGACCTGCACCATTTCCTGGCAGTCGGCCCCGCTGCTAAAGCCGCTAATTTTGACCGTGGCAGGCCCACTTCCTTTGAAGTAACTTTGAACTTTAACCGTGGCGACGGCGGTTTCGCCATATTTAATATCCGTTATGGTCCCGCTGAAGACGTAGGGAACGAGGTTTATACGCTCTCTAAGAGTGTAGGTCGGGTAGGCGCTGGGCGGTGGTTGGGCGGCGCAAGCGAATGCCGGGATAATGCTAAGGGTGAAAAGGATTGCCACCAGGGTTAGAATAAGGCTGCTTCTGGCAGAGATACCGGCCAGGTTTGTTTTAGGACTGTTTAAGACTTTCATTAAATCCCTTCTTGAAAATTAATTATTATTTATATTACTATAGTCATACAACGCAGGACTATGTAAATAATCACATGAACTACTACCCATTTTGTTTTTCCAAAAATCTACAATTAATCTTTCTCACTGCCAGAATTTGCTTAATCATGCTATACTTCAACTATTGATAAATAACCAGTTCGAAACATTGGATTGAGAGGTTTTCTATGGCACGCCGCATCCCAGAGTTTTTTGATTCCCTTTTTCAAAAGATTCTTATTTTTTACCAGAGTAAAAGAAAACCAGTTCAAAAACCAGCCTACAGCAGACAAACAAAACCGGGGGAAAAATTAATACCAATAGTTATCGAGGAACATGAAGACGGTTTTGTTGCTTATCCCCTTGGAATTAAAGGCGTAATTGTTGGGGAGGGTGATACTAAGGTAGCACCCCATTAAACGGTGAAGTTTTGAACTGAGTTTTTGGGTGGTCGCCCTCGGCGCTTCGGTGGCACAAATGGCGGTGGCACTACCTTGTACTTTAACAATTCAGCTACGCTCCATATATGC
>CADDZM010000590.1 GCA_902812345.1 Chloroflexota bacterium | reverse complement strand
CCCTTCTTCTACCCGGTGCAGCATGAAAGTAGCGGACTCACCGGCCTTTAAGGTGAATTCACTCACCGCTGCTTTATCTTTTATTTGCATCGGCGTTTCGGAAGAAAGGCCCAGAGCCAGGGCCGGGCTGCGAAATACGACCCGGTTATCGTTTTGCTCCACCTCGTGATCATCCCTGGCATAGTTAAAGGCCGGTTGACAGACCATTTTAAAGGGCAAGCTGCCTTTAATCATTTCAAGACGGCGCACTACCCGGTGATTCCAGGTATGGTGAGTATCATCCTCAACCGGCATAAAATCGGTAATTTCAGCCAGCCCGCTGGCGCTAAAGAAACGCGTAATCAAAATATTGGTGTCAGGTAGATACATCTGCTTGGCCTCCAAACCATCTTCGGCTGGGGCAATCTGAAAATAACCGCCCTTCTGGTCATCCAGAAGACGCCCGAAAACGCTGGGGGCATCGAATTTTGGGAAGCATAGCCAATCAATCGAGCCGTTTAAACCTACCAAAGCCACGGTATGGCAGTCCCCGATCACCCCGTAATTCTCAATAGGTAAATAACCCATAATTTCAAACCTCTTTTAGACTTCAACCTTAATCAGGTGCCTGTTCGTTACCTGGTGCAACGGGCTATTTAACTTCAACGGTAAAATCTACACCTTCCCAGCGTGCGGCTTGCGGCCAATAGAAAGTAAACGAAATTCGAGAGTTAGACTTTAGACTCTCGGTCGGCAAATCCCCAAAATAAACCCCCAGACCTGAGTCGAGCGTCTCGGTATCCTGGGCGGTTTGCCAACTATCCAGGCTCCAATGAATCTTTGCCGGGGCCAGAGTTTCGATTCGCAGCCGTTTTCCTTCTAAAATGGCGCGACTCTTGTTGTTAAATCGCCAGCCCGAAAGGGGTGAAGTTACTTTAGCCTTCTGGTAACGTTCGACCGGCTGAGGTGGCATATCGAAAACTTTTCCCTCACGCAGGGAACGAAGCAGTTTGATATATTCGGCGTGTGCCCAGACCAGGGGCCGGGCCGAGTGGGAAGGGTGTCCGTTATACAAAGTACGGTTGGGTATATCAGGGGCGTCCCAGACCTGCTCCGGGATAAGCCCGCCCTGTCCGGCCTGGTCGCCCATCACTTTCAAGAGATTTCGGGCTTCTTCAAAATTACCGGCTGCTAACTCGTAATGGGCGCGCTCCCCGGCCTGCAAAGGCCAACCCCGGCCAATCCCGGTGCCATCAAAAGGAGTCCCATCGGCGTGCTCGCCATAACCGTCATCGTTGTATCTATGCCAGACCGGCCCGGTTGCGGTCTCAGTCTTGAGCAGGGCGTCAATCACTTTAACAGTGTTCAGGATACGGGGGTCATTTGGCTCTCTCAGGCCGTAACGTACCAGGGCCAGGGCGTCGGGGCTTACTATTTGGGCGACAGGCTGGTCAGCCTGGTCCGGCGGGCGGTTTCTAATAGGGACCACACCCGTATAAGGTGAGGCATCCCCGGTAGGCTCAGGGTCGGCAATTCGGACATAATAACCTTCTACTCCCACCTTTTCGGCCAGACCAGTACCCTTCACATAAGTCCAGCGTTCGATATTGGTATTCCAGGTGTCGGCAGTTTCGCGCAGGTAGGCGGCAACCTCTTTTTCATTGGCTTCCTCGGCAAAATCGGCGGCGGCCAGCAGACCGGCCACCTCTATCGCCAGGGTAAAAGGAGAATACCCGGCGTTTTCTTCCCAGCGGTCCTGCTGGGTGACAGGACCATTGGCGGCGACAAAGGCCGCGGCTTTGCGCAGGGTCGGCCAGATATTCAAATGATGAAGATAGTTATGCCTTTTAAGATGGTCCGCCAACAAAATTAGAAGGGCCGTTTCATCCATTTGTAGCCCGCCCCAATAAGGCTGCCCGTTTAGCCACATATTCTGGGGCCAGTGGCCGTCCGCTTCCTGGGTGGACATCATGTAAAAAGCGGTCTGCCGGGGGCTTTCACGGTCCCCGGCGGCGAGTAAGCCACCCGCGCTTTCCACCATGTCCCTGGGCCAGACCAGGTGATAACCGCCCATATCGTAATCCCCTTTGGCAAAACCCCAGGGAATTGAAAGTGAGGCAATAATGCCACCGATAAAACTTTTAGCTTCGTGCGCTTTTAATACTCCCAGGCTAACCCGGTAAAGGTCAAAGTTGCCCTTGTGGTGCAGGTTTAAATCGTCACAGTCGGCCTGAAAATGGTGCCACTCTTTGGCATATAATTCTTGCACTTCGTTAAAGTCGTTTAGCAAAGCGGTTCTTACCCGTTCGCCTGCTTCTTCCGGGCTGTTTCCGAAACCCAGGGCTAGAATAAAGTCCCCCCCGCAAGCCGCTAAATCTATTTCTCCGGTTAAGGCAATATTGCCATCGGGGGCTTTTGGATAAAACCAGGTCATTTTTTGTGACGGCTTATATC
>CADDZM010000589.1 GCA_902812345.1 Chloroflexota bacterium | reverse complement strand
CTCCCCACCCTTACCCCAGGTCATGTCTGGCAACGGCAAGCCACCACTTCCAATTGTCCTTCTCGACAAGCTGGGGAGGACATAACCTTACCCTGACCTGGTATTACTTCCTTCCCTTATCAGGTGAAGGGTTGGGGATAAGGTCTATAATCTTTAGTTATACAGCGGTTCATAAGGAGAAAATTAAGGAACTAAATGATTCTCCAGGGCGTAGCGGGTGGCGGCGGTGCGTGAGGTCACGCCGATTTTGCTGTAGATTGAGGTTAGATGCACGTTCACAGTGCGCGGCGCCATGCTGAGTTTGTCCGCGACCTGGGTATTGCTCAAGCCCTGGGCGACCAGGCCAAGCACCTCAATTTCGCGGCTGGTCAGTTCGTCAAGCGCCCTGGTGTGCGAACTGCGGCCCCGTTTTTCGGGCAAGGCCGCGGTTTCGGTGGGCAGGTCGCCGCTAAACCAGGGGAAACTCAACCCCTTGAACTGGCCCGGTTGGCTGTTCTCGCGCTCGGTCAGGGCCGCCTCGAAGTCGAGATTCTGAGCTACTTCTTCAAGCGACAGCTTTTCACCCTCGGCCCGGACTTCGTCGTAACGGTCACCAAGCCGGGCGGCCAATTTCAGGTTTAAATCGTCAAACATGCCGTTATATAGATTGCCCACCGGTGCGCCGACCTGTGCGCGGTAATGCTCCATTACGGCCTGCAATCGCACGCTTTGTTCAAGCAGGCCGAGTTCCTCGCTTAAAAGGGCCAGGCTATTGAGAGAATAAATTATGCCTGGACGGTCGCCCGCGCTAATGCGAAGTTGCAAACTTTCCAGGTTGTGGCGCACCCCGTCACGCCAACGGCCCTGCGAAAAGACGGTCAGCCCCAGGAAGTTAAGGGTCCGGGAGATACCGGGCCGGTAGCCTTCCTGCTGAAAGCGGGCCAGGCTTTCGGTCAGTTTTGTTTCGGCTTCGGAGATTTTGCCCTGGTCGAAGTCAATCCCGCCCAGATACATAAGGGAGTAGGCGATGCCCCAGTTATTGCGGGCCTGCCGGAAGAGTTGCAGACTTTCGTGCAGCCGTTCGGTGGCTTCAAGCAAGTTCCCCTCAGTCCAGGCCAGGAAGCCCAGCCTTAGAATCGCGAAGACACCGTGCAAAGGGTCGCCAACCTGCCGGAAGAGCCGCAGACTGCCTTTGTAAGCGGTCGCGGCCCGGTCGTAGCGGGCGAGGCCAGACTCGACTTCCCCCAGGCCGTGATAGGAGCGGGCCATGCTCCAGGTGTCGTTTAGTTCGGCCCCGATTTCAAGGCTTTCTTCGAGGTAGCCCCGCGCTTCCACGAAATCGCCCTGGGCCCACGCAACCGCCCCGGCCCCGTAGAGAGCGTCAAGGATACCTGGCTTATCATCTAACAGGCGGCAAAGTTCAAGGCTGCGCTGGCAATAAATTTCAGCCTGGCGGAAGTCGCCCTGGTTGCGGGCCATCATTGCGGCGAAGAACCAGACCTCGGCCTGGGCCGGTTGAATTTTAGCCGCATCCCAGCCGGCGATTGCAGCAGTTTTTTCCAGGATTAGTTCGAGCCAGTGGCGGCCTTCGCCCAGGTAGCCGTAGGTGTACCAGAACCAGCCCAGGGCCACGCCCATGCGGGCGGCCAGCAACAGGTATTCACCGGTTTTGCCAGCCGGGGCATTGACCGGCGCGGTTTCAAGCAGCCACTCAAGGGCTACCCGGACGTTATCATGCTCGGCCTCGAGGCGTTCCAGCCAGACCAGTTGATCGCAACTCTGCAAGCCGGTTCTGGCGGCTTCGGCAATTTTTAGAAAATAGCGGGCGTGCCGTTCCCGGATAATATTTTCCTGGTCGCTTTCAAGCAGGCGCTCCTGGGCGTACTCACGTAAGGTTTCCAGCATTCCGAAACGAGATTCAAGATTTTTAGCCCCCGTTGGCGGCGCTTCAAGCTGCCTGACCAGGCTTTTATCTATTAGCGAGCCCAGACATTCCAGGATTGCCAGGTTATCTTCACCCGGTTCGTGACAGATAGTCTCGACCCCTTCAAGGGTCCAACCGCCCAAAAAGACGCCTAACCGGCTGAACAGCCGTTTTTCGCGTTCGTCGAGCAGGTCAAAACTCCAGCCGATAGCGTCGCGCAAAGTTTGCTGGCGGCGGGGCAGGTCGCGGGCGCCGCCGGTTAGAATTTGCAGGCGTTTATCCAGCCGGTTTAAAAGAGCCTGGGGGCTGAGAAATTTGCCCCGCGCCGCCGCCAGTTCGATAGCCAGCGGCAGGCCGTCCAGCCGGGCGCAAATCTCGACGACAGCCGGGGCATTCTCCCTGGTAAGCTGGAAATCGGGCCGCACCGCCTGGGTCCGCAGCACGAAAAGGTTGATAGCCTCGAAGCGGAGCAGTTCAGACGGTTCGTATTCCCTGGCGCGGGCGAGCGGCGGCAGAGCCAGCGGTTGGACCTGGTATTC
>CADDZM010000588.1 GCA_902812345.1 Chloroflexota bacterium | reverse complement strand
CCATAACAAAGTTGGAATGGGTTACTGGAGAGCCGGATAACGCGAAAGTGTTACGTCCGGTTCGGCGGGGGGTTGACGCAAAAGTGTCTAGGTTCGCCTGGATAACTCGGCGGCTTCCTACCCAGTGCGCGCTCGATGCGGCTCGGGTCAAGGCTTTACGGGTTATTGGCTGGTCAGTCCTCGGTGGTGCTTTGCTCTTTTTGTTTGCCCAGCCCCTGGGAGAATTCCTTACAGGCACGTTCGGGACAAAATCCTAGATTAGTAGTCAATTCTACTAATAACCCACTTACCGTGGGTGTAAAACCCATTAAAGGAGCACAGCGTGAGTACGATAATAAAAAGTAATATTAATACCTCACCCCGGCCCCAGGTTAAAGCCAAAATCTTTAGACTGGTACTGGTAATCGGTTTACTAACCGGACTTGCGCTGCTTCTTTGTGCCTGTGACTATCCCGGCCAGGATCCGCCCTGTGTGGGTGCCAATAAGAACGCGGAAGGCTGCGCCGACCCGGTCCAGAAGATTACCGACGACCCGAACGGCGGCCCCTGGTATGTCTCCTGGGCGCTCGACATCGTGAGAAGTGTACTCAGCAGTGTTTCGATCAACTCGGTCCGGTTGGGCATCAGTGTATTCTGGCAGGTCTTTACTAACCTGGCCTCAACCGATTTTGCTTCCTGCAGCACCGGCGGAGGCAGTGGCGCAACCTGCCAGGCTGCCAGCGTATTCTCACTTGTAAATACCGTCGCCGTACTCTTTTTACCTTTAATTCTGGTCTACAAGATTTTCAAGAGCTACTTTCTGGGCGGCCTGATCGATGGCTTTCACGAAGGATTTCTGTCCTTTTTTCCAAAGATAATCATCGGCGGGTTCGCCATGTACTTCCTGGCCGGGCTTTTCTCCGGCGCTTTTGGCCTCTCCAATATCCTGTTCGATACCATCATCGGTGGGGCGTCATCCCTGGCTGACATTTCTCAGAACATGCTGGGCAACTGTCCTGACGCGAACGTATGCGGCGCTGGCATTGGCAGCGTGGGGGATGTTAAGAATATCGGCCTCCTGCTCTTCTTAACCATTGTATGCTTACTGGCCGCCATTGTTTTTATGGTACTGGGCCTTGTTTTCTTCCTGCGAACCATCATCGTTTTTATCCTGTTCGCCCTCAGCCCACTCGCTATTGTGGCCGGCCTAACCGAAGAATTCCGACCCTGGTTCGGCCGCTGGTTATCGAGTGTCCAGGCCATGCTTATCGCCCCAATCCCGGTGGCTATCTGCTTCGCGCTGGTGAAGGCTTTTACCAAAGCGATACCTTCGGCCAACGGTGACCCGGCCGGGTTTATTCTCCAGCTTGTCTATATCATTTCGTTCCTGGCTATCGGAGCCATCCTCATGTTCAAAATAGCCGGGTCAGTTGGCGGGATGGCTTTCGGCCTGGCGGCGGCAGGCCTTGGGATGCTGACCCAGGGTATGGTGGGGGCCGGACTTTCTAAATCTAGCGAAAGTGGAGAAGGCAGCGCCGGTGAAGGTGAAAAAAGCACTTCCGGCAAAAGAGGTAGCAGATCAACCAGCAGCCCCGCCAGCTCATCCCAGTTTGATAACGGCGCTACCGGCGAGGGAATTGCGGCGGCTGCGGTTATCAGTGGAGGTGGAGGAGCAGCCACAATGAGCGCACCTGGTGCGAGTGCGAGTAACGCCGGGGCTGAACAGCAGCAGCGCCAGCTCCTGAACGCACTTCGAAGCCTCAACGAGAATATAAGCGTCACTACCCGGCAAAATACCACGATGACCACGCGCTTACCCAATGAAAGAAGGTTGCAGGCGGCCAGGACCGCCGGTTTCAACATGCAAAACGGCCTGCTCTGGATGGGTAACGAGGCTGGACTTAGCGCCCCTTATTTCCAGTTTTCACCACCCGCTATCAATCACCAATCTACTACTACGATTCGGACCACCAGCGAGCAAAACACCAGTAAATCTTACCCGGGCCAGGTTGGCGGGCAGGTTGCCAATTCTTTGGAAGAGGGAGCCACCGGCCAGGTGCCAGCGGCGGTTCAACCGGCCGGACCTACCCGGCCTCAGATTGTTACTCCCCAGCCGCAACCACCAGCGCCAGCAGCAACCCGCCCTTTGAATTCGCCCGTGCCTCAGCCCCATGTGCAGCCGGTAACGCCACCCGCTGCAATCCCGGCGCAACCGAGACGGCTAAAAATTAACGGGGTCATACCGAACCCTTACGGGCAACCCAGCGCAGGCCGCGGCAGCGGTAGTAATGCAGACCCACTTTTTATTGGTAAAGCCCACGAAGACACTAAATAAAGGAAGGAACTGAGAAAAGTGGACGATAACGAACTCGAATACCGCTTGCCAGCCAAGGTCTTGACCAACCGCGACCCTATACTCATGAACCGGCTTTCTATCCGGGAATTCATCCAGTGGCTGTTTTTCTTTGGGCTCATCTACC
>CADDZM010000587.1 GCA_902812345.1 Chloroflexota bacterium | reverse complement strand
GTACTATCCTCTTTTGTTTCGGCTTCTGGAGGTTTAATTAACACAGGCGGCAGTTTTGTTACAACCGCTACCGTGGGCGGCATGACCAGTGGTGGTTTGATAACAGGCAGGTCTCCCCCACCCCCAAGTTTCTTGGCGATATTCCAGTGACAGTAAACGTCCCATTCTTGCAGGTTATTGAGGCCCAGGGGTTTTAACTGTTCTACCAATTCCAGCAGAGTTTTATGACGCCCAGGATATTCAGCCAGGTTGCGGTTAATCTCGGCGTTTAGCCCTAATTCTTTTGCTACATCCGCAAAGGTAGTCACCACCTTATTGTTGATGACCGGTAAATCCGGGTTAAGACAGTGCACAATCGGGGTGATAAAGCCATCTTGAAATCCTTTTTGAACCGGGTTTTTCACCAGACTTCCCCAGATGGTCCAGTTTTCGGTACGGCCTGCCTCGCTTATATCAAGCAGCCAGTGAGCCACATCCGGCCAATCAGCCGGTTTCTTCCAGCCGCCATTTTCAAACCAGGTCCGGATATCTTTGGTAATGCAGGGCCATGTGCTAATCCTGTAACCCCGCTCCCGGTTACCTTTGGTGTCAGCATAAGGAAGCAGTTGCTCAAGCACCGCATTGGTTACGTCTTCACCAGCTTTGCGCCGGGTTTGCAAATCCTGGTAAATAGTCTGGACTGCAGCCGGTTCTTTGAGTTCGGTTTCATAATGGGCCCGGCCTACCGGCGTCCCCAGGTATTCCTGCTTAAACTTCTCGATGCGGGCCTTTAATTCGCTGGTTCCCACATTTGTACTCCGCTCTTTATCTAACGATTTTACGCTCGCGCAACTGCTTGCCAATGCTGGACCATTCGTACTTGCCCTGCTTTAGCTCTTCCCAATATTTTTTAGCTTCCGGCCAGGGTACGACCTCCCACAATGGCGCTATATTCAGCACTACGCCGTCGTTCAGGTCCGGTTCGAGGTTCAGGTTGGCGGCCCGGCGCAGCTTTTCCTCGAAATCGCGCAGTTCGGAGAGCAAGCCCTCCTGCTTTTCAATCTGCCGTTCGATAGCCTTGCCGGGACTGGCCTCTTTCTGGGCTACCAGCCCTTCCAGACGGCCTTCTTCCAACCGCAATTTGGGTTCGACATAGTTGACCAGGGCTTTGTAGAGCAGGTCTTTGTCCAGGCGGTGATAGTAAAGCCACAGCCCGAAACTTCTTTTGGACGATTGCAAGAGCCAGTAGATCGGGGCTTTGCGGCGGCTTTTGGAGTAGCGCGAGATGTGGTCCTGCCAGAACCCGCCCTTGCCGCTCTGCCGGAAGTAGTCCCGCAACTCCTTTACGCCCAGGATGTCGCAGGCTTCCCGCTCGATAGCTTCGGCCTTACCTGACCAGATAACTTCCAGCACGTCCCGCACCCGCCGGACAATATCGTCGGAATGGTCCGGGTCGTCCACCAGCAGCCCATCCTGGTCCACCTGGATTGGATAGCCGGGCGGCGGTACAAGCAAAGGTAGACCATCCTCGCCGGTCAGCATCCCCGGCGAACAGTCGGGGAGCGGCGCGAACGGGTCGGGCAGTTCCGGTATCTCGCGCTGCCCGGTCGCCAGCCGAATATCCCATCTCCCAAAAATAGCCCCTATACTATATGAAAGAAGATCACTTATTGTTGGATTGAATAAAGAATTACAAACTGGAGAATTACTATTTATAATTTCTTGTGTCGAATTGCTCAATTCTAATTCAAGAGCAACAAGACTATCGATTTTTTGATAGCCTTCTTTTACAGAAATATAGGGATTGTAAATCTCTTTAAGTCCTTGTTTAATATGAAACGGTAGACTAAAAACCCTAGAGGACTCGTCAAAAGTAATTTCTTTAAATTTACTTAAGCTAATCTTTCGAGCAATTTCACCCACTTCATACCAATTAATACTTTCTAAAGGTGGAACAGGAATCATTCCAATAGAACCGCTTTGCTTGTGCAAACCAGTTGTTTCATTAACAAAATAACGGACCAAACTACTATTGAGGTAGCCCAATAAAACCCACAAAATGCCGAAATTAGCAGGGATAATTGCTTTACCTTCCCGTGTCGGAATCGCATCTTCTGGAAGGGGTGCTACATTAAAAACGGCTGATTGTTTTGGAAACGATAAACCTGAATAAAAATATTCACTATAGTTTTTCTGATCATATGCGGCAAAACCATCATCATAATCTTCGTTAACTAAAAGTGCTCCATTGGATTTCATCCAATCCGCTACTCCTGCATCTTCTCGATAAAATGGTGAGAAATCTCCTCCATTACATAAGGATCTATACCTTTTTCCTTCTCCAATACTATTTAATGGTATTTCATACCAAGCTTTATACTCATGGTTCGCGTAAATTTGAAAGCCTTTGAAACAATTAAGTACTCAGCCGGGTGTATAACTCCGGCCCCCAGCCCAACAGGCTTAAAATACGCTCCTGGAGCGGGGTTAAGGCGGTTAAGGTA
>CADDZM010000586.1 GCA_902812345.1 Chloroflexota bacterium | reverse complement strand
TTAATAAGCTGGCCGGGGTGAAATTAAACGGTTTAACTCATGCGGGAACCAGCTTAAAAGAAAAAAACCAGGCTGGAAGGAAAACAGGTTTTTCCTCAAACCAGAATCAGAACCTGCCAGGAGAATTGCAACTGGAGTTACTTACGTTAACAGACGCAACTTTTCAATTTAATTTTGGATCTACAAACCCAAAGTTAAAATTTGCTTCTTACCGCGAGCTCAGGGATTTAGCCGCCAGCTTAAAGGACTTTGTGCCTGGTGGGCCGGCTACAAGTAAATTATTAAGGTTGTACCCCTTTGAGCAACCTCACTTTATTGAAGAAGTGGAAGAAGAAGTAAAAAGAGGAGAAGAAGAAAAGGGAACAAGAGGGGTTAAATACTTAAAAAGAGCAGGAGCAGGGGGAGGAACAAAAGAAAAGCAAAAGGACGTTAAAGCCCCGGAGCAAATACAGGTGCCAACCGCCCTGCGAAACTGGCTACTTGCAACCAATAAAAAGTTGATTTTACCTCCGGCCTTAACCGATTACTACAAGAGCCGGGTGGCGGCAGAGGAAGAGCCGGGTTACGTTGCTTTAGCCATCCCGTTTGACCAAAGAGATGTAACTGAAAAGGAAGATTTAATCCTGTCGCCTGCAAGTTTTGATTCCACCAACATGGTGGGTCTGGCCTGCTTCAAGATGGCGGAAGTTATCCTTTCAAAAGGGAGCAACCCTGTTTTAACCGGTAGAAATCCGGCCGAGGGAATTGCAAGTTTTCCAGTTCACAGGCTCGCAGACGTAGAGTTGACCTATTCAGTATTAGGATGTTACTTGCTATTGAGGTCGTTAGAACCTGTCTCAGGAGAAAAATATGGGCTAAATGAAAACGGAAAGGGATACGGCAAAGGAAAAGGAAAAGAAGCATGGCGAGAGCCGGGAAAAGGTCAGGAAGAGATGGAGGTAAAATTCACATTTTTCAGCCCGGAGGGCGAACAGTTCCAAAGGCTTTTCCTGGCTTTAAGGCAACTTCTGGATATTTGTCTGTGACCAAAGGGGAAGGGGCGGTGACCCTGGACTGCTAAATCCAGCGCCCATCAGGCTTAAGTTTGTAAGATAACTAGCTTGATAGATTGAGTGATAGATAAAAAATAGTAAGAAAGAAAGAAAGAAAGTAGGAGACCATGACCGATAAACCGGGCCAAAAGCGTTCTCTTAAAATCCGCAGTTTTTTAATGACCGAGGGTGAAGACCGGGCACCTAACCGCTCTATGTTGAGAGCTACCGGCTTTTCAGACGAGGATTTCGATAAACCCATTGTGGGTATTGCCAGCACCTGGAGTGAAACGGCTCCCTGTAACATTCATATCAACCGGTTGGCGGAGAAGGTTAAGGAAGGGGTGCGCATGGCCGGTGGCGTGCCTCAAATCTTTAATACTATCACGGTAGGAGACGGCATCGCCATGGGCCACGAAGGGATGAAATACTCTTTGCCCAGCCGTGAGATTATTGCGGATTCAATAGAAACTGTTTCAAATGCTCACCGGCATGATGGAGTGGTGGCTATTGGAGGGTGTGATAAGAACATGCCGGGCTGCCTGATGGCCCTGGCTCGTTTGAATGTACCGGCGGTTTTCGTCTATGGCGGCACTATTTTACCCGGAACTTGCGCCGGAAGAGACGTAGACATTGTAAGCGTCTTCGAGGCGGTGGGCCAGTACAGCGCCGGTAAAATTAGCCGCGAAGCTCTGCGAGCGGTGGAAGTGAGTGCTATTCCGGGAGCTGGAGCCTGCGGTGGGATGTATACGGCTAACACAATGGCCTCGGCCATTGAGGCGCTCGGTATGAGCTTACCTAATGGCGCTTCTACCCCGGCGGTAACGGCCCGCAAGGCCGAGGAATGTTTTAAGGCCGGCCAGGCGGTGGTGCGGTTAATGGAGAAAGGCATTACTCCAAAGGATATTTTAACCAAAGAGGCTTTTGAAAATGCTATAACCTTTGGAATGGCCCTTGGCGGTTCGACCAACCTGGTGCTGCACCTGCTGGCAATTGCCCATCAACTGGACCTGTCGCTTACTCTAAATGAATTTGATAAGATTGGTCAGAGAGTGCCTTACCTGGCAAACCTAAAACCCGGCGGCGACTTTGTGATGGCAGACCTCGACCGGGTGGGTGGTACCCAGGCCGTGCTGAAACTTCTACTAGAAGCAGGTTTGTTACATGGCGATGTTTTAACCGTAACCGGCCAGACCCTGGCCGAAAATCTGAAAGCGGCCCCTGACCTGGTTAAGGAGCAAAGCGTGATAAGAAGCCTTGACAATCCCCGCTATCCCAGCGGGCCAATGGTAATTCTGAAGGGTAATTTAGCTCCCGAAGGAGCTGTTTGTAAAATTGCCGGGGTGCAGAACATTGTCCAGACCGGTCCGGCTAAGGTTTTTGACGGGGAGGAAGCCTCTTTCAAGGCTATCATGGCCGGGGAAATCAAAGCGGGGGATGTGGTAGTAATACGT
>CADDZM010000585.1 GCA_902812345.1 Chloroflexota bacterium | reverse complement strand
GGTCGAGGTTGAATTTTTAAAAAATAAACCGGCCCGGCCTGCTGGCTCTGCTAAAAACAAACCTCCCCAGCAAGCTGGGCGGTTCTATGTCAGCGAAAAATTGCTGGAAAACACCATTCCGCCGCCGGACGCCCCGGTACAAAGCCGGATTCGGATTGACCCTTTTACAGGTGGGGCGGCTGCTACAGCTCTTTTCAGCGAGCAGCCGGCCTGGGGTACGACTGTCCACCCGGCCACCTGGAAACTGTCTTGCTTCATCGCCGAGCCTAAAGAATCGGAAATCGGCCTGCTCTTGCACCTGTTAAAAGATTTATGGGTGGGTGATTTAACGCTGGGCGGAAGTGCTTCTGTCGGGCGGGGCGTTCTCGAAGGGCAAAAGGCTACCCTGGAATATAAACTTGGAGCCGGTGTGGAAACCTCGCAAAAAAAGGTCTGGGAGTTGGGTCGCGGCCAATTGGCGAAAGAAACCGCTGATAAATTAAATGAATTTGCCGCCAGCCTGCTGGCCGAAAGCTGGGTCGATCCAAAATATCGTGGAGATAAAGCATGAGTAATCAACCGGCCTTAGAACTTGAGGAATCGCCCGAAATAACCTTACCTTTTTATCTGGCGTTGGACCACATAGCAGACCTACCAAAAGAGCCGGCCAGGGTAAACTGGCTTTCACAGGAAAAGACCCCAGACGCTCAAACCGGTGATGCTACGACGGGTTGGTGGGTGGATAGTGGCTGGGGGATGGACCAGGCCGAAGCAGCTTTTAAGGAGGCGGATAGCCCTTTGCAAAAAATTGCCGGAAATAGCAAAAAGCCGCTCTGGCTGCTGTTGCACTTTGATTACGGCGTGGAGTGGGGAAAATACTCCGGGGATAAGATGGAACTGGCCGAAAGCGCCAAGCTGGAGTGGGATTTTTTGCAGGAACTCCGCCTGTTCGGTCCGCCGGGGGAACTCTATATCTGGCGAACCTCCCCTGACAAGTGGTCGGCCCGGTTGCGGCTGGACCCGCCTGGTCAGGTCAAATTAAAAAATACGCGTAAGGAGAACCTGGGTTATCAGGTTGACCCGGCCGGCCCGCTACCTAACGTTGCCGGAGAAATGCGCTTTTTGTGGGGAGAAAAGCTAGCGCCCCGGACAGACAAGGATGGGGATAGAGCGGATTGGTCGGCCATAACCGAAGACCGGGGAGCTTTTATGCGGCTGCCTTTTGCGCTGCATAGTCACCAGACCCTGCCGCTGCGCTTGCTGGTGCGCCATTACCTGGCCGCCGACCCGGACAGCGGTCTTTATCATTTTACCGATTTACGGCTGGTAGATTTTGAAATATAAATGGGGGTTATCGGACTATGCCGGAATATGATTTTACCAGGGCTACCGCGCCCTACAATTTTGTGCCACTACCAGAAAAAGCCAGGACGGTGGCTCCTCCGCCCCCTTTTGAGCGTTACCGGGATAGCGAAGGCCGGGTTTCGGGCTATTTCGAGGTGGACCTTGAAACCCTTACCCCGCTTTATATCCGTTCGACCCTTACCCCGGAAGAATTTCGTAAACGCCAGGCCGAAAAGGATGAGAAGAAGAAAGAGCAAAAGTCCAACTTCTATAGCCCCGGCTTTACGGGCGAAGACCGGGCCGAAATTGGCGCTTACCTGCGAATCCCCGGCAGCAGTTTGCGAGGAATGATTCGCAACCTGGTCGCCATTTTTGGTGAAGGCTTTTTCGAGGGGATTAACGATGATCGTTTTTTCTACCGGGCCGTGGCCGACCAGCGGTCTTCGCTTGGAGTGGAATATAATAGAAAGATGGTGCAAAGAAGGCCGGATGGCGCTTTTCAACCAAAAGTAGAGGCGGGATATTTATACCGCCAGAATAATAATTACTTTATTCGCCCGGCCCAGTTTCTTGCTCCTCCAGGGAGTACGAACCCACCCACACAATATTTTCGAGTGAATGAAAAAACCCTTTTCCCGCTTATTCCAAATTTGAGGGGAATGTGGAGAGATGATTACAATTGGATGCGGACCCCAATATGGTTTAAGCCCACCAGACCAATGGTTAACCCCCAGCCACATAGAATAAACCTTTACTATGCTTTGCTAACCTCAACTGAGCTTAGTATAAATATGCCAGCCCCGGCTACCGGCTGGTTTGAGGGACATTTAATTGCTTCCGGCAAAATGGATCGGAAACATATGCACTGGGTGATTGCTCCACCTGAACCAACCGATGCAAAAGATATACGAGTTGAAGATGAAGACATCAACACCTATCAAACCAATCAAGGAATAACTCAAGCCATTAAGAATAATAAATTTTCGGTAATACCACCTGCTGACAAGCGTGGGTTACCAAACGCTATTCCTTGTTTTTTTATTCGCCAACATGATAATCTAAGACCACAACGAGTAAGTTTTGGGCATACTGGGTTGTTCCGCTTACCTTACAAAAATACTCCCCAATCCAGGGTAAAATCGGAACTTATGCATAACATAGATGAAGAAGAGGCAGGTTTCGAT
>CADDZM010000584.1 GCA_902812345.1 Chloroflexota bacterium | reverse complement strand
GAGTAGAGCACTGGTTCGCTGAGGGCTCCCCAGCGCCCCCTCATCAAACCGGACGTGAGGTTCTCCCTCATCCGGCTTTCCGATGCCCTTCTTCCTGCAGCTTTCGATAATCAGCAACTCGTTCTAGTACTACAGCGTAAGTTTGTTTGCTAAACTTTGGGTTTATCCGGTTTCCAAAAGCGCCAGCATCTTTTTCCGGTGCGATTTATAAGCGACAGCGTTACGTCGCAAATAGTAGTTCACTTCCGCCAGGGCCTGACGAATCCGTGCGTGGTCCTGGGTTAAGACCGCCACAATTAGGCGGTAAGCCTGGGGCATCGTGATAATAGGAGTTTTTTTTAAACTGCAGACGGACTTCGGTAAGAAAGAGGTGGGCAATGAAGACAAAAAGCATATGGCGGTGCCAGGCGTTCCACGAACGCGCCTCGTAGTGCCCCATCCCCAAATAGCTCTTACATTCTTCGAAGCACTGCTCAATAGGCCAACGTAAAGTAGCCGCGCGGTGAAGTTCTTCCATGGGGATATCAGCCGGGGCGTTACTCAGGGCGTACTTGATGCGACCGTTTTCGTATTGACGGATATACAGCCAGAGTTCGTCCCCGGGTTCACCGTCCCGGTATTCCATGACCCGACAGCATTTCACCTTAGCGATGATCGGTCCCTTGGCCCCTTCCGCCAGGACGATGGTTTGCCAGGGCAACGCTTTATCCTCAGCCACCGTGGCTACAGGTACAGGCGCGGGTGAAGGAATGAGTTTTTGCGGTCGTTTACCCCGGCCCTTGTACTCCGGTAGCACCCATTGCGGCTTAGTGCGCCAGACCAGTTGATTGGCATGGATATCGGCAAAGTAGTAATACCCTGGGGGCACGGCTGCCCGGAATGCCCGGTCAGAGCCGAAACCGGCGTCACAACCGACCCAGCGGGCCTGGAAATATCCCGAAGCCAGTACCTGCTGGACCATCTCCGCCGCCAATTGCTGTTTGGTGGCAAAGGTGACATCTTCAGGAACACCGCAACGCTCGCGCCGGGCCTGATAGCTGGGCTCAAACCACTTTTTCGGCAGGTAGAGCCGCCGGTCCACCAGGCCATAGCCATGGGCCCCCGAGTAGCCGATGAATACACCGGCCTGGCAGTTGTCCGTCTTGCCCAGAATGCCGCAATGCTGGCGACTCGTTCCTACCGAATGGGTGCCCTTTTTGGGAAAGTCGGACCCGTCCACGGTAATCATCCCGTTCGGGTCATTCACCAGGGAAGCAAGGCGCTTTTGGTATAGTAAAAGCATCTTTGGCTCGTCCCAGGGGGAACGCTGGAAGAAAAACTGCATCGGTCGGACTGCCTTCTCGCCCTGGTAGCGTAAGGCAATGGGTTCGATGGACTTGCGGTCCAGATCGCTCAAGAGGCCTTTGACAAACGTCTCCCCGTGTTCTTGTTGTTCGCGGCGCTGGTAACAGTCCTGGAAATAGGCCAGGTATTCGTCCAACAGGGTTCCGAGTTGTTCCACCTCTTCGGCGTCCAGGCCGATCTCCGCCAGCAGTCCCGGGTTCCAGTCCGGCTGATGCAAGATCATATTGGGCACCCTCCTGGTCACCGTGTGGGGGTTCGGGTGACGGCAGGGGTCTTTAGCAATTAGTGTTGGCCATGCCGGATTAATCAGGTAAACAAAGACACCTTTGCGGTGGCCATGGTAAACGAATTCCTTGCCTATTTTGGCAAAGCCCCGGGTTTCGCCCAGATAAAGCCAGTTGGCGGCCCGGTAACAGGTGCCACGATATTTATCCAGATCCACAAAGGTCTCTAAAGCCAGGGGTTCGGTGCCATACAGGGCGGGCCAGTCCCGCACCAGCCGTTTCAGGGTGACCGCCAGCAAGTGGGAGGCCAGGTTTTTCACCCGCACCCACGGCAAGATGAGAAAGCGGTTGTTGTTGACTACATGGGGCAGGAGTTTTTGCTTCTGCGCAGGTGTCCAACCCAAAAATGTATCCCGTACACCCACGTGAAGCGCCGCCCGGTTGTAACTTAAAGCCGCAATCGGCCGCTCCCGGTAAAAAACCAGGTACTTGACCCGGGGGCCGAACATCTTCACGTAGCCAAGGTAATGGTAACTACGGACCAAGTAGTCCCATAACGGTTCCCACGAGGTCTTGTTCACCAACTGAATATCCAACGGTCGCAAATCTTTAAGTTTCCCGACCAGCGACCGTGTATCCAGCGAAAAGTTATTATGCATCTCTGCCCCTTGGGTTGACATCAGTTTGCTTCTCGTCACCGAACCCCTTAGGTATATTATACCAGGTCGTTTTCTAGTTGTCCATAGCCTCTTTCAACTTACGCAGTTAAGTGGCTAAAAACTTACGCTGTAGTACTAATTATCTCGTATTTTTTTTTGTTTGTCCAGGCCTTTTTGCGATAAATTTTTTTCGCCTGGCCTTAAAATTCCTTGCTTGATAGGGTTAATTTATCTATGCGTCAGGCCTGCAGCAACCGCGCCCTGGCATAGGTACGAAAAACC
>CADDZM010000583.1 GCA_902812345.1 Chloroflexota bacterium | reverse complement strand
TTAAAAATAACTGGTTGCGCTATCTTCAAAGCCCTAGTCACCGCCGCTGTCACAAAAGGCTGCTCAAGGCTTGGCGATAATTCCCAGCTAATGACATACCGGCTGTACCAATCCAGTACCGCCACCAGATATAACCAGCTCTTTTTCAAACGAATATAGGTGATGTCAAGACCCCAAATGTGATTTGGATAACTCGCTTCCACTCCCCTTAATAGGTACGGGAAGATTTTGTGGGCCAGGTTGCGCTTGGATAAGTTCGGTCCAGGATAGATCGCTTCCAGGCCCATTTCGCGCATGTAAACCTGCACCGTCCGGCGGTTAACACTAAATCCATCCCGTGCCAGTTGAACCGTGATACGTCTCGAACCATAGAAAGGCCACTGGGTATAAATTGCATCAATCCGATGTTTGAGTTCAACTTCCCGTTCGCTGGGTCCGACTGGTTTGTAGTACAGGCTAGCTCGCGATATTCCCAATAGTTCGGCCTGGGTCGAAAAAGCTAATTCATTTTCTTCGCGACTGATTAGCTTCAACCGGTTCGGTCGGCAGACCGAGATTTGCATATTTTTTTTTGAGCCAGTTGACCTGGGTGGTTAGGCGACCAATTTCAGCGTAAAGTTTTTCTTTTTCGAGCTCATGGTTGGCTTCCAAAAAAGCCAACCGTTTTTGAAACCGCTCTTCATCTTCGAACTGAGCGGGCATGGCTGTAAGGGCAGCATCTTTCCACCGGCGTAACTGGTTCGGATGAACTCCTTTTTCGAGGCGGCCTGGGTCAGCGTCTGCTCTTCTTTGAGCAATTCCTGGACAAGCTGCGCTTTAAAAGCCGGGGTATAACTTTTTCTGATAGTTGTCATGTTCGTGATTATACACCTTGCTGCACCTCGTTCAATTGTCTAGTTTTCCTAACCCATTATATATTGACAAAGGGGGACAGTATAGAAAAATTCAAGCGTATAACCCCTGGATGGTAACTTTGCAATTCTGGACATATAGTAAGCTATACCTTAGAATAGCCTACATATGTTTGCATGGCCGGTTGTGTGGTAGCTGACTACCTTTTGTAAACTGCCACTCCTGCTCTTATATCTTAAATAAATTGATTCAGTCTAGTTCAAACCTCCTTTCAGGCCAGGCTGAGGAAACATAAGGCCAAAAAGGAAAATAAAAAAAAAAGATGAAACATTTCTCCCGAACCGTAGCCCGCAACACTATTATCGGAGTAGCTTCCCAGCTAGCCATTAAAGTAATTTCATTTATCTTTACCATCCTGATGGTACGTAATCTAGGAGCGGAGAGCTACGGCCAGTATTCCCTGGTAATAGCCTTTGGGTTAATCTTCGCTTTTATTGGCGACCTGGGTTTATACACTTATGTGGTACGGGAAATAGCCAATATGAGAGACAAACCGGAGGGGCACCGGCAAATTGAAAAACTTTACACCAATAACGTCTGGATCCGCCTGGTGCTGGCCCTGCTAACAATAAGCTTGATGATGCTTACAGCCTGGCTGATTGGCCAGTCACCGGTAATGGTAATAGCAATTGGCTTTTCCGGCCTGTCCTTTTTTATCTGGGCTTTCATGGGGGCCAGTCAGGCCGTCTTATCCGGGTATGAACGGTTAGATTTAATCGCGAGGGGCGGGGTTATTTACCAGTTAACATTTGTAGGGTTGGGTGCTATTGCGCTACTATCCGGTACCGGACTGTTTGGGCTACTGAGTGCTAATTTAGTCGGGCTGACGGTAATGGCTTATTTGTGGCAGCGCAGCGTTAATAAATTAAATATAAAACTAAGAGGACCCGATCCAAAATTATGGTCGAGTATGCTGGTGGCCTGTATACCTTTCGGGTTTATAACCTTTGCCCAGGGCATATCTTACAGGTTTGATAGTGTACTATTGAATGTCTTCCGCGGTGACGCCGAGACAGGTTACTATAACGCCGCCTATACCCTTATCTTCGCCATCGTACTCATCTCGAACATGTTCAACGGTTCGATGTATCCTTCGCTAACCCGTCATTCTTCAAACGCGCCAGCCGAACTTTCCTCAATCTACGAAAGATCCATTCGTTATCTGATGCTAATCGCTCTGCCTGTTACAGTGGGAACCTGTATATTAGCCGACCAGATAATTGAATTTCTATACGAACAAAAGTATCAACCAGCTGGGTCGGCCTTGCAGATTCTGGTCCTGGTTGTACCGCTAATGTTTGCCTCCGAGTTCTTAAGTTACCTGGTTATTATTAGTGGTAAAGAAAAGCGGGTAGCTCGCGCCCTCCTGATCGGTATCGGTTTTAACGTCTCCCTCAACTTCATACTGGTACCAACCTTCGGACTGATGGGGGCCGCCACAGTAACTGTTATCACCGAAGCTATTCTGGTCTCCCAGTATATCTTTCTGCTCTGGCCGATCCTGCGCTCACTTAACTGGGTACATATGGTGCTGCGACCGCTGCTGATAGCTGTCTTAATGGGCATCTTGATCCTGGTGCTGCGTACTTTACCGCTG
>CADDZM010000582.1 GCA_902812345.1 Chloroflexota bacterium | reverse complement strand
CCTTTTTCCGTATGCGCCCATTTCCAAAAATTAATTGCGCCCGTAATGGCGCAATCGGTAAAGTTATCGAGCAAAGCCGGGTGAATGCCCGCTTCTAAATTGATTTGATGTTCTAATTCAAGGTTGCCAGTTGGCGATTTGGAAGTCTCATTTACCCGCAGGTAAGCCTTAGGCCAGCGGTGGGTAGTGTTAAACTCATTGCAAAGCCCTAAAACCTTTTCAAATTCTCCTGATAGAATCGGCCGGTTGCCAAAAATTCGCACGGTGTAAACCGGGCTTTCCGGGTCTGCTACCAGGTATACGTCCAGGGAACAGCCCAGTTCTTCCGCGTATTCAAAGCGTAAAAGGTACTTGCCCTCCCCGTTTTGCAAATAGCGCCACTTGTTTCTAGCCAGCATCTCTTCTATAAGCCTGGGGTTAAATTTCTGTACAAGCAGCTTATCCAGCTCACTCGTCAGGGTGGCAGCCAGGGACCGCCGGGTTCGCAGCCGTCCTTCAAGAGAATTATGCGAATGAAGCAGGCTGGCAAGCTCCCAGGGTATCGCCACTTTAAGTTGGTTTGCCACCGCCAGACCTCGTCTTGCCAGCCATTCGACCATCTCCTGCTCGCTATTGGAGGCGGCCAAGGCCGTTGTAAACCTGAACATCTCAATCAGGTCGGCGGCCAACCTTTCTGACAATTCCATCTTTTCAAGGACGCTATCTAAATCATTTATTTCGCACTCCATTACTAAATCAAACAGTTCGTTTAGCTCTTTATCGAGACTATTCTTCATGAAAACCTGCTTTAAATTTCTCTACATAATTTTTACATAACATAAATCTCTACCCTACAAAACTTAAAAGACCGGGTTAATTATTAGTACGAAATAAAATTTCAGATTTTAAACTCTCAGAACTTACGCTCGTTCCTATCATAGTGATGCCGACGCCTTGTTCCTGTCATTCTGAGGTCGCGGCCGAAGAACCTTTCTCCCCGCACCCTTTAGAGCATGGGCAACGGGATTCCTCCACTACGGTCGGAATGACAAAAACGAAGAATGAGATTCCTCGACCGCGCTCGCGCCCGGAGGTCGCACCTACGGGTGTAACAAAGGAAGTGAAAGTGCTGTATAACAAAAACAGAGCCTTTAGTGGCCCTGCTAATTGTTGGGGGTTCTTTTTAATCACTCTTTACCGGCTAACCGGACTAGACGTAATCAAGGAGCGCGTTGAGGATTTGGCGGAGTTTTACCGGCCCGGCCGCCTCTTTAACCTGGTATTCGGTCCTCAAAAAAGCGATCATCCGCTCGAAAGTTTCGACCTTTGGCAGTTTCTTGCGCTCGTGGGTTCTCCTCACGTCCAGGCTGGCCCTGGTAGCCAGCCGGAAACGCTCGTGTAAGCTCTCCGAATGTATAATGGCCTGGGAGATAAGCTGGAAAGTATCCTCCAGCCAGGCGGGTACGGTTTGACCGTATCGCTCGAAAAGTAGCTGCCAGGCCCGGTAAGCCTTGTTTAACTCCGCCAGGCCAATCGTTCCCGGTTCTTCCAGGTCAACCCCTTGCAGCCCAACGGCCTTTACCCCGGTCTCGACGAAATCAAGCGCAATCAGGCGCTGGCTCTTCGGGCTCATAAGATTTACGGCGCCGGTAAGCGCGGCTAAAACCCTGGCCGGGAGTTCTTCACCCGGGGCTTCCTCGAGCGGGTTGTAAGACGGCCCGGCAGCACCTTCGCGCAAAAGAGTGTCAAGGGGGGAGTTGGCCTGCTCATCTTCCTCTCCTTCGCCCGCCAGGTCAGCTTCCAGCACCATCCTGCGGTTTTTGCGATAAAGATCAATTCCCCTGTTTACTAAAGCGGTAGTCGCCCAGGCTGTCCACTTACGTATGGTCGGGTCATAATTAGCCCTGGCTTCATGTAACTTCAGAAAAGCGCTGTGAATTAAATCTTCCCAGTCCTTGTGGCCTTTGTACCGGACCAAAGCGCCACCCTTTGTACTTAACCATTGGTACACTGTCGCGTAAGTCTCGCTCTGTAAGTCGCCCTCGTACCATTCGTCCAGATCGAAACGGCCGTAATCTGTAAGACCCTGATCAATGGTGGCGGCCTGATATTTGATTTCAAAATGCTCCTGGGGAGATTGCATAGCTGGAACTCCTTAAAAAGGGCGCACCTAAGTAAGGGTCCAAAGCCTCGGCCTGGCCTGCTTAAATGCGGGTTAAATTTATTGTGAAAAGGTTGAAGTGGCCGGGGATTAGTGTGCTATAATTGGTTAACTTTAGTTAAACTTTCTTTATAATCCCGGACGTTGGTGACCTGGTAAGCCTGGAACCATTAATATGGGTTTAGCAATGTAATTTGTTTGTTTTTTGCTGTAACCCGCATATTGTTTCCACTTCGATAATAAAAAATTTATAGCGGCCAGTCAGCAGGGTGGTAGCACCCCATTAAACGGTGAAGTTTTGAACTGAGTTTTTGGGTGGTCGCCCTCGGCGCTTCGGTGGCACAAATGGCGGTGGCACTACCTTGTACTTTAACAATTCAGCTACGCTCCATAT
>CADDZM010000581.1 GCA_902812345.1 Chloroflexota bacterium | reverse complement strand
AAACACTGAAAACTAAACACCAAACACTGAAAACTAAACACCAAACACTAAAATGAAAATACTGATAATAACCACTAACGGCATCACCACTACTTTTCAAAGCTGGCCCGAACGCTTGCAGGCGCGCGGCCTGGCCCAGCGAGGATACGAGGTGTGGGCCATTACTTACCGGGGCAAGCAGGACTTTAACCGCCTTGAACGCGAAACGATTGACAACGTGGAAGTGCGGCGGGTCAGGCGGCGGGGCTGGCTTTCGGTTGGACTGGCCCAGGCGCTCCTTAGCGGGCCAAAACCGGACGTGGTGCACCTGCACCACCTCTCTAACCAGCTTGCTTTCGAGAGCGCCATCATCTGTAAACTGCGCCGGATTCCCCTGGTCATGACCCCACACGGCTTTTTTCACGACCCCTATCTGGTCATAGACCGCGACCGTCCCTTTGCATATCCGGCCCGTTACAGTGAAATGATTCTAAGCCTGGGCCAATTCGTAAAGGCTATGTTCAAGCAATTCAAGCCCAAACGCCACCTGAAAAACTACCTGAACCACAGCCCGCTCCTGATGATGGACCGGGTAATCGTGCTGTCCCGGCACGGCAAAGATGTGGCCCTGAAACTGGGCGTGAAGGAAAAACGGCTGGCAATCGTGCCGAACGCGATTGACCGGGATTGGGCCGAAGGCGAAAGCGAGTTGCCGCCGGAAGCGCGAGGGATAGATGGGCCGCTGGTGCTGTACCTGGGGCAGTTCAAATACCGCAAGGGTTTCGACTTGCTGGCAAAGGCTATCCCGGCCATCCTGGAAAAATGCCCGGCAGCCCGGTTTGTCTTCGCCGGACACAGCCCCATTCACGAAGCCGAACTCATAAGGCTGGCCGAAAATGCCAAGGCACGCGACAAACTTATTTTGCTGCACAGTGTCAGCGAAGGCGAGAAAGCGGCCCTCTTCCGGCGCGCTGCCCAATCAGGAGTTTATGTGCTGCCGACCCGTTACGAAGGTTTTGGGATTCCTCTCATTGAAGCTATGTCGCTGGGTTGCCCGGTAGTTTCGACCGATATCCCGGTGATTGACGAGCTGATAAAGGACGGCGAAAACGGCCTGCTCTTTCCGCTTGAAGACGTGAATGGCCTGGCGGCGGCGGTTGGCCGGGTCTTACAAGACGTGGGACTGCGCCATAAACTCGCTGAAGGCGGCCTTGAAACTGTCAAAAATTTTTTTACCCCGGTCGTTCTCGACCAGCTTGAAACGATTTACCGGGAAGTCCGGCGAAAGTAACCTTTCATGAACCTTTCAATTAGCGTAAATACTCTGACGGAAGAATATTGCCCAAAAATTACCGCCGCTTTCACGGCCCAGGGCTGGCGGAAACCCGAAAATATTTACATGCGCTACTTACTGGAAATAATGCAGGAGAAACGGGCTTTTGTGCTGGCCGAAAAAATGGGCGAGTTCGCCGGGTACGTCACCGTAGTATGGGGTTCGGAATACCCGCCTTTCCGGGAAGCAGGTATTCCCGAAATCGTTGATTTTAACGTCCTGAAGAAATTTCAACGGCAGGGTATTGGGTCGGCTTTACTGGATAAGGCCGAATGGCTTATCGGTCAGCGCTCGAAAGTAGCCGGAATCGGGGTCGGGTTATTTGCCGATTATGGCGCGGCCCAGAGGCTTTATGTAAAACGAGGCTTCGTGCCGGATGGGCAGGGTATCTTCCAGAACGGGCGGCATCTTAGCTATGGCGACCAGGCCAGCATAGATGATGACCTGGTATTGTATTTCACCAAAAGTTTAAGTTAGCCTTTACAACTTCATGGTCTGGGTGGGCTGCGGCTCAACCAGGCCGATAGGCACCTCCCGCAAAGGTCCAAGCCGGCGAAGTTGCGGCCACACGAGCGCGATGGCTCCTACCACCACGATAGTCCCTAAACCACCGCCGACCACCGATAAGACCGGGCCGAACAACTGGGCGGTCAGACCCGATTCAAACCCGCCAAGCTGATTTGAACAGTTTATAAAAAGGCCGTTGATGGACGCGACCCTACCGCGCATCTCGTTGGGGGTACGGGTTAGAAACAGGGTTTCGCGGATTACCACGCTGATATTATCGAGTCCGCCCATAACCGCCAGCATCAAAATCGACAGCCAGAACGAGCCTGAAAGACCAAAAACCATTGTCGCAAAGCCAAACCCGGCCACGGCAAAGAGCAAGGTCGTCCCGGCGTGCCTGAAAGGGTGGCGGTGGGCCAGGAATAGGGCCACCAAAAGCGCGCCAACCGCCGGGGCCGCCCGCAACCAGCCCAGACCTTCCGGCCCCACCTGCAAAATATCTTTGGCGAAAATGGGCAGCAAATTGGTCGCGCCGCCAAACAACACCGCGAACAGGTCCAGGGTTATGGCTGCCAGCAAGATAGGAGTGCGCCGGAGAAAATTAACGCCTTCGCCCAGCGATTGCAACGTCGAAACCACTTCTTCATCTTCGGCGGGAAGCTTGCGCGGATTTATAACGCTGATAGGTAGAATCAGGGCGGCAAAAATCAGGGCCGCCAGGCCATTCAGCACATACACC
>CADDZM010000580.1 GCA_902812345.1 Chloroflexota bacterium | reverse complement strand
GGCTATCTTTTCGTTCAATTTTATCAACTACATAAACCCCTACGAGGTAATTAAAATTGGCGCGGTTGGTCCAGAAAAACATTATCGCGCCGGGTGAGACTGTTTGTAAAAATTCGCTATATTCATCGTCGGCCGGTTTCCAGACTTTGTAGCCGTTTTTACTGAAAAGGGACAGGTCGTAGCAGCGCGCTTCACCTTTGTCGCAATAGTTGGCCCGGAAGTGTTCCTGCGCGCCGCACATCACCCGGACGGGATTGCTACAAATAGTGCCGTCGAACGCTGCGATATGGCGATTCACTTTCAAAAGTAAGCAGTTATCGAGCGTTAAACTATAGGTCAGGCGCGCTTCAGGTTTAATTTCGGCAGGGATATTACTGAGGTCATAGCTGGAAAAGGCCCGGCTAAAGGCGGTTTCACCGGGGGGAGGGGAAGCGGAAGTTTCATTTGGATGGCGGCCGGGAGATTCATTTACATCTGGGGGAGCAGTTTCGGTCTGGGTCAATGAGCCTAAACCCTCGTTAGTGCCTGGCGACAAGCTCATAGAATTTTCCTCCTTTATTTTATTTAGTTGTTTTAGGTAGATTAAATCCATAATAATTTGGCAGCGTGTTTTGCTAAATTAAAGTAAGTAAGGCCAGCCAATGGGGGCGCCAGACCTTACACATCAGTTTACAATTTCTTATAGTATAGATTGAAAGCTTCGGTACCTTTTGTGAAAAAGCTTTATCGAAAAAGCCTTTTAAATCACGGGGCCATTTGATTAAAAGGTTATTTCCTCTGTCTCAAAGTGGGCTAGAAAAAGGCCAATCCTGGCGGCAATTGGAAGCTAACTCTATCTTTTTAGTGTACCCTTTAGAACTTATAAAAGCAAGCGTGGCGGAAGTTCTTAGTTTTTATTACTTGGTGTGAGTGGACAGGTATTTGTCATTCCGACCACCCCTTATTAACCCATAATTTTTCATGTATATTTTCAACCAGCTTCATGACTTTACGAAATTATCGGACAAAATTATTGACTCAGGGGCGTACCAGGGCTATAATTAGAACATAAATTCGCAAAGAAAAGAGCTGAATTGAGTGGTAAATTTTTAAAAGACGTGGCTCTTTTTTGCGCCACCACCGATAAAAATACAGGTAAGAAAATTAAAAAGAAAGTACCGGAAGAAAGTATCGAAACCGACGCGGAAATTAACGGCTCGTACGGACAAATAGCGGGCCAAGCAAAAGAAGGAGTGACAACAATGGCGACGATTATCAATGAGGCTGATAACACTTCCCGGCGGCCCACCCGGCGCAATTCAAAAAGCATCGTACCGCCGCCTAGCGCCGAAGCGACCGCTCGCAAATTGGATTTGCCGGTGGAAGACGAGCAGAATGAACTGGAATTTGAAGGGACCACGAAAAACACTATGAAGCAGTCGAGCCGCAAGGCCCAAACCAACCGCGAAGCCGAAATTCAGTACCAGGAGCGCCAGCAAACTATTGCGCGCCTGACCGAAAAGCGCGACGAATATGTTGAGAGACTCGACATCGGTGCGGCCAAGATTGAAGAAGCGCGCAGCCAGGGTAAAGATGTTACATCGTGGGAAGACTACTGGATTCAATTGCTGCGCCAGTATGAAGCGGTTTGCGATAAACTGCGCGACCTGACCAACCAGGGCTAGTTGTTCCTTTCAAATTTCCGCCCGGTGTGGCCCTGTAAAAACAGGGCCGCTTTTCTTTTATATACCCGCAAATTTTTTATTAGCTAACTATTGTGACATTTTTAAACATAAGGTATTATGTTAATAATTTCTGGCGCCAGGGGCAGACGCATCTGCTTTTTGATGAGAAAGCCCGGTTAGGATGTGGTAAGCTTTGGCCCGTTGGCAATCCAAGAATTCCCAGGCAAGTAAAGTGTAAAGGTATGACCCAACAATCCGAGAAAATTCTGCTGGTAGCGGCTGATCAGGAACTATTGATGCAGTTCAGCTTTCATCTCCAGCGCGCCGGATACCCAGTAGTGATGGCGGAAGGCGGCCAGGAAGCCTTTGAAATCGCCCAGACCGAAAAACCCGACCTGGCTATCGTGGAACTGAGGTTGCCGGACATGCCGGGTGTGGAACTCTGCCGCCGCCTGCGGAACGCGCATCTCAATATGCACGTGATAATGCTTGTCTCAAACTACTCGCCTGACGAACATATCGCTACCCTTGAAGCCGGGGCCGACGACTTTATTGTCAAGCCCATCAACCCGAACGAATTTATATTGCGCATAAAGGCGGTATTGCGGCGCACCAACCGGCCCGACCTCTTCGACCAGGCTGCTTTCCAGAACCGCCAGCGTGCTACCGCTATTTTGCCGCAGGTGGAAGCTTCCCAGGAGATAACCGCCGATAATCCAGCTTTGAAACGCCAGACCGCCCCCCTGGATATGTACGATGAAATGACGGGCGGCTATACCTTAGACCAATTGCTCGAACAGGCCGCCGAGGCTGCCCAACTTCAAAATCGAGCGGAGGCCCGCGAAATTTACTTGCAAGTCCTTAAAATTGACCCCTATAACGAGGTTGCCCTGACC
>CADDZM010000579.1 GCA_902812345.1 Chloroflexota bacterium | reverse complement strand
ATGCCGATGTAATTATGGATTTTCTCCTATCTTGCGGGATGCGACCTTTCGTGGAATTAAGCTTTATGCCTTGGACGCTTGCTTCGGGTAAAAAATTGGTCTTTCACTACCAGGCCCATGCCACCCCGCCCAAAGATTACAAAAAATGGGCGACCCTCCTGCGCAATCTGGTAGCGCATTGGGTGGATCGCTATGGGCTGTCTGAAGTCCGCCAGTGGTTCTTCGAGGTCTGGAACGAACCAAACCTGACCGCGTTCTGGACCGGCAAGCCCCAGGATTACTTTACTCTTTACCGCTATAGCGTTGAGGCGATTAAAGGAGTGGACGCTGAATTGCAGGTTGGCGGGCCTGTAACTGCTATGGGCGCCTGGATACCCCAATTTTTGGATTTCTGCGACCAGGCTAAACTCCCCGCCGATTTCGTCAGCACGCACTATTACCCGACCGATGCTTTTGGTAAAATTGGTTCGGATACTATCACCCAGTTGGCCCACGCGCCGCGCGATGTTATGCGCGACCAGGCAGAAAAAAGTTATAAGGAGGCGCGGGGCCGCCCGGTTTATTACACCGAGTGGAACGCCTCATCCAATCCACGCGACCCTTTGCATGACCAACCTTACGCCGCCGCCTTTGTCACTAAAACCGTAATGGAAGTTGACCCCTTTGTGAAATGCTATAGTTTCTGGACTTTCTCCGACCTGTTTGAAGAAAACTATTTTCCTTCAGTACCGTTCCAGGGAGGTTTCGGCCTCTTAAATATCCAGGGCCTCCCAAAACCCAGTTACCGGGCCTACCAGTTGTTGCACCGTTTAGGCAACGAGCTACTTTCGGTCGAAGGAAGCCACGATACCGTGAATGCCTGGGTGGTTCGTAAAAAGTCAAGCCTTACAGTCTTGCTGACCAATCACGCTTTCCCCCGCCACCCGATCCAGACCGAAGCGGTTCATATAAGTATTACGGATGCGCCGTCTCCCACGAGCGTTTTTGTCGAGCAGGTTGATGAAGAGCATGCCAACGCGCCCCGGCTTTGGGAGGCCATGGGGCAGCCAAAATATCTTAGCTCCTTGCAGCTCAACCGCCTGGAAGAGGCTTCCGCCGTGACGGCTTTCCCTCACCCCTGGAAGTTCGAAGGAGCCACTATTCAGCTCGATCTTAATCTTCCACCGCATGGGGTGGCCGCGGTTACAGTCGAATGGGCGCCCGAACAGCCCCGCAGAGAGGAAGAAGAAATATGAAGCAAGAGACCGTAAAAAAGTCAAAGTCAAAGAGGAATGATCTTTTAGACGACCTTGCTTACATCACCTTTCAGTATTTTATGCACGAGGTGAATCCGGTTAACGGGTTGGTGAAGGATAAAACTGCTTCGCAGTGGCCTGCCAGTATTGCCGCAGTGGGGCTGGCCCTGACTGCGTACCCGGTCGGGGTGGAACACGGATGGCTATCCCGGTCCGAGGCTATAAAAATAACCCTGGCGACTTTGCGCTTTTTCTGGCATAGCGACCAGAGTACTCGCCCGGATGCTACCGGTTACAAAGGCTTTTACTATCACTTTCTGGATATAAAGGATGGGCGCCGGGCCTGGAATTGCGAACTCTCCACCATCGATTCGCTCTTCTTGCTGGCCGGGGCCTTGACCGCCGGAATTTATTTTTATCACAATACCGGTGAAGAACGCGAAATCCGAGAACTGGCCGAAAACCTTTACCGCCGGGCGGACTGGCAATGGGCGCTTAATGGAGGGGACCGGCTGGCGCATGGCTGGTCCCCGGAAAACGGCTTCATAAAGTACCGGTGGGAAGGTTATGATGAAGCATTGTTACTTTACATTCTGGCCCTGGGGTCGCCGACCTTTCCTCTTCCCCCTGAAAGTTATGCCGCCTGGACCTCTACTTATGCCTGGAAGAAAATTTATGAGCTTGAATTTCTATATGCCGGGCCCCTCTTTATCCACCAGCTTTCGCATATATGGATAGATTTACGAAAAATCCAAGACAAACCCATGCGCGAAAAAGGTCTTGACTATTTCGAGAACAGTCGCAGGTCAACCCTTGCTCAAAATCGTTATGCTATCAATAACCCTTTGGGATTTACCGGCTACGGAGAGCGTTGCTGGGGAATTACCGCCAGCGATGGCCCTGGTCCAATGAATCAGAAGCTTGATGGAATTGAGCGTCAATTTTTTGATTACATGGCCCGGGGCGCTCCATATGGACCGGATGATGGCACGATTGCTCCCTGGGCCGTGGTTGCTTCGGTTCCATTTGCTCCCCAGGTGGTTTTACCCACGATTGAATACTTTAATCACCTGGAATTGCAACTCGATAATCCATATGGTTTCAAGGCTACCTTTAATATGACTTATCCGGGCGCGCCGGGTCGTAAATATGGTTGGGTCTCAAAATTTCACTTTGGAATAAACCAGGGGCCGATTGTCCTGATGATCGAAAATTACCGCTCTGATATGCTCTGGGAAATGTGGCGGCGCAATCCCTATCTTTTGGAGGGATTACGCAAAGCCGACTTTACCGGCGGTTGGTTGGGATGAGGTGAGTAAAACGACTATACTGCCATAG
>CADDZM010000578.1 GCA_902812345.1 Chloroflexota bacterium | reverse complement strand
CATATATGGAGCGTGGATGAATTGTTAAAGTACAAGGTGGCGCCGCCGCCTTTTGTGCCACCGAAGCGCCGAGGGCGACCGCCCAAAAACGCAGTTAAAAACTTCACCGTTTAATGGGGTGCTACCCCGCGGTAGGCCGGGGCTAAATAATTCCTATTAGCAAAGCCAGGCCCAGCGCCGCGAATATCACGGCGGCTACTTTTTTGGTAATTTCAGGGTTGAAGAGTTTCCCGGCCCGGTTGCCGATAACAATCGCCACCCCTGCCACCACCCAGAGCGCCAGGGTCGCCCCTACGAATACCGTCACCGGGTCGCGGTACTTGGCCTCCAGCGTGGCCGTCGCCAGTTGGGTTAAATCGCCCCACTCCGCTAGAAAGACCACGATAAAAGTCGTCCAGATACCGGCTAGAAAACTGCCCTTTTTACCGGCGGTCTCTTCTTCGACCTTTTTTTCTTCGTCCTCGTCGGAACGCCGCCACATAAAAAAGGCGAAAATCAAAAAGAGAACCCCGGCGGCCCGGTGCACAATTGCTTCCGGCAATAGCGAAAACAGCCCGCCTATCAGGATAGCGACCAGGCTTTGAATGACAAAAGCCGCCGCCGCGCCTGTGAAAACAATTAGCGGCTTGTAACGGGTCGCCAGCACCAGCGAGGCCAGGGCAGTCTTATCCGGCAATTCCGCAACGAAAATAAACCCAAAAATAGAGGCAGCCAGGCCAAAATTCATATATTTGTCCTTAACCTGATTTTGTCCCGCTTTATTTTATAAAACAGGGCTTAAAAAGCCCGGCGTTGGGGGACAACCGGGCTTTCTTGCTATTCTGGCAGAATTTACATCGCACGTGGCGGGAAGCCATCCTTGTCAATACCTTCGCTAGGGTAGGTATCGTTACCAAGGGTCTGGCCGCGTTCGGTATAAGGAGCCTCGCGGTAAGGCTGGCTCTGGCCGGGAGGGTTGCCAACCGTGCCAACTGCCTCGCCGTCATCAGTGCTGACCGTGCCAAAACGAGCATGGTCGTTGCTGAGGTCGCTCGTCATGGGCGGCGTAGTTGGAGAAACCCTTTCGTAATCGCCGGTCGTCCCAGCTGAATCGGTATTATAAGGGTTATTGTCCACTTCCTCGATGTATTCACCGGTCGTGGCGCTGCGGGAATAAGTCTGGCCCGGTCCCGGATTGGACAAATCATAATAACGGGTGCTGATCGCGTTATTGCGTTCGAAAACATCCATCGCCGAACCCATAAGCGCGCCGTTAGCGGCCTGGGCCGTCACCAGTGAATTACCGCTCTTGACGTGTTCGCCATACTCGGCGGCTTCATCTTCCGGCACACCCGCGCCCGCCAGGGCGCCCGTAATGCCGCCCACGGTTCCGCCGATTAAAGCGCCGCCAACCGTTGCCCCAAAGACACCGGCCGCGATTACCGGGCCAACACCTGGAATAAGGGCCGTGCCGCCGGCCAACAACCAGCCGAGGACCGCGCCCAGCGTTCCGCCGCCGAGCGACCCCACCAGAGCGCCTTGCCCGGCTTCATTTCCGCTGGCTTCGGTCAAATCGCGCCGGACCGTGCGGTCTTTGGCAACTACCGAAATGGAGTCAGGGGTAAACCCTGCCACCTTCAAACCATTGATAGCCTGTTCCGCGTCCGCCGGATTTTCAAATACACCTACGACAGTATAGCCTGTTTTATTATATGCTTGAGACATATTTCTCCTTTCGCGGCTGCCGGTAGGGAGTCTTGCGGCTTCCCGACAACCTGGATTGGATGGGGCGGTTCGAGCCTGCGTTTGCGCTCATCCACACCCCCATCGCTTCTCAAATGGTCCTTCCAAAGCCTGACTTCATGTTTTTGCAGGCTTTATCAAAAAGGCCAATTTAAATATTTCTTGCAAATATAACAGGCAATATACGTGCCATCCCCAAAATTAGGCTTAAAGAAAAAATCCCATCCAAAATCTGTTAAAATTTGGAATGAGATTTTTTCTAAACTCAATGGCTGCTAAAAAGGGCTGCGAACCCTAATCCCGGTTCCGGATTTCGTAGTTAGGCGCCTCTTTGGTAATCTGAATATCGTGCGGGTGGCTTTCGCGCAGGCTGGCGCTGGTAATTTGCATGAACTTGGCCTGCTGCAACTCCTTGATATTCCGCGCCCCGACATAGCCCATACCGCTCCGCAGGCCGCCGACCATCTGGAAAACGAGATTGCGTAACGAGCCTTTGTAAGGCACCCGGCCTTCAATACCTTCGGGGACCAATTTCACGCTGTCCTTCACGTCGTCCTGGTGGTAGCGTTCGCGTGCGCCTTCGCCGGACTTCATCGCGCCGAGCGAACCCATGCCGCGGTATTCTTTGAAGTTCTCGCCCTTGAACAGGATAACGTCGCCCGGGCTTTCCTCGACCCCGGCAAAGAGCGAACCAATCATTACCGTGTTCGCGCCTGCCGCCAGGGCTTTGGTAATGTCGCCGCTGTACTTGATACCGCCGTCCGCGATAACCGGCACGCCGTATTTCGCGCCCACTTCCGCCGCTTCCATAACAGCGGTAAGCTGCGGAACGCCGATACCCGTTACCACGCGGGTCGTACA
>CADDZM010000577.1 GCA_902812345.1 Chloroflexota bacterium | reverse complement strand
CTTGACTGTGTTCCGGGAGATTCCGAGTTTTTTGGCTATCGCCCTGATCGATAGCCCCTCAACCGCGTAGAGATTTCTGATATCCTTATACTGATCCACTCCAATCATCTCCTATCATCCCCATATCATCGATTTTTGGTAATTCAATGATACGGGATTTTTGGTTGTGGTGGATCAATTTTTCATGATCACAACCCGGCTAAGTGGATCAGTTTTAGTATAGCGTTCGCAACGTTCTGGGAGCGCCTGGGCTTCGACCAGATTTTAGCCGGTTTTGACCAAAAGCAACTCTCTCTGGCCAAAGCCGTCATTATCGGCCGGCTCGTCGCTCCGGGAAGCGACCGCCGAACCTGGCGATGGTTTCGTCAGGGCACGGCTTTAGCGGAAATGCTGCCGGTCGATTTGACAACTGCCGGTAAAGACGCTTTTTATGAGATTGCCGACGTCTTGTACGCCAAAAAAGATCTGTTGGAAAAAGCCTTGCGGGACCGGGAGATAACGTTATTTTCGGTAAAAACCACCCTGTTCCTCTATGATCTGACCAACACCTATTTCGAGGGCAGTTGCCGAAAGAATGATCTGGCCAGGCGGGGTAAATCGAAGGAAAAGCGCTCCGATTGCCCGCTGGTCACCCTCGCCCTGGTCGTCGATCAGCTTGGCTTCCCGGTTTTTTGCCAGATTTACGGCGGCAAGCAGTCCGAGCCGAAAACCCTGGAAGAAATATTGGATGAGCTCTACCAAAAAGGAGAAGAACTTTTCAAAGAGCATCTCCCGACCATTGTCATGGACCGGGGCATTGCCACCAAGGATAACATTGAATTATTGAGGTCCAAACATTATCCCTACATCGTGATCGAGCGGCGCCCAGTGGAAAGGGACTACCCGGAGGAATTTCAATCCGTCCGGGAGACCTTTGAACGGATCACGCCGGAAGATGAACAGGCTATCTATGTAAAGAAAATTCCCTTTGACGGAGGCTGCCGGGTCCTTTGCTACAGCGAGGGCCGGGAGCTCAAGGAGCGGGCCATCAACGCCCTCCAGGAAAAGCGTTTTTTAGAAGCGCTCGGCCGGCTCCAAAAATCGGTCGCCAAGGGAAGCATCCTGCACCCGGAAAAAGTCGCCCAGCGGTTAGGCCGGTTAAAAGAGCGCCATCCCGCGGCGGCCCGGCTTTACGAGATCACGATGGAGGTTGCCGAAAAAAAGGTAACCAGCCTGAAAGCCGTCAAAAAACCTGCCGAACAAGACGATTTAAACGGATGCTATGTGATCGAAACCAGCCACCAAAATCTGACGGCAAAAGAGATTTGGGAATCTTACATGACCCTGACCAAGGTAGAAGGAGCATTCAGGTCGCTGAAAACAGACCTCGGGGTGCGGCCGGTTTATCACCAAATCGCCGAGCGGACAAAAGCGCATTTATTTATTTCGGTTTTGGCTTACCACCTCCTGATCAGCATTGAGCACGCCTTGCGCAGCCATGGCGACCACCGCCGCTGGTCAACGCTTCGGGAACAATTGTCAACCCATCAGCGGAACACGGTGATCTTTACTGACGCGGACAACAAAATTCATCATCTCCGGGTTTCCGGCACGCCGGAAAAAGAACACCGGGAAATCTACCGTCTACTCGGGGTCAAAGACCCCCTCAAAAGGAGGCATCACTTAGCCGGATCGAGGTTGTAGTGACCAAATAAAAATGAGAAATGCAGGAACGGCAAGGCTTTTAGGGTTTTAAATCGAAAGTTGGGCTAAGAGATATTTACTGTAATCCTGTTCCCAAAACCCTCTTCCGCATTGCCATTGAGGAATTGGAGGCATGGTTTCTTGGTGATATACCGGCTTTCCTTAAAGCATATCCAAGTGCCAAGCATTCGGTGCTAAATAAATATGAGCAGGATAGTATTTGTGGAACCTGGGAAGTTATCGCGGATGCTGTTTATCCCGGGGGCAGCAAATCCCTCAAAGCCCAGGGCAGAACCGCTGCTGTTAAGGAAAAGCGAATATGGGCAAAAAAAATTGCCCCGCTGATTGATGTAGATGCTAACATGTCTCCAAGTTTTCGTGTTTTCAGGGATGGAATTCGAAGATTGGTTTCAGAGAGATAAAAGTTATTCTGAGCAATTGTCCTAAGAAAGGTGAGAGTGATGATAAACCGGTATTCTTCACCCAGTTTATCGGTGATGCTCAAAAGCGCAGCCGTGAGACCGAACTCGCGGCTCTTTACCGAACTCGGTTGGGGAAGTTCGGTCACCTTGCGAACGATATCCTCAAGTTTACCTAAATATTGTTTTTTGACAATCCGTGGCGAGACCCGGCAGCGATTTCACCTTGCTGTTTGAATGAGGTGTTCTACCGGGCTTGAGTAATTGACAGCCATGCGGCACGGAAAGGGGAGAGCTGCGTTTGGCGTCTATTGGTGATGTTCCAGTAAAAGCTTACATTGGGATTGGGTCCAACCTTGGCGACAAGGCGGCCAATATAAAAAAGGCGCTGGATTTGCTCGGCGGCACTCCGGGCGCCCGGCTGCTGCGGGTGGCGCCTTTTTACCGCTCCGCACCGGTCGGTTACACGGACCAGGATTGGTT
>CADDZM010000576.1 GCA_902812345.1 Chloroflexota bacterium | reverse complement strand
GAACGGGCGGGAAGACCCCGGCCAGCCGTGCGGTTATGGACATCAAGCTACTCCTTAAAACGTTAACCGTAGAATTTCCGCCGCACGGACAAACTGTGCGGCGGGAAAGGTTAAACATGGCACAACCAATAAAATCAAAGGCTGTATAACAATACTCTATCTAATAGAACAATAGGTTCAGTTTAAGATATTTTAAAGGTGGGTGCAAGTTTCGCGGGCTAATTATTACGCTTAGAAAAATCGCTACCCTTACTCTTTAGAAAGGAAATTCCGGCCCTGGTCCAGGTTTCTCGGCTTTCCCGGTGTCGTTAAGGTCGCCGGACGCGGGGCCGGGAACTATGTCAAACGCCGGTCCGGCAGCCAGTTGCCGGATATTGCCAACCAGGACCTGGGCGGCTACCGACTTTACCACCGGGTTAAGGCCGGGCGAAAAGCTTTCCAGGACGTTTTCGGCCAGTTCGCGGGCATCAATTCCTACCGATGCGGTACTGATGCCGGACAGCGCCGAATTAACCGCCGCCAGGGCGATGGTGTCTGAGGCGGTTAGCTCAAGGCGACCGGCAGCGGCGTCAAAGCTTTTAATCGAAAGGCCACCCGCGAGGCTGCTTTGAGAATCCGGCGAACGGTAAAACTCTACCAGTTCGGCAAACTTCTCCTGCCCGATAAGCCCTAAACCGGCGTGGAGGCAGCCCAGGCCGTCTAACAACCGGGCCAGGCGGGACACAGATACAGGAGTTTCTTTTAGCTGTAAAGATACGGTAGAAGCGGTCATTCCGACAAAAGCAGGCGAACCCAGGGCGTAATTTTGCCGGGGCAGGTCGGGGAGGAGCGGCGGGAGTTCAGTTTCAGCATATTCTACCAGGACCGGACCTTCGACGCGGGCCGGGTCTTCTAAGGACGGCAGAACGGCGCTGGCTTCAAGGTCGGCCTCGGTCTGGCCGGACAACGGCAGGTCGGGCAGTTCATCCATTATGGAAACAAAGCCGTTGGCGGTGTGAGCGGGTTCTTCTGCGGGATGCCGGGCGGCTTCAAGCTCGCCTAGTTCCCGGTCGGTGCGGGTCTGGTCAAGGCCCAGCACATCACCCGAAGAGGAAAGCATTTCTTTCTGGTCATCCGACAGGTAAGCGCCGTTGAGAGTAGCGCCGCTCAGGTTCACCTCATTGAGGTCGGCTCCGACCAGGCGGGCATCACTCAGGTTAGCCCCGCTAAAATTAGCCTGGTACAGGTTGGCGTAGCGCAGGTCAGCCCCGGTCAGGTTGGTTTCAATAAGTTTCGCCCCGGATAAATCGGCCTCGGAGAGATTAGCCTCCCCGAGGTCGGACCAGCTAAAGTCAGCCCCGGATAAATCGGCCTGTCTCAAGCGGGCGGTGTGGAGGTTCGCCAGCAGCAGGCGCACCTGGCTCAGGTTAGCCCCATCCAGGCGCGCTCCATCGAGTTTAGCCCCGCCCAGGACCGCTCCGCGCAAATCAGTGGCGCTCAGGTCGGTATCGCGCAAGATGGCCCGGCTGAGATTAGCCTGGGACAGGTCGGCCCCGGAGAGGTTGGCCCCGGTTAGGTCGGCCTCGGAAAGGTTCGCGCTGCTAAGATTAGCTTCGCAAAGGGTGGCGCTGCGCAGGTTGGCCCCGCTCAAATTCGTCATATGGAGGTGAGCTTTTGCAAAGCTGGCTTCGTCGAGTTTAGCCTCAATGAGGCTGGCGTTATCTAAATCCGCTTCGTCGAACCGGGCCTGGCGGCCTTTAACCCCGTTAAGGCGGGCCGAATTAAAGGTGGCTTTTTGCAGATTGGCTTTGAACAAATTAGCCCCGTTGAGGTGGGCAAAAGCAAAGGTCGTTCCGCTCAAATCCATTTCAGCAAAATTGATAACAGAAAGGTTCAGGCCGCTCAGGTTAAGGCTTTTAGAGTCGCCCTGCTGTTCCAGCATATTTTCCACGTCTGCCCTGGTCAGGGACTTATCGAGTTTGAGGGAGATTTGTTCAGGCTCGAAGGTCAAAGGTAGCCTCCTGGTCAAATTAAGGTACGCCAGCGCTTCATTTGTCTTATATGCGGCATTATATAACTTCCTTTATACCAAGAACAATATTTTTGGATGGGTAATAAGTCACGTATTGCTGGAAAACTGGAGTTGATTTATCAGAATGTAAGGGATACCGAGCCGACCGGCCCAGGGAGTGGTATTTTTCAAAACCAGCGAGTTAGCCCCCTTTTTGAATAAATTGGCCGGGATTGAAATCTGGGACTGGCCCCAGTAACGGTCATTACCGCCCTCACCGTTGTCGGTAGTAGGGACATTGGGGAAATTCGAGGGACCGTTGTAGACGACAGTGCCATTAAGAATGACCTGCAAATTACAATTTTCCCGCCGCTCATCATCCAGGCCGGTCAGGGTTAGTGTTACTTTATCCTGGGGCAAGCCGTCCACTTTGAAATTAAGCGTGCCCTGCTCGTAGCCGCTACCGGCCCCATAGAGAGCAACTTCAGGCCGCCCGTAAAGGGTGCCGTCATCGCGCATATAAGCGCCGCTGAGAGAAGAAGCCGGGATAGCGTTAGCGGCGGACGGTTGAGACCGCGGAGTCGGCGGGACAGGTGTAGCGGTCGGCGGT
>CADDZM010000575.1 GCA_902812345.1 Chloroflexota bacterium | reverse complement strand
GAAAAGAGGGGAGCGCCCTTGGTAATTCCAGCCGAGATACCGATTCCAAAAAGGGTTACAAAAAGACTTAATAAAGTTAAAAGAGGCATTTTCAAATGCAGGCTGGAACATCGCAGGCGAAACTGTTGTACCATAAGAAAAAACTTCCTCCTGGGTTAAGGGCGTATTTAGATTGGTAAATTATTAAAAGAGCAAACGGAAAACTGCACAACTAATAATGCAAGGGACAGTAACCTTGTATGACTCACTGAATACTTTGAGCCTTCCGGGTACAATTGAAATGATTATAACATAAGTTTTGAATATGTAAGCATTAAAAAAATACCTATATAGCTAAATATGTGACTTATGGTAAATACTTTTGTAAACTTCCGGCTAAAAAAAGTATAAATAAGGGGTTTCTTCCGGGGAATCCTTACAAAATTTTTACAAAATAAATTTCGGGCGGGCTAAATTATAGGTCCAGGGCCTCTTTGCAACTCATTATTCTTTATGATAAAGTACCGGGGATGAAACTCAGGCCGGTTATTAAATTTAAGCAGACCTGCCCGGCTTCCCTCACCCGGATTGAAAATGAAAATTCTTCCTCGGCCAGGTGGGCGGTTCCCCGGCTTCCAAACCTACCTATAACCGGCTTTCCTGCCGGTCTGATGGTGTTACTTTCCTCTATGAGATATAAAGTTAGAATTATAAATTTACGGCCCAATTTTAATAAATTTCTTACTGCTAGAGGCGGTAAATAAGCCATGCTTGAAACGCCTCACTTGAAAACCGCGCTTTCTTTCAAGCTAAAAAACTGGAGAGCCGTCCCGCCGCCGCAGGTATTACGGCACTGCCTGGTAGGGTTGTTGTATATCCTTGCGGCAGTGGCCTTCTCCTGGCCGCTGGCCCTGAACCTGACCGACCACACATTCGGTACGCTTACCTATGACCGCGACCAGAATTTCTGGACGCTCTGGTGGACCCAACAGTCGCTCCTTAAATATCACGTCACGCCTTATTTCACCAATTTTATTTACTATCCTGACGGCATCAGCCTCTATCTCTATCCAAACAACCTTACCACCGGGATTCTGAGCCTGCCGCTGCTACCGGTCTTTGGGCTGATACCCACTTTCAATTTGCTTTATTTTGTGGGGATTGCCGGGGGAGCCTGGGGTGTTTATTGCCTGGTCTTTTATCTGACCCGCGATAATGTAGCAGCCTTCATGGCCGGGCTTATTTTTGCTTTCTCGCCCTGGCAGCACAGCGCCGTCGAATTAAACCAGTTAAATATTGTGCAATATCAATGGATAACTTTTTTCACATACTGGCTGGTGAAATACCTGGACTGGCTTTTTCCGACAAGAGCGGCCCGCCGGTTGGCTTTGCCCCAGGAGTATATTTTAAATAAGCGGCGCAAATACCGGGTACGGTACGGCGTGCTGGCGGCTTTATTTCTGGTGCTGATTGCCTTTACCGACCAGTACCATTTGCTGTATGCGGTGGTTTTGCTGGTATGGTTGAGCGCGGGGCCGCTTTTCAGGCTGCTTTTGCAAAAAGACTGGCGGGAGTTCGGTCTAAATTTAGGCAGGTTAGCCTTGATAGGCGTGCCGGTAGCTATCGCTTTTTTCAGAGTGATGGTCGGGTTTATCAGGGATGCCAGGAGCGGCATTTTCCTGGAGACTGAAAATACCATGCTTAACGGCCTCGACCTGGTAAGCCTTTTCTCGCCCTGGGGCATCGAAAGCAACGGCATTTACGGCAAAGTTTTACAACTCAAACGCGAACGCTATACCGACCCCGGCCTTTACTTCTCATTCGGCTGGTGGGTAATTCTGGCGCTGGCTATTTACGGGGTCTGGAAGTGCAGCGCGGGCCGTACCTGGGGTTTGCTGGTGGTAGTAACGGCGGCGCTGTCCCTGGGCGAAACGCTGGTCTTCAACGGGGTAGACACCGGCTTTCCGCTCTTTGGTAAAATTATAAGCCAGACCCCCGTGCTGCAGGTAATGCACTACGCCCGGCGCTGGCTTCTGCCGGGGTCGCTGGGTTTAGCGGTTTGCGCCGGGTACGGCCTGGCGTTGCTGCGCGAGAAACTAAATCGCCCTGCTGAAAGAACTGCCGGAAGAAATGAAGCCGGAAAGCCGCCGGTCAGCTTTAATAAAGGGTTTTCCCGGCTCAGGCTGCTGGCGGTCCCGCTGGTCATAGTGTTTTGTATATCCAGCCTGCAGCCCTATCCGATTGCCTGGAATTTATGGGCTGTCCCGCCCACCCCGCCGGTTTTCACAAAAAATGTTCTGCCCGCCCCTGGGGCGCTACTGGATTTGCCCTTTGACGAAAGTAACGTGGACAAAGCCGATAATATGCGTTACCAGACCTTGCACGGCCGCCCGATGGTAGAAGGGTACCTGGCCCGCAAGGCCCTTGTAAACTATGACGAGACCCCTTTCGCCTTCTTCTTCGAGGATTACCCCCTGGCAGCCAAAGACATAGTCGAGGTCACGCCGGAAGCGGTGCAAAGCATGTTAAGTTACTATCATTTTGCTTATCTCCTGCTGGATAAATCCAATCTTTCGGATCAGAGGATAAATTATTTCCGCCAGCTAATCGGAAAAATCACCGGCCCCGGCCAGAAT
>CADDZM010000574.1 GCA_902812345.1 Chloroflexota bacterium | reverse complement strand
AAACAGGGCCGTGCGGTGATGTCCGGCTCCCAGCCCGGCTACCAGTGCCAGCAGGTACAATCGCCCCTGACTTTGTGGTTTTTCCTTCCACCAGACCAGCACCACCATTAATAACGCCAGCAGAAACAAATTCAGTGAATAAATCTCAATTATGATAGCCTGCGACCAGACCAGCGGCGCGAAAGCCAGACCCAGCCCGGCCAGGCTGCCGCCGGCCAGACAGGCAATTTCCTGGAAAAAAAGGTTGGCCGGTAAATTCGAGGGTGGTTGTAACAGTTGCCAGTTGAGGCGATAAACTGCCAGGCTCAAAACCCCGGCGGCCAAAGCTCCCCATATACAGTCCGCCAGGGCCAGGGCGCGGGCCGGGTCGGCTGCCAAAAACGAAAAAAGTTTGCCGGTTAGTAAATAAAGCGGATAACCGGTAGGATGCGGTACTCCTTGCAGGGCTACGGCGGTTGCCAGGTCGCCGCCGTCATCGCCGCCGTGCCGCCAGGTGAGGCCCGAAGCAGCCGTAAGGAGATAGACCAGCCCGGCGGCCAGAAAAGGCAAACCAAAGGCCAGCCCGCCAATCCAGTGGAACCTGGCCTTAAAATGAGGCGGCGGAGACGCTATAAATGGATTCTGCTCGTTTTCGGGTGCGATTATATCGAAACTCTCTACTCTGACCTTTTAGACCAGTTTTACCTTACCTTGCCTTTACCAGGTAAACCCGCTTGTTTTTATTACATACAGGGTTGGCCGGGCCGGTTTGCCAGGGTCTGGCATTATTCATGCATGGACACTATAATTTGAGGCCGCCGGTACCATTTTAACAATTATTTTACTTGATTCAAAATCTCATCCGAAAGGCTAGATTGTATTGACAATAAATAATAAAGTTGTTAAAATATTTTTATTGGTAATAGCAGAAACCTGCTACCTCAGGATCTAATAATGGTGTTGCAACAAAACGGAACAATTTCTATGCACTCCCCCAACTTAAATTAAGGTTTTTTGTAATTTGCAATATCTTAAAAGGTTAGCCATATATGGGTTTAGATGCACAAATGTAGTAAATCTTTTACAAAACAGACATAATTATGTGTTATAAATTGATTGCTATCGCTAAAGCAAAGTAAAATCTTTTGATTTGATAAAGGCCGCTTTAGTGAAGCCGGAAACTTAGGGTTTTAAAACTCGGGCCTGATTTTTGCGACTGCGACATAGATATATTTGAAGTAACCAAGTGAGATTAGTAAAGACTAAACTTATGCATAGTAAAACCATACTTTTGATTAGCTCTGAAAGAACCCGCTTGAAAATAATTTATCAAGCTCTTTCTCAAAGAGGCTACGAAGTTATAAGCACTGAAGAACAACAAGCAGGGTTAAACATTCTAAAAGATATAAACTATTCTGTGGACATTATAGTCCTGGAAGGCCCTTGCCAGATGAAAGGCAACTTCTTTAAGGAGCTTGAGATTAACCTGCAAAAGCTAAAGAAAACGGTCCCTTTTATAATCTGGGAAGAAGGGGTTGCTCGCGTTGAGAGGGAAGAAAATAATAGTAATAACAGTTATTATTTGTCCGGGCCATTTAGCTTAAATAAGCTTTTGGTAAAAACTGACAATCTGCTTGAAAAGCAAAACAATTCAAACAGTAAAACCATCTCAAAATTTTCACCCCTGTCGCTTTATTCGGAAATTATAAGCTTTAGCATAAAATTTGTGCAGATTATTTCTTTAGGATTTTTAAGGTGAAAATTCTCCAGGTTATAACGGAAATACCCCCGGTCCGCAGTGGAGTAGCTCGTGTAGCCGGTGTCCTGATTGAGGGGTTGCGTGGTCAGGGACACGAAGTAGAAGTGCTTTCGGCTTTTTCTTTAGGCCGCCTTGAGATAGGAGAGTTCCGGCTCTCCTCTTTAATTTTCCGGCCAAAAATCTTATTCAAGAACCTTAAAAAATATGATATTGTAAATATTCACGGACCTGCCCCGACTTTTAGCGACCTCTTTCTCCTGGTTTCCTTATTATTACGCCGCCTGAAAAAACACCACAGCGTAATAATCTATACTTATCACTCCGAGATTGATATTAGAGGGCTGGGCTGGCTGTGTAACATTTATAACTGGTTGCAGAAGTGGCTCTCAAAATTTTGTGACCATACGATTGTCACAACCCCTTCTTATGCCGATATGCTGGAACCTTTTCGCTCCGGACCGCAACGGCAGCTTAGCATAATTCCCTGGGGCACTGATTTTCCACAGGCTCTCTCATCGCCTGTTGACCGGCCCAAAGATAAGTTTAGAGTTGTAAGTGTGGGACAACTCAGACCGTATAAGGGTCTGAATGTCCTGCTGCACGCCATGCAAAACTTTTCGGACGATGTTCACCTCGATGGCCTCGAGGTCGAGGATCGCGACCAGCTCGTCGAGGGCAGCTGTCACGACCGGGCATTGTCGCCTACCCTCCGCAGCCATGGCGACCTACTCGTTCCCCGACGGGTTCGTCTGGGGCACGGCGACGGCGGCCCACCAGGCGTCGCAGGTCATGGTCGATATTGCCCGCGCCAATCTGGCCCCGCTCCAGGATCGCCTGACGCTGGTCACCGATGGGGCGACGATTGTGCCCGGCATCGAGGCGG
>CADDZM010000573.1 GCA_902812345.1 Chloroflexota bacterium | reverse complement strand
AACTACGACCCCGCACACAAGCTTATCCGCGCTCCCCACAGCGGCAGCGGCGGGCCACTTCGGGGTCTTTCAAATCGTCGTAGGTGGTCGCGCCCGGCACGTCCTGGTAGGGCAGGCCGTAACGGCGCATGTTCGGGGTCCAGTTGTAGACCGGTTCCTTGTCGAAATAGCCCCAGCGCGGCCCGCCGCTGCCGCTGTGGGGAGCGCGGATAAGCTTGTGTGCGGGGTCGTAGTTGGGGGCTTCAGGGTCTTCGTTCAGGTAAAACCCGGCAAAGCGCCTGGCCCGCTCAATCAGCTTGGGATTGGTCGGGTCGGCCAGACAAAGGAAATAGAAATAAATGTAGCTCTCGCCCTGGTGGAACTGATCGTAGCCGATTTCATATTCCTTGCGGACCATTTTAAGTTCGGTCAACTGCCGGGTGATGCCGTCCCAGGAACGGTCGGCAAATTCGAGGATATGCTTGCCGCCGCCCAGCAGGTAAAAAAGCGGCCAGTTGAAGAATGCCTCATAAAAATCGTCGGCCCCGTCGCGGGTCTGCCAGTTATCCGCCCCGGCTTCCCGCCAGATCAGTTGCCCGTCCTCCCGCGTATACTTTTCTACGTAAGGATAAGCCGCCTGGTCCAAAATCTCGATTAGTTTGCGCTCCATGACGGCCCAGGCTGGCGGGGTAATGCTTGGAATGTTCGCTTTTATCTTTTTCATCTTAACCTTTCAACGAGCGTTAAACCGGCAGCGTTCCAGCCGGGACAGGTATTGTTTCTCCCAAAAGCCCTTCATCTCGGAGGGTTTGCCAGAATTCAGCCGGGATAGGTCTTTCCAGGGCCGCCCGGTTGGCTGCGATATGCTCCTTCGTATCCGCCCCGACCACCAGGGCCGTGACAGCGGGATGGCCGAGCGGGAACTGGGTCGCGGCGGCGTTCAAAGGCACCTCGTAGCGGCGGCAAACCGCCTCTATCCGGGCGACTTTCGCCATAATTTCGGGTGAAGGTTCCCGGTAGCGGTATTTAGCCCCCGGCACGGCCCCGGTCGCCAGGATGCCGGTGTTCAAAATCCCGGCCATAAAGACGCTGATGCCTTTCTCCTGGCAGGCGGGTAGAAATTGGGGTAGAGCGTCCTGGTCGAGCAGGGTATAATGCCCGGCCAGGAGGAAGCAGTCAAAATCGGCCTCGCGGGTGAAATCCACCAGCATTTCCCAGCTATTCATACCGGCCCCGACCGCCTTGATGACGCCTTGCTCGCGCAATTCGGCCAGGGTCGGGAAACCTTCGGTAAGTGCCTGGTGGTAGTGCTGGTCGGGGTCGTGCAGGTGCAGAATATCCACGCGGTCGGTTTTGAGCCGTTGCAGGGTACCTTCAATACTGCGTAAAATACTCTCTCGGCTGAAATCCGTAATCCATTCGCCGAGCGCATTATAAAGGCGGCCGACTTTACTTGAAATGATATAGCGGTCGCGGGGGATGCCTTCCAGGGCCAGGCCGAGCCGGTTTTCGGCCAGGCCTCGGCCATAATGGGGGGCCGTATCGAAGAAGTTCAGGCCGTGATCCAGGGCGTAGTGGACCATCTCATTCGCTTCGGACTGGCTGACCTCGATATAGAGGTTGCCCATCCCGGCGGTTCCCAACCCCATCAGCGGCACTTTCAGGCCGGTGCGTCCTACCTCTACCTGTGTTGCTACGTCTGGCATCAGCTAAACCTTTCCCCTTCAGTTTTTAACCAGCTAACCCGGCAAGCTAGGCCAGAGTTTCAAGGTTATCAATCTCGACTCCATTTTGGAGCCAGCAATTCCTTAACTCACTTACCAGCATCTTGTCAGGGTCTTTCTTGCCGCTAGCAGCCAGGCGGGCGTGTTCGGCTTGAAACTGGGCCGCATAGGCGAACCGGTTCTTATCGGTGGTGTTCTTTAAAGACCGGTGCAACATATTCCGGTCAAAAATACAGGTGTCGCCCGGTTGCATCGGCGGCAAAGCCACCGCCTTATCTGGTTCGGCCAGGGCTTCGCGGTGGCCGGGGGCGCTTGTATCATTGATTTTGGCCGGTTGAACTCCCTTTAAGTGACTGCGGGGAGCGACCCATAGACCGGCCTTTTCAAGCGAAATCCGGCTCAGGGCAATAAAAACATTCAAAGCGCCGCCTAAAATGTGGGTATACTGGTTATCCTGGTGCCAGGGCAGGCCGTTACCGCCGTGAGCCGGTACGCCCGCCAGCATCCCATAATAGACCCTGAGCGAAGAACCAAAAATAGCCTTAACGGCCCCTTCTATCGCCGGTTCGACCAGCAAGCGGTGCAATGGAGCATCTTTCAAAGGATTTTTGTGATCAAAAATGCGGGGTTCCCACAAACCGTTGTCGTTTAGTTGTGCAGGGGCTAATTTTAAGACGGCTTCGATAGCATTGGCCGGGACCAGGCCCGGCACCAGCACATAGCCTTCACGGTAGAAGTGTTCAACCTGTTCCTCGGTTAGCGTCATTGCTCCTCCTTCAAACTATAGACCTTACCGGCGGTCCCGGCCCAGATCGCGGCCTGTTCGATAGGCGATAACCGGGCGACCAGGGCCGCTAACAGTTGGTGGACCTGGCCGTAGGAAGCCGCCTGCAAACAAACCGGCCAATCGCTACCCCAT
>CADDZM010000572.1 GCA_902812345.1 Chloroflexota bacterium | reverse complement strand
GAAAAATTATGGGCAGCAAATATCCATAGAAACTATAAACGGCTGAATTTAAGCGAGAAGCGGTTAGACCCCTGGAGACCAGTGCCAGGAGCAGTGTTTTAATTGCCCCGGAGTAAAGGTGAAATATCAATTAATTGAGCAGCAACGCCTAGAATTTCCAGTGCGAGGTGCTAAAAGTGGGCGAAAGCGGCTATTATGCCTGGCGCAAACGTCTGCCAAACCGCCGTCATAAGGAAGATGAAGAACTCACTATAATTGTGCCAGAACATTTATGGATATTCACATTGTATAATATATAAGGTGCGGGCTAAACCTGTAAACGGGGCTATTCTTTTATTTAAGGAGCGGTTAAATTTGGATGAGGCTAGCGAAGCGCAAGAACTGGATAAAGAAAACGAGGATGAGGTTGAACAGGTTGCACCCACTAACAGCTTAACTCCGGCTGAAGTGACCGGTCATTTCCAACAAAAGCTGGCTCAAAAACTTACCGTCATGCCTGAACTGGACGGTCCCGGTTTCTGGCAGTGGGTGGAACAGCCCGCAGACGGTAGGTTACCACAGTTAGAAGCTTTAGCCTGGGCCATTCACGAATTCGCTTCGCAAAATCAAGAGGCTAAGGCCGAGCGTGTCTTCAATACGCTTTATTCAATTTTTAATCCAAGGGCATTGAAGTTAGCCCAGCGAAGTTATTACGTGAATCTTGCGCCTGACGCCAGGGTTCAAATGGCGGAAGATGTCGGGCTGCTGGCCTGGCAAGAAATCTACCGGCGCCTAACCACTAAAAACCGCCCGTTTATTATCTACAACTTTACAGGCTATGTCAGCGCCATCTTTAATACCAAAGCTCGCGACCTGGCCCTGGAAATGAATTTAATTTCAAGAACCACTAATATTCCAAAGACACCGGAAATTGATGTAGTTAATAATCCCGCTCAAACACAGAAACCTGCTGCTAAAACCAAAGTTGTTTCCATACCACCTTCACAATCCCTGGATGCTCCTTTCAATAGCGCCACTCAATCAACCGATAATTTAACACTGGGTTCGGCAATAGCCGACCATGGCGCCGTTACTGCTTTTGACCAGGTTGAATTCATCGAAATATACCAGGAACTCGTTGAAAGGCTCACTTCGGAAGAAAAGCAGATTCTATTATTAAGGCTGGATGGGAATAGCGTCAGTGAGATCGCCAGGGTGTTGAAAAGAGACTGGCAGACTATAGACCGCCGGTTGGATTCAATTGGAGATAAGGCCGGGTCTCTTGTGACAGTCAAACGAGTTGAAAAAGCGAAACGCCGGAAAGCGGGCCGCCCGGCTAAAGGCCCGGTAAGAGGATAAAATTATGCTGGAAAGAGCTGCTGGAGATTCCAGGGAAAAAGAGACTAAAGATTTGGTAATATTAAAAGATGGATTGGACCGGGAAGAAATAATTTTGCTATTAACTATGCACTATATCGAAAGAGCGGGACAGGGCGAGAACCCGCCTCTTGAAGAATATACCGCCAATTACCCTGAACTGGCCGCTGAGTTAAAGACTAATATTGCCCATTACTGGTTGGAAACTCGTGTAACCCTGGAAGAGTTCAAACAGGAGGACGCCTCGGTTGAATATCAGGCTCAAATAATTGCCAGGCTGCGCGACCCCCAGGAACAGACCCGCTCCCGGCAGGCGGTTACTAAAATCCTGGCAGGCATAACACCGCAAGTAAAAACAGAACCGCCCGAAGAAAATCTGCAAAGCCTGTACCAGCGAGCCAGAGAGAAAAAGTTGACCCCGCCTCAACTTGCCCGAAAAACGGGTATTACCTCCGATATTATGATGGCTTTGGAACAACGTATGGTCAACCTGACCGGTATACCCCGTCAGATATTTGAGCGGTTAAGCGAAGTGTTAGAAGTTTCAAATCGTCAGTTGGTCAATTATTTTGGCGGCGCCGTCCAGGCCAGCGCTATGTACCATGCCGACGATAAACCGGTTGAAGCCAAACGCCAGGAGTTTGCCGATTATATCCGGCAGAGCCAGATGCTAAAACAAAACGAAAAAGAATACTGGCTCCACGAAGTTGAAAATGATGCCTTAACTGAAAATTAGCTGGCCTGAAATCAAGCATTAAATTCCAGAGAGGCCGCTAATATTTCCCGGCATCAAGAATGTTTATTGCATAGATGACCAGGGGTAGACTAAGCCCTACCCTATTGTTCAAAATCTGCAGGTTCCTTTTCCTCAGCTATTAAACGAGGTTTACAAATTAAATGCGTCAAAACCAGCTCGACCGCCTGGCGGCTTTGCGTCTGCTTTTCTGCCATAATCTTTTCCAGTTTCAAGACTCCACTCATTCCTACCGCCTGACGACCGTTGGAATGCCTCTGGTGGTTAGAATTGCCGCCGCCTGCGACATTGAACTGATTCCAGCGCTCAGGGAAAACCCTCTTTTACAGGGCAGCCGGGCAACTTTCAAACCTTATTATAGCGATGACCCGGATGCCGGTGGGGAAGTTTGTTACGACCGGACGCTAGAGGAAGACGAACAGGCTTTTTCTATTGCCCACGAGTTAGGCCATTTCATTTTGCACCGGGGACAGCCTACCCGCTGCGAACACCAGGATATGGAAAACGAGCCGGGCGAAGAG
>CADDZM010000571.1 GCA_902812345.1 Chloroflexota bacterium | reverse complement strand
GATTTATAACGCTGATAGGTAGAATCAGGGCGGCAAAAATCAGGGCCGCCAGGCCATTCAGCACATACACCAGAGTAGCGCTCTTTAGCACTCCGATTACCAGACCGCCCAGGGCCGGGCCAATAACGGTCGCCAGTTGCCAGGAACTGCTGCTCCAGGTTGCGGCGTTTTCAAAGGCGGCTTCAGGCACGACCTGGGCAGGCAGGGTAGCGGCGGCGGGACCGTTAAAGGTGGCAGCCAGACCGTTCAGCACCAGACAGGCGTAAATTAAAAGAATGGAGCCGTTCCAGAACGACAGAGCCGTCAGGCCGAACGAGGAGAGTATCAGCACCGCCTGCGATAATATTATTATGGCCTTGCGGTTGAAACGGTCGGCGACATGCCCGGCGTACAGCGAAAGCCCGATGGCCGGGGAAACTTCCGCGAGACCAACCAGGCCCAGTAAAAAGGCCGACCCGGTGCGTTCGTACAACTCCCAGCCGATAGCGATAGTTAGCATCTGTTCGCCCAGGGCCGCGATAAAATTTCCGGTTAAAAGCAGGCGGTAGTTCCGATAGCGTAACGCCTGGTAGGGGTCGTGCGTGATTTCGTTGCTCATTAATAGGTGATGTTCTTCCCTTAAACCAATTGCACCAAATTTTGCCAGGACAGCCTGATACTGATCTTGCGATACTTATGTAAATCTTGAACCTATTTGACCGCTGCCGCCATCAAGCCGTTGCCGATTACGGGCGGGTAAGGCAGGGCCAGCCGCAAATTCAGCCGCCGGATGGAACGCCGGTAAGCCGGTTTGATGCCGGTCTTCCAGCGCACTTCGCTAAACCCGGCCTCTTTTAATAGCCCGGCCAGGCGGCGCGGCGTCATTAAATTGATGTGAGTCGGGTCGCGGTAGCCGCTCCAGACCTGGCCGGTCAGTTTCGCTATAGGGCGGCGAATATCCCACAGGTTAGGGGTGGTCAGGAGCAAAACGCCGCCGGGCGCGAGCGCGCGCAGGGCTTCTTGCAGGAAAAGTTTGTCATTGGATAGATGCTCGATTACCTCGCTGACCAGGATAACGTCCAGCGACTCATCCGCGAAAGGCAGACCCTGGTCGAGGTTGCAGTTAAGCAAGGGGACGCCAGGCGCGCGCTTCTGGGCTTCCAGCAGCGGAAAGTAGATATAATCGCTCCCAATCACCCGGAACCCCTGCTTTTCAAGGAACGGCAGGGACGGCCCCGCCCCACACCCGGCATCAAGCAGGCGGGGGTAGGTCGCCGCCGAGACTTTGCCGAATTTTAACAGGTTGCCGTATTGAATGGCGGCTTTTTCGTCCGACTTGGTGATTTGGCCGGCAAAATATTTTTCGTCGTACAGCTTCGGTTCAAGCTGAGTCATTTTCCCCCCTGTTGTTAATATTTCTCGCGGTGAAGGAGCGGGTATAACCACCAGATTCCGACCAGTAAAAGCCCAAAAATTCCGGCTACAATCAGGCTGGCCTCAAAGCTGACGACCTGCGAAACGACCAGTTGCACCCCGAAAGTGAGGGCAAAACTGAGCGGTATCAGGCCGATTATTATTAACCGCGTCGCGAGACGTTTAAATTTTACCCGGTTAATTAAAGGCCGGACCAGACGGTGCTGGGGCGCCGGGGCTGTAAAAAACAGCAGGCTGGTAATGGCGCAAAGAAATGTTGCCAGGTAAATATATTTCTCAAACGAGTTTAGCTTGTCGAAAAGCTGGTTGAACGGCAGGATAATCAGGAAGGCGGTTAGAACCTGCGAACCCTGGAGCAAAATCCGCAACTCCTGAAGCAAATCGCTCATGTCATCATCGGGGCGGTCAACTTCTACTTTATCCTCTTTTATTAAATCTTTTTCCGGGTCTTGCAACTGGCTTTTCCCCTGGCTTTCCCTCGCGCCACATTTTTACGGTCTTTAGCAAAATGGTAAAATAAACACGCGCACCCCCACCGATAAGGTAGAGGCATTTTAACATAAGGCGTTCCGGGCCGCCTTTACCCGGTCTTCTGCTTTCACATGATGGCGTCCTTAAAATCAACGCGGAGTGACAACGATGACACAGAAGCTTGAAATGAGTGAAACTTCCCCGGCGAGAAATACCCCCGAACATTTCCCGGTCATAGTCGTAGGCGCCGGGCCGGTCGGCATGAGTATGGCGCTTGGCCTCGCTTGCAACGGCATCCCCTGCCTTATTATCAACGATGACGACCAACTCAGTGAAGGGTCGCGGGCCATTTGTATCCAGCGCAGCACCCTGGAGATTTTCGACCGGCTAGGCTGCGCCCGGCCAATGGTTGAAAAAGGCGTCACCTGGCAGGTCGGCCGCATCTTTTCCGGCGAGAATGAGCTTTTCAGAATAAACCTGCCCAATTCCAGGACCGAGAAATTCCCGCCTTTTATCAATTTGCAGCAGTTTTACACGGAACAGCATTTGCTGGAAGCTTTGCAAAAGCAGCCCCTGGTAGATTTGCGCTGGAACCACAAGTTAGTCGGGCTTTCCCAGACAAACGGGCAAGTGACCGTAACCGTAGAAACACCCGGCGACCTGTCGAGCGGCCAACCGAGCGGCCAACCGAGCGGCCAACCGAGCAGTCAGGGGACCGGGCAGCAAACTTTCACGGCGGGTTATGTGG
>CADDZM010000570.1 GCA_902812345.1 Chloroflexota bacterium | reverse complement strand
TCCCGCAACTTTACCCGAAGCTGGAAATGGGCTCACGGCCCCTTACAGGCAAGGAAGCGGAAGATTTCCTTAAAGCGGCCAACCTCAACGGCCTGGGCAAAGTCTTTTATGGGGGTGAGCAGGGTTTTAACCTGGTGGTAAAGGGCCAGGACAATAAGTTTGTTCCCAATACCGAGGCTGATGTAGCCAGGGAAATCCTGGCCTATTTGAACCGCGAACACGGTTACGGCAATAAGGACTCGCGGCTGGGTAAAGCCCTGGAAAATCATTTTGGCGGCCTGGGTTACGGCTGGGACCTGGAAGCCATTAAACTGGTCCTGGCGGTTCTCTTCCGGGCCGGGTCTATCGAGATTTCGGCGGGCGGCAAGCGTTTCGAATCTTACCAGGACCCGCTCAGCCGCCAGCCTTTCACCAGCAACCCGGCTTTCCGCCAGGCTCTCTTTACCCCGGCCCAACCTCTTGGCCTTCCTCAACTAACCGCCGCTATAATGGCCTACGAGAATTTAACTGGCCGCTCTGTCGATGATGTCGAAAAAAATGCTATCGCGACGGCTTTCAGAAAGTATGCTGACGGCGAACTGGAACGCCTGACCGGGGTTGAAGCCAAGCTGGGGGCCAACCGATTGCCGGGCCTGGAGGAAATTTCTCAGTACCGGCAGACCCTGGTTAATATGAAGAACGATTCGGCCGAAAACTGTGTTATTCTTCTGGCAGATACTGGGGAAAATCTCAAGGCAGAGCAGGAGCGGTTGAGCCGCCTGGGCCACGCTACCAGCCCACAAAATCTTGCCCTTTTGCGCCGGGCCAGCGACGCCGAGCAGATGTGGCCCTTGCTTCACGCTTCCGGCGACTACATGGACCTGGTTCCGGTAGCCTCCCAGCTAAAAACCCTGCGCGAAGCTACCACTTTCTACCAGGCGCTGCCTCAGATTGAAACAAAAGCGGCCGAGATAGAAAGTTCTTACCAGAAGCTATACGCCGACCGGCACGCGCGGCGCTTTAGCATTTATGATACGGCCTTGACCGAGCTAAAGGTCCGGCCGGAATGGGCCAATCTTGCGCCGGATTTACAGGAATCGCTCCTGAGTCCCCTGGTTTCCAGGGCTTGCCAGGCGCTTGAACTGCCGCAAGGGGCTGTAGTCTGCCGTAAATGCCAGGCTACCCTTAACCAACTGGATTCGGATTTGGCGGCGGTGGAAGGGCTAAAATCAAACGCCCTTTACCAGCTTCAACTCAAAACTGGGTCCGGCGAGACGGTAAAAGTTAAAAAGGTGCGCCTGCGGGATTACTTCCAGGGTCAGCTTGATTCGGAAGCTGCGGTAAAAGATGCCCTGGCTAATCTCCAGGAAGAACTGCTCAAACTGGTGGCGGAACACGTCAATATTATGGTGGAATAATCATGGATAAAGCCTTACGCAATACCCTTCGCAATACTGTTACCCAGATGCGCCGCCTGCTGGAAGAAGCTATTGGTCAGGCATTGCAGGGCCAGTTTGGCATTCACGGCAGCGGGCAGGTGGAACCGGCCCAGGCTATGTTACACCTTTCGCCGGAGGACCAGGCTTTCCGGCAGGAACTGGTGGTTCACCTGGAACACATCAAGTCGGGGGGCTATTCCTCTAAAGACGCGGTAATCCAGATGGTCCGCGAGGTGGCCTTTACCCACCTGAACCGGCTGTGCGCCTATAAGATGATGGAAAGCCGGGGGATTATCCGCGAGGCGGTCAGCCGGGGCAGCAAGTCGCAGGGCGTTATGTTCTACCTGGCTCAACACAAAGAGGACTACGCGCTTTACCAAGGCGGGCAGCAGGACCTCGCCTACCGCCATTTCCTCGAATGGCTGGGCGGCACCCTTTCGGAAGAAATTGGGGTGCTGTTCTCGCCGCACGACCCGGCCAACCGGCTTTTCCCGGCTCCTATGGCCCTGGAACAGGTGCTGAACCTGCTTAACAGCCCGGACCTGGCGAGTATCTGGACCGAAGACGAGGCTATCGGCTGGGTCTACCAGTATTTCACGCCCAAAGAGCTGCGCGATCAGGCTCGAAAGGAAAGCCAGGCTCCCCGCAACTCTTACGAACTGGCCTTCCGCAACCAGTTCTTTACCCCGCGCTATGTGGTGGAATTTCTGGTGGACAATACCCTGGGGCGGACCTGGTACGAGATGCGCCAGGGCCAGACCAGCCTCAAAGAGAAATGCCGGTACCTGGTGCGCCGCCCCGACGAAGTTTTCCTTAGCTCTAAAGAAAACCTGGGGAATGAATACGCCATAAACTGGCTGCTGGGAGAGGCCGGTGACGCGAGCAAGGCCCCTGGTAGCCTGAATTTGAGCCACGCCGTTGGCCCGCATCTGCGCGGCCTTTACCCTTCAAAAGCGGGTGATGCTTTAGAAGAAGAAGTCTTGCGCCGGGTAAAAGAAGAAGGACCGGAAAAAATTCCTACCCAGGACATGCTGGATTGCATGTTTATGATTGTCAGGGCCGACCGTTTTGCAGATGGGGTCTGGGATGCTTTGCATGCGGAAACTGACCTTATGATGAGGGAGATTTACCGGCGGGTCTTGAAATCTCGCCAGCCGGATTTGCCCCAGGCCGAACTGTTAAAGCTGCCGGTCTTTATCCCTTACCGGGCTCCTAAAGACCCCCGCCAGCTAA
>CADDZM010000569.1 GCA_902812345.1 Chloroflexota bacterium | reverse complement strand
TTCCCGGCCCCGTCCCGGCCCGCCGCGCCACCAACCGAACACGAACAGTCCGAGACCTTGCAGCTACCCGACGAGCAGAAAGCCCTGGATTCCGGCCCCATCTCGCGGGCCTACCTGCCAATGCAGCCGCAAAGCGAGTTCTTCCCGGTTGAAAAAGACCCCATGAGCAACGCTGTCCCGGCCCGAAAAAATAAAACGGTGGCTCCGCCGGTTGGGGCTATCCGGCCTGCTTACCCGGCCTTACAAAAGGGCGCGACGGTGAGGGTCGCGGACATGCCTAAAAAGGGCGGGTTTAAGTGGTGGGTGGTGGTCTTGCCCCTGCTCGTTGGGGCTATCCTGGCGGCCCTGGTCTTTTACCTGGTGAGCAACCCGGCCCAGGGCAGCAATATCGTGCCGGGAGCTAATAGCATTCCGGCCACAACCGCACCTGTTACAGCCCCGGTTGCGACAACCGCTCTGGCAACAACCCCGGTTGGAGCAACCCAACCTGACGCAAGCGTCCCGGCGGCATCGCAAGCCCCGGCCACCCAATCGGGCGGTCTTCCCGCAAATCCAACCCAGGCGGCAGCGGCCCCGCACGCCGTGATTGCCTTTACCTCGGAATATAACGACGAAGGCGCTTACAACATTTATTCTTACGACACCGCTACCCAGGCTCTCCGGCAGCTAACCCTGAACGGCAAAGATTCGCTGGCGGCCTGGTCTCCCGATGGCGGCAAGATAGTTTTCCAGCGCGAACAGCTAAACGGCGAGATTGAACTATGGCTGATGGAGCCGGACGGCAGCCGCCAGACCCGGCTTTTAAGCGGCGGCATGAACCCTGAATTTGCCCATAATTCCCAGAAGATAATTTACGTGGGCGTGAGCGACAGCGAACTTTATACCGTGTCGCTGGAGGAAGGCGCGACCGCCACCCCGGTCCGGCTGACCTCGACCGGCGGCAAAGCCAAACGCGGCCCGGCCTTCTCGTATGACGACAAAAAGATTGCTTTCGTGATGGAAGACGATCAGAAGATTTTCCAGGTTTACACGCTCGACCTGACCGACCCAAAAGCCGCACCGGTCAAGCTGACCGATTTTACCGAGTTTAACGCCCAGTGGCCGCAGTTTTCGCCGGATAATTCAAAGATTGTCTTTAACACGAGTACTAAAGACAATACTCTACCGCTCGATATTTATACGATAAACGCGGACGGTTCCGGTTCGCAGCGCATTGTCGGCAATACCGGCCACAACAGCCACCCGGTATGGGTCGCGGACAGCGCCGGCCCTTACGGGTCACGGATATTTTTCAATAGCGACCGGGGCGCGACCGAATGGGCCAGGCTTTATTCGATGAACCCGGTGGCCGACCAGACCAAAGCCGACCAGCGCCTCTTTTTCGCCCACAAACAAGCCGACCTGGACGCGCCTTATGACGATTACGCTGCCTCTATCTTTTTTAAGAAATAAAGCTTTCTGCTTACTAAATTTAGTTCGTAACTGTCCCCCTGGCAGGGAATTGTATTCCCGATGGCAGGGCGGACCGGTCGGGAAAGTAATTCCCTGCCACAATTTAGCCCTTCTACAACTTATCAAAAAGAATAAACATTGGCATAAGTTTTGCATCAAACTAAGTAAGTTGGTTGAGAATGGCCCGGCGCGGGCCAGGAACTTTTACTATTTTTGAAAGTAGAGGTGTGCTATGACCAAGAAAGGCGAAGAACAGGTAAGCGCGGCGGACTCTTCCCGCCAGGGCGAGCAGCGCAACCCGGAAGACCCCAAGATTAAACATAAGGGCGGTTCGCACAACCAGAGCAGCGCCAAACCTCAGTCTGAAGGAAGCTCTAAAGGCTAGAGTAAACTAAAGGAAACGGCAACTTAAAGGAAACAAAGGAGATTTAATAATGGCAAAGCAAGGCCAGCACAATAATGACCATAACGACCCCGACAAGTCGAAGGGGCATAACAACCCGAGTAAAAGTGTCGAGGTAACCACCGGGTCTTACAAGAAACCGGAGACCTACGCCAAACAGGCCCACGCCCACCAGGATACCGCTAAGACCGCCCAGCACGATAAAAACGAGTGGACCGAAGATACCCACGAGGAACCGTCTAAAAAAGACCGGGTTGGCGACCCCGATTAGCCCTTTAATTCAAAAAACCAAATAGTCCCATAAATAATCCCGATTAAATCAGTCGGGATTTTTCTTGACTTTTTCATCGAAAAGTCATAAAATCCTAGTAAAGTAGTAGGAATTGCAATTATAGTAATTGGGGTAGCAAAGATGATTTTTTCAACTCGATCGGAATACGGCGTAATGATGCTGACCGACCTGGCCCGGCATTATGGCAACGGACCGCTTTCCCTGACAGACATCGCGACCCACCTCGGATTGTCGGTAGCTTACCTGGAGCAAATCGTGCCGGCCCTGCGCACCCACGGCTTTATTGAAAGCCACCGCGGCGCGAAAGGCGGGTATGTTCTGGCCGCGCCTCCCTCCCAGATAAATATGGGCGGCGTTATCCGGGCCTTAGAGGGACGCAAGAATGGCCGGGGTCCGCTAAGCGTGATGCCCTGCGCCAACCTGGACGGCAGCGTGGACCCGTGTAACCATGAGGAAGTCTGCACCGCGCCGGTCCTGTAGCTGCGGGTGCGGGACGCTATTACCC
>CADDZM010000568.1 GCA_902812345.1 Chloroflexota bacterium | reverse complement strand
GCACCCTGTTAAGCTATGTCGGCCTGATTAGCCTTTTAATCGGCAGCGTCGGGGTCGTCAATACTATGCTGGTCGTAGTCGGGCGGCGCAGCGGCGAGATTGCCACTATTAAAGCGCTCGGTATGGAAAGCAGCCAGACCGTCCAGGTCTTTATAATTGAAGCCGCTATCCTGGGCGTGTTCGGCAGCGTTATCGGGGTCGTCCTCGGCGAACTGCTCAGCCTGGTGTTGAGCGCGGCGGCAAGCGGTTTCGTGGCCCGGCAACTCGACTACCATTTATATTTCCAGCCAATCTGGATGGGCCTGGTCGTCGGTATCGTGACGGCGGTGGTCTTTGGCCTGTTACCGGCCTATTCCGCCAGTAAAATCCCGCCCGCCCAGGTCTTGCGCCAGAAAACTACCGCTCTGCCGCCCATCTCTTTTGGGGCAACGGCCCTGATTATCGTCCTGATGGCCCTGGTAATGGGTTTACTGGCCGGGATTATCCTCGGCGGCGACTTCCTGCTGGGCATTGAACTGGCTTTCGGCACGCTTGTCGCCTGCACCATCCTGGTGCTGCTTTTCGCCGGGATTTTGTGGCTGGTCGGCAAAACCGCGCTGCCTTTTGGCCTTAACTACAAAATGGCCCGCCGCAACCTGAGCCGGGGCCGCGCCAAGAGCGCCATTACCATGCTGGTGATGATGGTCGGGATTTTCTCGGTGGCCCTGGTGATTATTCTCGCCAGCAGCCTTAAAGATACCCTTAAAAGCACCATCGAAAACAGCTTTGGCTATAACCTGGCCTACACCACCACTAACAAGCCCGAGGCTGACAAGCTGGCGAACCTTATCAGCGCGAACCAGGTTCCCGGCCTGGAAAAATCGGTCGCCTTCAACCAGGCCAATGTCAGGCTGGTTAGCGGCGGCGGCGTGAGCGCCCAGGACTTGATTACCCGCAGCCTGCAAAAGCAGGGTAAGAATGGCGGCGACAACCGGGGCGGCGGCTTTGGCGGCGGCCCGACCAGTTTTGACCTCTCGATGCTGACCGGGATTGCGCCCCAGGACTTCGGCTCGGTGGCTAAACTCGCCGCCGGCCAGATTTTCACCGGCGACGACCAGATGATGATTAGCAAGGATGTCCGGGACAATTACGGCCTGAAAATCGGCGACAAAATGGTCTACCAGGATTTGTTAAGCGGCCAGCAGTTCACCCTTACTATCAGCGGCATCAGCGACGCCAAAAACATTCTCGTTTCGCTCGGCCCGGCGGCCACGACCTTTTCGCGGGTCGCGGCGTTGCCCGGCCACCTGACCCAGGTCACCTTGAACGTGGACCGGGCTAAACTTGAGGAGGCTAAAACCTTCCTGACCGCCCAACTGGGCCGCGAACCGACCGACCTGTCATTTATCACCAACGTCTTTAACCAGATTATTGACCAGGTGACGGCCTTCCCGATTTTGCTGGCGATGTTGAGCCTGATTGCCGGGGCCGTGTTGATTGCCAATAACGTCGCCCTGGCCGTCCTCGAACGCCGCACCGAAATGGGCGTGATGAAGAGTTTGGGCGCGGACAGCAGCCGGGTCTTCCAGATTATCACCTGGGAGACCAACATCGTGGCCTTCCTGGGCGCGGTGCTCGGTTTCGCCCTGGCGACGGTCCTGGCCTCGACCCTGGTGGGCATCTTTGGCACGCCCGATAACCCGGCGGTCCTGGCTATCTCGCCTCTGCTGGTAATCGGCTTGCTGGGATTAGGGGTCGGCCTGTCGCTGCTGGCGACCTTTGGCTCGGCCTGGGGCGCTTCGCGGGAGAAGCCCCTGGTGGTGTTGCGCTACGAGTAGCCGGTAAGTTAGGGCCGGGAGTTTCCAGAATTCCCGGCCCGGCTGAAGGTTCTAAATAAAAATCTTACCGGCAACTTAAATTCTTTTGAAAGGACTATTGTGGAAATGCAATCTGAAAATCTTATGAGAAATAACCAAATTACGACCGCGCCCGCCCCCTCCAACCAGGCAATTATCGAGGTCCGTAACATCACCAAAGACGTTAAACTCAACCGCGAACAAAAATTAACCATATTGCACGGCGTTAATTTCCGGGTGAATAAAGGCGAAATGGTCGCTATCGTGGGAGCCAGCGGTTCGGGCAAGACGACCATGCTCGGCATTATCGGCGGCCTGGATGTGCCGACTTCGGGCGAGGTCTTTATCAATGGGCAGGACATCAGCAAGCTGAAAGAAAAGCAACTGGCCCAGGTCCGCAACCGCACCATCGGCTTTGTCTTCCAGTTCTTTAACCTGGTACCGACCCTGACCGCTCTCGAAAACGTCATGCTGCCGGTTCAGTTCGATAAAAAGCAGCAGTTCAAGCCGGAAGAACGCGCCAGAGAACTGCTCGACCTGGTCGGCCTGGGTCACCGCCTGAACAACCGGCCTACTCAGCTTTCCGGCGGCGAGCAGCAGCGGGTGGCGATTGCCCGCGCCCTGGCGAACCAACCGGCCCTGCTGCTCGGCGACGAGCCGACCGGCAACCTGGACAGCCAGCGCAGCGATGAAATCCTGCAACTTTTATCCGACCTGCGCCGCCGCCTGGGCCTGACGGTCTGCCTGGTTACCCACGACCCAAAAATCGCGGCACTGTGCGACCGCCGGGTAACTATGCGCGACGGCGTCCTTTACGA
>CADDZM010000567.1 GCA_902812345.1 Chloroflexota bacterium | reverse complement strand
TAAAAGAAGTTCGCCCAGGTTGCCCAGCAGATTTTCACCAAAGACAATCGGGTAACTGCCCTGGCTGGTCCGGACTACCAGGGCATCGCTAGCCGGGGCCGCAGGCCCGGCCGGCCGGGCCTGCGGTTCGGCTTCTCTGGTGGGCGGGACGACCGGGGCATCAGCCAGAGAAAGGGCTTCATAACCCCGGTGGAAAGGCAGCGAACCCTGCCGGGCAGCGTGGGGCGAACCGGGTGTAGCCGGGCTGCCCGCGCCGCCGCGCTGTTTATCGCTGCGCCGCCGCAGCAGCGGCAAGACCTGGACGATTTCGTTAGCGACTTCGTCGGGCGAAAGAAAGTCGGTGTGAATGGTCCAATCCGCCTCGGCATAAAAGTGCTGGCGGGCGGCTTTCAAGGTGGCGATGCGCTGGAAGGGGTCGTCGCTTTGTAAAAGAGGCCGGTTGGCGGCATCCTGGCGGGTAGCGGTGTCGAGCATGAGGCGCACATAAATAGTTTCGGGCCGGGCTTCCAGGCCGACCACGTAGCCGTTAGCGGTCATGGCGGTGCGGTTTTCTTTGGAAAGGACAATGCCGCCGCCGGTGGCGATTACCTGGTAATTGTGTTCGCAAATCTTTTCCAGGACGGCGCTTTCCAGGGTGCGGAAGCCCGTTTCGCCATCCTCGGCAAAGATAGCCGTGACGCTGCGGTCGGTATCGGCTTCGATTTGCAGGTCGGTATCAATATATTCGTATTCCAGCAGGGCGGAAAGGGCGCGGCCCACGTTAGTCTTACCGGTGCCGCTAAACCCGACCAGAAAAATATTCTCTTTCAACTGATGTCCTCCAGACCGGCCATTTGCCAGATTGCCCGCGTCAGGGCTTCGCGCTCCTCGCCGATACTCCTGGCAGCCTGTTTCGCCGCTTCATCGTGCTGCTCTAATTTGCGTCCCGCGTCCATTTTATCAATAATCTGGCGCAACATTTGCCGGGTTGCCCCGAACTTTTCTTGCTGCCGGTTGGCGAATTCTTCCGCGACCGCGCCGTCCAGGCGTGCCGCGACCCGCCGGAAGTGAGGCAGGCACAACCCGGCCACCCCTGGCCCGGCGTAAGCTTCGCGGAAACGAGGCTGTTCGGCGAAACCTTCGGCGAAGTCGTGGGCCACCCGGTTTTCAATTTCTTCCTGGTGGAGACAGACCGGGCAGGGGCTAAAAGGATTGCCGGGGGCGGCCTGCCGCCCGAAAAGCCCACTGCGGCGCGCCTGGAAATCACCTTTCTCAATCCGCTTGGTGGCCTCGTTCAACAAATCTTCGTAGATTATGGCCGTACCGAGGGCATCATTAAGTTTTAGCCACTGGTAGGAATGGCGATTGCAAAAGCCGCCCGCCGCCCGGAGTTGCAGGCGCATATCCACGTCAGTCACTTTTTCGAGGCTGATAAGCTGCATAAAGCGGTCAACGCCCTGGTGGGTCAGGCGGCAGACCGGGCAGACGTGACGGTGACGGCCCGGTCTGCCCGGGTGGGCCTCGGCCTGCAGCATTTCCAGCAGTTCAAAATAGGTTTGAGTAGGCATTTCTGTTATTGATACCGGACTACGCCCTGTAAAGCCGTTTCTATCGCTTCGAGGACATCTTCGGAAAGCGTTACACCCGACGCGCCCGTGTTCTCGACAACCTGTTCGGGCCGGGTCGCCCCGGTGATAGCGCTGGCGACGTTAGAGTTGTGTAACACCCAGGCCAGGGCTAACTGCGAAAGTGTTAAATTTAGCTGGTGGGCCACCGGGCGCAGGTTTTCGACCGCTTGCAGGGTCTGGTCCTGCAGCAGTTGCGGCATAAACTGGTTGGTTCGCGAGTCGGTGGCGCGGCTACCGGCGGGAAGGGGTTGGCCGGGCCGGTACTTACCGGTCAGGACGCCCTGGGCGAGCGGCGAAAAGACCACCTGTCCAAGACCTTCACGTTCGCTCACCGGGACAACTTCGCGTTCAATCCGCCGCTGGAGCATATTGTACTCAGGCTGGTTCGAGATAAGGGGATGGAGGTTGTACTGGTGAGCAATCTGGCTGGCCGCCGTGATTTGTTCTGCGCTCCATTCGCTAACCCCCGCGTACAATATTTTCCCCTGTGTAACAAGGTCGTCAAGAGCGCGCAAGGTTTCGTCCAGGGGCGTTTCGGGGTCGTAGCGGTGGCACTGGTAAAGGTCAATATAGTCGGTCTTCAGGCGTTTGAGGCTGGCGTTACATTCTTCCATTATATGCTTGCGGGAAAGGCCGCGGTCGTTCGGGCCGCTACCCATCGGGAAAAAGACTTTGGTGGCAAGCACGTACGAGGTGCGGGGTAATTCCTGCAAAACTTCGCCCAGGACTTTTTCGGCCTCGCCGCGGTAGTAAGCGTCTGAAGTATCGAAGAAATTGATGCCAAGTTCGTAGGCTTTCATTACACAATCGCGGGCGGTGTTGCCGCCCACGCTGCCGCCGTAGGTCAGCCAGCTTCCGAGGCTGATTTCACTGACTTTGAGGCCGGATAGGCCTAAATTTCGGTATTCCATAAACTTTTTCCTTCCGTTCTTCCTTAATAGGGCTTTCAATAGGGCTTTCACCGGGACCAATTATTATGAGTTTGATTTCTCATTTCTTAAAAATTTTTGCCGGTCCTGAGCGAAAGTCATGCTTAAAATAAGGTTTTATAT
>CADDZM010000566.1 GCA_902812345.1 Chloroflexota bacterium | reverse complement strand
TTGTCAGGCAAGTGGCTGAAATCAAGTGAAAAATGGAACTGAAATTGTAACTGATAATATCCCTTCTCAATTACTATGTGCTATAATGCTCCTAAAAGTTCTAAATTTTATAAAAATTGCTAAAAGTCCCCTTTTTCAGTTCTTTAAGCTGCCAGGAGCCGGTATGATATGAACCCAGACTTGATTTCGCGAACTGCAGAGGTTAGCCCAATGTCGGATGATCTTGCTTTAGAAGAAATAACCAGCCAGAAAAAGGAGTCGGCTGTTGGCCAGGCTGCCCCACCCTTTGCCCCGGAGTTGGAAAGTTGGGTGGCCGGACATTTGTCAGAGCATACCCGGCGAGCCTACCGCCAGGATGCGGCTTACTTCCTCTCCTGGCTTTCCGAACAAAACCTGCTGCTCACTACCCTCACCCCACCGGATATGACTAATTACCGACGCTATCTTTCCGATAATTTCGCCAAATCCACCGCCAGCCGGAAACTGACAGTGGCTCGTAAGCTCTTAGACGAAGCCTTAAAGCGAGGGTTGATTGATCACAGCCCGGCTTACGGCCTCAAAGGTATCAAAACTGACCAGGAAGAAACACCCCACCGGGTTCTATCCTATAAAGAAGCCAGAGCTTTGCTACTCTCGATTGATACTACTACTCGCCAGGGCAAGCGTGATTTTGCCCTTATAATGTTACTCTTGCGGACTGGCCTTCGCCGTAGCGAGTGTGCCGATTTGTGGCTGGGAGACCTGGCCCAGGAACAGGGTTATTTTGTAGCGGTTATCCGCCACGGTAAAGGCGATAAACGGCGCAAGGTTAAAGTGCCGGTGGACGTAATGCGTGCCATTGATGCTTACCTGGAAGCCACTGACCGCAAAGGTTTAGAATCAAATGCGCCCCTTTTTGTCCAGTTTAGAAAAGGTGACCATCCGCAAAAAGAAGGCATAAGCGATCAGGTCATTAAGCGAGTAGTGGAAACTCAGGCTGCCACCTTGGGCATTGAACTTTCCCCTCATGGTCTGAGGGCTACTTTCGTGACTTTGGCTCTGGAAGCTGGGGCCCGGCTCCATCAGGTGCAGTACGCTGTAGGCCATGCCGATCCCAGAACTACCGAACGTTATCAGAAGCGCAAGCTCAATCTTGATGACAACGCGACGGATTATGTGCGTTTTGACCTTACAAGTAGCCTGGAACAAGTATAGATGTAGATGTAGGGCCAGTTGGCCTCCAGTTTTCAATTAGGACCATTGCGTCGCGGCTTTCTTCAGAAAGGTGGGCAGGTCATTTACCCCCAGCACTGCTGCCAGCTCAAACAACCCCTGGTAGTCACCGGCTTTACCTTCTCTTACCAACCTGGTCACTTCTGACCGGTTGAACAACTGGTAGTGATAAACTTGCCCTGCTTTACGATAGGTGTCGGCAGATTGGTAAGATTTCAAAAGCCCGGCTTCGGCCAGGTTTTCAACTTGCGCTGGTGCCATTTTAAGCAACCTGGCCGCTTCTTCAAGGTTGATATAGGCAAATAATTGTACCAAACGAGAATTGCGACGGCACAATTGGGAGTAGACTACTCCATAATTCAGACTGAAGTGTTTGACCAGGTAATCCTCGAAAGCCGTCTGGACAAAGCGGTAGGCCGGATGTTTCCAACGGCGCAAGAGCCAGTTTTCATAGATTGTTCCTAGCTCGGCCCGTAGTGGGCCATAAGGTTTAATTTCATGGGCTTGATAATTTTGTTGCCTGCAGGCACTCAAAAACGCGTCAAAACCCTCAGGCCAGTTCGCCAGCCCCCTGTAAGCGGTGGCGTACAGGCAAAACTGCTGGTAACTGGATCTACTAATAACCGGGTTATTAACCAAAGGTGACTCTGAGGGCGCATTTGACGTTCTATCAACCAGGTCAGGTTGGTATAAGTAAGGCCAACTTTCTTCCATTGTCAGGACCGCTGCTTTCAGCCCTTCCAGAACCCCCCAAAGGACATTGGCCGGTTGGCTGGTTAGATTTTCGGAGTGGTTAAGGGGGTTAGATTTCTGGTTAGTCCTTGCCGTTTGTGCGTTTTCAGCAACTGTTCCGCTAACTTTATCTTCATCTCCAGTCATCAAGCCAGCAGTCCGGGAAGTTGATTGGGGAACTGGCTCAAACCAGCTTTGAATGGCTTTTTGGGCCAGCAGTCCGCTTTCATCTTCAGTCAGCAAAAGGGCCGACGCTTCTCGTAAATCGGACTTGCACTGTCCGCACCTCCCTACGGCTATCATATTCACACAAAGTACAGCTCGGCATTGGTGGCAGCGAGCTATGAGCAAACAGTGGTGGACCAGGCAGGCAGCCACCGCCCAAAGGGACCAAATTAGACGGTGATAACGCATTTCGGCCAGACACTGAGGGCAGTATTGGGCCTGGGTATCCGGTCGCAAGGCCAGGGTATCTCGCCCGGCAAAGAGCCTACGAGGTGCAGATACGCCACCTCCGTCTGCCACAGAGTCTAGCCCTTCTAGAAAATAGAGTTTAGCTTCGGGTGGCACCAGCACTTTTGCATAAGCGTGGGCGGTTGCTTCGTAAAACCGTGCTAGTGCCAGACCGGTCAAGGCTGCCAACCGGCTATAGGTTTCTAAACCGGTGGGCCATTGTAAATTGTCGTAGTGTCGTTGCGGCCAAACTTTTTCACTA
>CADDZM010000565.1 GCA_902812345.1 Chloroflexota bacterium | reverse complement strand
GCACCGGTCCTTTGCAGGTCCAGGCGTTGTCCGGCGAATTGCTTGACCGGGTAATCAAAGAGAATGACTGGAAGGTCTTTTCGGACGGGGCGGGCCGGTATCTTTTGCGGGTGGGTTTTAAGGAAGAAATGGGCGGCAGCCTGGATATTTATCTAACTATTGAGCATGAGGGCCAGGTCTTTGCGATGCGGGCTGTCTCCAACCAGATGATTCCGCACGAGAAATTCGAGGCGGCGGTGTGGGCCTGTAACGAGTACAACATGACCCGGCGCTGGCCCAAAGCCTACCTGAACGTGGAAGATGGCGACAAAGCCAAATATGCCTCGATTGACCTGGAGATGCAACTGCCGACCGAAGAAGGGGTCTTTGCGGCGCTGCTGGACGAGTTCATCCATGTCGGCATCCGGGGCGCGTTCAACTTCTGGGAGTGGGCGCACGAGGAGAAGGGGCTTTAAGCCCCTTCCCCCCTTAAATTTTCCCCAACTCAAAATGACGCAGGTTTTCCCCCGGCCTTTACCTGGCTGGGGAAAAACCTTTTTTATCGGCGCGTTAATTTATCGGAAATTACATGGTGAACTTCGGGTAGGTGGTCAAAGAGGATGCCGGTTATGCCAAAAACCTTCATTCTTTCCAAAAAAACCTTGCGGATTTCTTTTTCAGGCTGGCACAATACTATAAATTTCTTCATGAATAGGCCCAGCGGGCGGGCAATCGCTTCCATTTCAAAAACCGGAAACAGAATTTCCCACTGTATCCACCAGGCTATTTTAATTGTTAAATTTTCGGTTAAAATGGCGTATTATGATCATAGCATAATTTTAACTTAAAAGCTGTTTAGCGATGGTTAATAATCAAGCCGATTGGGCCGGTCAGAATCAGAAAAGGCGGGATAAGTCGGGAGGTATGGAAAGTGAGAAATTGCTCGGTTAGGCGGCTAACTTTTAAAGGCTTCCTTCTAATTTGTTTTACGCTTTTTCTAAATTTAATTCTTTTTAGCCTGTCCCTTTCTTTCCAAACGGCCCCGGCTAAAGCGGCTTCGCCTGACCTCGACTATAACGAGCAGCGGGTGGTCGAGCTAACGAACGCCAAACGGGCCATGTTTGGCCTGCCGCCGTTGCGCCTCAACAAGGAGCTAACGGCGGCGGCGCGCTGGTTCAGCGAGGATAGTGTGGTCAACCGGCCGACGGGTTTTTGCGGACATCAGGCCACCGATGGCTCCTGGCCGAGCGACCGGGACGCCCGGTTTGGCTATAAGGGGACAGCCGGGGCTGAAAACGCTTATTGCGGGTATGTTACCCCGGAGCAGGCCGTAGAGGGGTGGTTTAACGAAACTCCGCCCAACGACGGCCACCGCCAGAATTTGTTAAACCCGGACAGCCGCGAAATCGGGGTCGGTTATTACCTGGACAGCGCGAACGGCCGGGGCTATGTCGCCCAGGATTTCGGCCAGGACGCGGCTTATCCGCCGCTGGTGATTAATAACGACGCGCCGGTGACAAGTTCGGCGAATGTAACGCTGTATAGCTACGGGGCGATGCCCAACGCGGTCGCGCTTTACGCCATCGGGCTGCCGGTGCAGATGAAAGTGAGCAACCGGCCGGACTTTGCCGGGGCGAACTGGGAAACCTACAGTTCGACCAAAAACTGGACGCTGGATGTTAGCGGCAGTTACGGTTTCAAGCAGGTCTTCGTGCTATTAAAAGATGGGGCCGGGAAAACTACAGGCAGCAGCGACAATATTTATTACGGGCCAACCGTGCCTTACGGCAGTTTTGACAGCCTGCTTCAGGGTTCGACCCAACTTGAGACGGTTAACCTGGGCGGGTTAGAGAGCGGCGGCAAGCCTTATATGCAGTTTTCGGACAACTGGGGGCTAAACGTTGTCAGCGGGAATATGAGCCTTAACTGGGGTAACGGCGGGTTTGTCAGCGACGCCGGAACGGCCGCCGGGCAGGCGTTCCGTTTGCAACCGGATGGCAGTAACGAATCGGCGGCCTGGCTCTTTACCACTTCTTATATGCGCAATCTGCCCAGCCAGGTTTATGTCAGGCTAAAACTTTCGACGCTGAATGCGCCCAACGCCCACGTCAGGATTACGGTCGGGGCGGCCGAGGTTAATACCGAATTACAGCTGGGCGCGGCCGATTTCGCGGCAGCCAATGTTTACCAGGAGTTTCCGGTCAGCTTTACCCAGGTGGATGACCCCAACAAGGTGTTTTTAACTATCCAGGTCGCCCTGACCGACCCGGATAACCAGGCTAGTTTATACATTGACCGGATGGATTTCTATACCGCGCCGGAACCTTTCAGCCCAACAAAAACCTGGGCCGTACCAAGCCATAATTACCGGGGCAGCCAGATTAAGGTGCGCTATACCGATAACGCGAGCAGCCACCCGGCTTTCAGCCAGCCGCAACTTTTAGGGACATACTGGCCGCCTTCGATTGTGCCGCTTTATGCGCCTCTCAATTTGCAGGCGGTTGCGCAGAGCAGCAGTCAAATCCAGCTAACCTGGACAGATAGCCTGAACACGGGCGCAAGGTATCCTCTCAAAAATCCGGGGGATTTGAAGAGCAGCCGAAAATGGCTTGGCTACTCAGTTATTGTAAAGAGAGGGAAACTATTTGGAATTGGGAGAATGAGGCAGGAAAATAATTTGGCTCAAC
>CADDZM010000564.1 GCA_902812345.1 Chloroflexota bacterium | reverse complement strand
TAAACCCCCTCGCAAGGTAGCACATTTGTTGTATTTAGCCTCAAAATGGGCTATAATCATAGGGTAGTTTGCACTTTAAGAACCTAATGATGTTTGTGGGTTTCAGGCTAAATCGTTCGCCTGATTAAAAGCACCAGCGTATTCTCGACTAAGTGCCAACCGCTTGAGTTCTGTCAGCGTTCACTACCTACAGGACGATGGTTGTCTACGACTTTAATAACTCATGGGCTGATGAGTTTCGGTGTAAGACCGTAGAAGCCGTCTCGTTTACGGGACGGAGCAGTCACAACTGCTTCCTTTTATTATACCTTACGGTTGTTTAGCCTCAACTACCGCGATTTCTTCCTCACTCAGGCCGTAGAGCTTGTATACAATCCGGTCTATCAGGGCATCGGTACGGGCCAGGGTTTCTTTGAGCGGCAAAGCCTGTGCCAGGGCAGCGTTATATCTGGCCTGGATTTTACCCGCCAGGCCGGTTTCGCCCAGGCGGACCCCTAATTTAGCCTTGTTCTTCTGGATTAGGTCAATAAGTTCGGTAGGAGAAAGCGGCGCTTCGCCTTTCTGGTAATCGCCGGGGAAGTTCGCCAGCTTAGCCTTGCCGGTAAGGACTTCCAGGCCGGTCTTGCCTTCTTTGTCCGGCTGCACTTTGAGGGCCGCCACCAGCCAGTCGAGAAATTCTTGCTGGACCGCCCGCTTTTCTTTGTTGAGGCGCAACATCTCCCCGGCCAGGAAAGCTAACAGGTCATGCACCACGTCGCTCTGTTCCGGCGTGGCGGCCAGAGATGCATCAACTTTTGCCAGCAACTTACTAAAATCATTCATGGAGTATTCCCTACCAGGGGAACTATCGTTATTATTCCCGCAAAACGGTTAAAGTCACTGACGTTTTGGGTTAGCAGGTGCGTGACGCCATAGATTTGCATTGTCGCCACAATATTCGCGTCATGAACCTGTTTGCCAGCGAAATTATAGTTTTGAAACAGACCAATTAGCGTTGTGGACACTTGCAAATTATCTTCAACGACCCTGAACCTGCTTTGGAAAAGTTGAAGGTTAGCCAGGATGTCTGCCTGGGGAAAACTAACACCCTGGGTACTAAGCCGGGTAGCAGTTGCCAGATATTCTCGCAAAATCTGAGTACTAATAGTCAACTGAATACCGGCCGCATAAGTAGTTTGCAAGAACTGGTTAGCAACCTGATATAAGGGCGCTGCTGAGTTAGTAGCGTAAATCAGAGTATTGGTATCCAGGAAAAGCTCATTAACGCCCGTCATCGTCATAAAGTTCCTCGCGGCGATAGGTTGCATCGGCGGGCCAGTTACTCCATTGCCAAACCTTTAAGCCCAAAGCGTTGCCTTCATTCCCGGCAGCGATGGACGGTTCAAGATGGGTCTTGCTCCGCACTTCCCCGATGATGCGCTCCTGGAGAGTCAACAATTCTTCCAGGGATAACTGCTTTAGCTCGTTTAATAATTTATCTAATTGGGCAGTCATAGGGGTTCTTTCCTTCCCGTATTACAATCCTGAAATATTCAGGCCGGGCCTTTTCGGGCCTTCCTTTATATATACGCCTGTAGCCTTAATTATAACTTACTCCGCCAGCCCTTCCCGGTAAAGCTCTTTTAGCTCATCTACCAGTTTTTCCCGTTCAGGGGGTGGAGTAGTGAAGTTTATCCGGCGAATTGGTAAAAACTCTAATTCATAAACTCCTACATTAGAAGTACCACTTGTAACTCTAAACCGTAAATCTAAGAGGTTAGAATTAAATAATGCATTTATATATTCAGTTGATAAATTACTGGAAGATGCTATGAATTGGACCGTATGTGTCAAGGAAATACCTGGCTCTATAAGAACTCCAAGCAATCTTCTTTTATCTTCGACTCCTGTAATTCTTTGAAGGGCGATACGCCTTCCAAATTCTTTTACTGCTAGTTTCTTTGACTTACATTTTTCTACATCTAGATAAAGTGGTAGCACCCCATTAAACGGTGAAGTTTTGAACTGAGTTTTTGGGTGGCCGCCCTCTACGCTTAGGCGGCACAAATGGCGGCGGCACTACCTTGTACTTTAACAATTCTCCCACGCTCCAAATATGGTCACTTAGCCCGCTCGCCATGGCGGGAGTGCGGGGCTGCCAACGGCCTTGTTCTGGTCGCTCATAGTTAGCCATCCGTAATTCACGGTGCGGCACACAAAAGTTGTAGACACTCCCGACCAGATACATCCCAGTTTCCAAAGCTTCTACCCGGTGGGCGGCGTGACGACACTTGCGCGTTAAACTGCCTAAGCGCTCCCGTAGGGTGCCATTGAACCGCTCGATGTAACTGGTGTTCAGGTACAATCCGCCCTGGGAAGCGCTGATGAGTTCGGCTACTAACTCTCGAGTACCAGCCACGATTTCCCGGCGCACTTCCACCAGCTTATAAGCCCGCTTGTACTTTATGACTACGCCGATGGCGAGTTGAGGCCAGAGCGTTAAACGAGGCCGCCCCTTTTGAGCTTGCCCCGCGCCTGCTGGTAGTATTTTGTCGCGGAAAGCTCGTTTTATGGCTTTAGGATAAGCGGCCCACCCGTCCACACACACCAGCACTTTGCCGGTAGTTTTAGCGCAACCTCGCACTATTTTTAGTAAACGGTCGGCCAGCTTGCGGTCACGGGTAGTGCTAACCACCCCAC
>CADDZM010000563.1 GCA_902812345.1 Chloroflexota bacterium | reverse complement strand
CGCCCCTGACATTATCCGTATCGCTTCTTACCCAAATATTTTGCCTTCTTCGACCAACCCAACCCGCCCTTACACCCTCAATACTATCGCCGAACACCTCGACATGCTGATGGTCTGCCACCACCTGAACCCGCTGGTGCCGGAGGATGTTGCTTTTGCGGAAAGCCGTATCCGACCTGAAACAATCGCGGCTGAAGATATTTTGCACGACCTGGGCGTTTTTAGTATGATTTCCAGCGACTCCCAGGCTATGGGCCGGGTGGGTGAAGTAATCCTGCGGACCTGGCAGACCGCTCACAAAATGAAGGTCCAGCGCGGGCCGCTGGCGGGAGATTCATCTCGCAATGATAATTCCAGGGTCAAACGCTACCTGGCCAAGTACACTATCAACCCGGCCATTACTAACGGCGTGGCCCACGAGGTTGGTTCAATCGAGCCGGGTAAACTGGCCGATATAGTTTTGTGGAAACCGGCCTTTTTCGGGGTCAAGCCGGAACTGGTGGTAAAAGGCGGCTTTATTGCCTGGGGCGCCATGGGTGACGCTAACGCCTCGATTCCGACCCCGCAACCGGTCCTGTACCGGCCAATGTTCGGGGCTTTTGGTGCCGCGATTTCTCCAACCAGCCTGACTTTTGTCTCGAAAGCAGCCCTGGAAATCGGCGTACCTGAGCAGTTGGGGTTGCGGAAAAGAGCGGTAGCCGTTGAAAACTGCCGTAAAATCGGCAAAGCCGATATGGTACATAACTCGGCCACGCCTACCATTGAAGTTGACCCGGAAACCTACGAAGTGCGCGCCGGTGGCGAGTTGTTGACCTGCGAACCGGCCGCGAGCCTGCCGATGGCCCAGCGGTATTTCTTGTTTTAAACCGGTTAATTAGTATTGCGGTTCACAGAATGGCAAGGGGTGGGGTTTCCTCAGCCAACTTAGCATCTTAACCCATGGCGCGATCAACGTTTTACGAAAGGTGTACTATGACACAAACTGAATTAAAGCGAGCTTTCCGGGTGGGTATCGCCGGGCCGGTCGGCAGCGGCAAGACCGCCCTGGTGGACCGTTTGAGCAAGCACCTGGTGAACCGCTACAACCTGGCGGTCGTCACCAACGATATTTATACCCGCGAGGACGCTGAATTTTTATTACGGCAGGGTACTCTGCCCCTGGAGCGGGTGCGCGGTGTTGAAACCGGCGGCTGCCCGCACGCTGCTATCCGGGAAGACGCTTCCATGAACCTGGAAGCTATCGCCGAGCTTGAAGAAAGCCTGCCTGGCCTGGAACTACTCTTTATCGAGAGCGGGGGCGATAACCTGGCCGCGGCTTTCAGCCCCGAACTGGTTGACGTTTTTATCTATGTAATTGACGTGGCCGGGGGCGACAAGATTCCGCGCAAGGGCGGTCCAGGCATTACCCGCTCGGATCTGCTGGTAATTAACAAAATTGACCTGGCTCCCTATGTAGGCGCTTCGTTGGAAGTAATGGACCGGGATGCCCGGCTGATGCGGCCAGGGCCGGATAAACCGTTCCTTTTTACCAACTTGAAAGTTGAAACCGGGCTGGACCAGGTGATTGCATGGCTGGAAAAGGAAATCTCGGTTTCGGCCAGCCAGCGGCGCACCCTGGTTGACGTGCATTCACCATATTTTACTATGAAAGACCACGAACACTCACATTCACACTCGCACTCATAACCACTGATTTGGATAGCCTGTAGTGGGTCGTCATGGCTACCAACCTTATCCGAGAACTTGTGACCTAAAAAGGGTGGCGAATGCGAAATCGGCACCACTTATTTTACCTTCCTGGCTGCTTGCTTGAGCCGGTCAAGCAGAGCAGCCAGGAGACAGCGGTTAACTTCCTATAGAAGGTTGCGACCAAAAGGCAGGGAAATGAGCCCTGCACACACTTGAAGTGGAAATCGTCCATCACCATCTGGTGGTTGGCCGTGTTAAGGTGTTCGTGCATAATGAATTTGACGGTAAGGAACCAGTGGCATTGATCGAGGGAACAGCGGTCGTCCCGCTTCCGTTATACTGAACCCGAACTTTCCCGGCCTGCGGCCCGGCGGTGTACCAAGTTATCTCCAGTGTCCCCTGTTGGGTAACATCCACTACCGCGTTTGGATCGGTAATTCTCAGACACTGGGTTTGAGGACAAACCCCGGCGGGGAAACTAAAACTGACCTGTACCGGGATGGTGGTGCGGGTGATATTGGAGTTATCGGCGGCAAAAGCTACAGTAGTCCCGGAGGCTAGCAGCAGGCAGACCAGTAAAAGACCCATAATTTGCGAAAATCGAAACATAACTTCTTCCTTTCTTATCGTATCGTTCTTATCGTATCGTTCTTATCGTATCGTTCTTATCGTATTGTTCTTATCGTATCGTTCTTATCGTATTGTTCTTATCGTCTTAATCTTTGTTAGTTCCTGATATTCTAGAGATAAATACCGGGAAGTTCCTTGTAGCCAGTTAATAAGCTGGCGAGTTTCAGACGTATTAGCTTTTTGTTTAAGGATAAGAAAAAAACTAACACCTGAGTGTTAGGCAGGTGTTAGTTGAGATTTTAACTTATCGAGGCAAAATCCTTTACCCGCCCTACGTCATAAATTGCAGTCGGTCGAGGAGTCGGAAGTAAAGGTAAAGCGTAGTTCAATTCGCCTGGTACACCTAAGACCTCCCGGCTGGTCGCCAGGA
>CADDZM010000562.1 GCA_902812345.1 Chloroflexota bacterium | reverse complement strand
CTTTTGAGCCTGGGGCGAGACCTTGCCGACCGGGAAAGTGGCCGCCGAATCGCCGACCCAGCCTTTGTAGGTCGCGCCTACGTCGAGCTTTACGATGTCGCCTTCTTTTAACTTGCGGTGGCCGGGAATGCCGTGAACGACTTCTTCGTTGACCGAGATACAGATATTGCGGGGGAAACCGTACTGGCCCTTAAAGGTCGGGATACAGTCGTGCGAACGGATAACATCGGCGGCGATTTCATCGAGTTCAAGGGTGGTAATGCCCGGCCGGATATGCTTGCTTGTTTCCTCGATAGCGATGGCGACTACCCGCCCGGCCTGGCGCATCAGTTCGATTTCATTTTTGGTCTTACAAATTATCATGGGAAATGTTCCTCGCCCTAATTCCTTTCAATTCTGCTTTACTTATCTGGCTTACCGGATGTAGCCCTAATTACCTAGTTTTCGCGCCAAATTAGCCGAGGACCATTTTAAGAGTATCACCCAGCGCATCACTGAGAGCCTAAAGCTACTTCTATCTTTGACCTGGCAAAATACTGCGCTACTGCTTTGTAAAACCGACGGGCCAGGCGGTTGCGCTGGCTCAACTGCACCTTAATAATCCGACCAGCCTTAAACACCACTCCACCAGCTATGGCAAAAATGTCCCGCACCCAGCGTTGGACCCCGAAAGTGGCTAACTCCGGCTCTAGTTCGGCCAGCCACCCTTTGGCCCAAACCACCAGGTTATGGGCTAACTGGGCCAGTAAAACCAGCATTTCTTGACCCATCAAGCTGAACTTTCGTCGCTTCACCAATCCTAATCCCTGCTTATCGGCCTTGATCGAGGCCGTTTCTATGACCGCTCGTTGGTCATAGAAATGCACTTGTGAGAGCATTTCACTGGTACTGGCCGCCGGGTTGCCTTCAGCCCAGCACAGGCCATCCACTCGTACTACCAAAACATTGTACTGGTAAGGCTGGGACTGAGTTGACTTAACTTCACTTTGAGCAGTGGCGCTGGCTTTGACCGCTTTAGCTTTACCATCCTCCTTTTGCTTTTGAGGTGGAATATGGCGCACTCCGATCTGGTAAAGTGGTCGACCTTCTAGTGTAGTGTAGTCGCTTTGTGTCCTCACAAGGCCAAACTCGCGTTGGTGGCACTGGTCCGAACACCACTCTTGCGCTTCAATACTCTGGCACAATTTGTTGGACCGAGGCGCGTTGCCTAACTTAACGACGAATTGGCAGCCTTGGCTCACAAGGTAATTGATGATGGGAGCATTGCCGAAACCGCCGTCTAATCGGATTAGTAGGTGCTTTTTGTGTTTGGCTTTCAAAGCTAACACCGCGAAGGCGGCTTCTAGCATCACTTTGAAATTCTCAAGTGAGGCTGAGCCAGTGTTGCCAGGGAAAACCTGCTGGTAGACCACTTCGTTGTATTGACTGGCACTGACCCGGTAAAGTTGCCGACCAGTCGTGCCAGGTTTGCAATCGGCGAAGTAACCTTTGCAACTTCCCTCATAATATTTGGAACACGGCAGGCCGGTCAGGTCAATATCAAGGATTAGAGGTGGCTTATTCTTACCAAACTTATGCTGACGACTACGGCTATTTGAGGCAAAAATGTGGGCTAGAGCCTGTTGGAATTGAGCCACATTTTCGCTGTTGCAACTGGATAAAGTACGCTGAATGCTTGATTGATCGGCACTATGCTCCCGTCCAAAGGAGTGTAGGACAGCTACTTCTTGGGCCAGCTTGGTGTTGACTTGGCAAACAACATCACAGTCGAGTAGTATTGCCACCAGCAAGTCTGTAAGTTTGTCCACCGGTGAATGCTGAACGGTTTTCTGCTTGATTTTAACAAAAGTGTGCAGGGGTTCAAGTAGTTTTTCGTCCTGACACTTCTGGCCGATCAGGCACAAGATGGGATGTTCGGAATGCAATTTAACTTTGGATTTGGTAAGCTTGTTGATGGTAAAGGCTCCTTTTGGTTAGGTTAATGTTGTGGAAAACATATCTTAACCGATCAGGGGTCTTTATCTATTCATTAAATTGTTAAAGAACGCTTAAGCTGAGCCTGTCTAAATGCTATTCGGTCATTTTTGCGCGAAAACTAGGTAGTTAGCCTTGAATAGTTCGCGTGACTAAAATTAGTTATACTAAAATTGTCCCATATAGTCAACGGCTAATTTTAGTTTTTTGGCGATTGTCTTGAAAATTTAGGAACTGTTCACCTGTAGGAGGGAACTGTGTTCCCGATGGGTGCGGCCAGGCATCGGGAACACAGTTCCCTCCTACAAAGTCCGGCTGGCTGGATAGTTACAATTTTTATTGGGGACCAGTTTCTTTGGAGTAGCTTTCCAGGATTTGGGCCGCTTGCCTCACAACTTTTTCGCGCAATTCGGCCGGGGCAATAACCCTGACGGCCTGGCCGCAACCCAAAATCCAGCTACAGGCGGTCTCAAGCGTTTCAAACGTTACGGCGTAGACCGGCTCACCGGGCAAGCTTTCGGAAGTGGGGCGGAACTCCACGACCGGGATTGGCAAATTATTGCGCATTTCGGCGGCCAGGGCCGGGCGCAGCCATAGAGTTGCTGTGAAGCGCGGCAGGCTGGCCTCGTACTCACGGCACCACTCCGCCCAGTAAGCCGGTAAATCGAAACCGGCCGGGCGGGTAAAGGTCTCCCCGGTCAGTTCGGCGGCCAGCACCCGCGAAACCCGGTAGACCCGCATATTT
>CADDZM010000561.1 GCA_902812345.1 Chloroflexota bacterium | reverse complement strand
CATCCTAAAAGTTCGCCCAACCCATTCATCCGTCCTGCTTGAAGTTCCCCCGTTTCCATCTCCGGACCAAATTCATCTTCCTGAGGACTTTCTGTCTCGACCCTGAACTGAACCTCTTCAACGGGGTTTGATTCCGGCTGTGCCCCATAGGACGAGGACGGCCCCTGGTAACGGCATTTCTCAACCGAAGCCAGGCACCGCTTAAGATTATCTATTTGGGCCGCCAGGTCCAGACCGGCATCACCCCGGTTATACCGCATCAAGAGGGTGCGCATATTGCGTAGTTTACCGGCCACAAAACAGCGGGCTATATCATGCCGCCGGACCGGATCGGCGTGGGCGGCATACTGGGCCAGACGCAGTAAACTATTGCGGCTGAGCGCCGGACTAACCCGGCCCAGGTAACGCCCATACTTTGTTAAATAGGTAATATTGACCCCACTTTCCAACAGGGCTGCTAGAGCGGGCGTAGTCAGCGTAATATCGCCCAGCACCATTACCTCCTCTATTTTCATCAGCGGCACATTCTTCTTGCCTTCGCGTTTGCCGCGACCTGGCCCGGCGCCCTCATTGTCCGCCACCGGAAGCGGCATGTGAATAACCAGGCAATCTCCCTCGCGTCCTACCCAGGACTGTTGTTCGGTCAAATAAAGTAGCGCCATCAAGTCTTCTCCTTTCCTTACAACCTTACATTAACCTTAATTTCTGCTGTAGCATTTGCGCTTCCCTGGGCAGGCAAATATTTTCCAACGAACAATCCCGGCATTTGGCCCGGTTAGTAATAGGTGGCGGCAATTTGTTACAGGCCGCTACCTTCCGCGCTTCAGCCAGCATTGCCAGCGTTTTCTCTCGCAACTCACTGTTTAACTCCACTACCTCCCGCCTGGATGAACCGAAATAGAAAAGGAAACCCTGCCGGATAGTCCCGCCCGGCAAGTGTAAGACTTCTTCCAGGGCCAGCGCCTGAGCGCACACCTGCACGTGGTCGGAAACCCACCGTCCCAGTTTGCCCTTCTTATACTCCACCGGGTAAAGCTGCCCGGCCAGAGCTAACTCCACCAGACCGGCCGCGGAGTTTTCATGCGAGTTCGCTTCCAACAGGTCGCTGTACCCGCTCAACCCCAATACCGGCGCGGCCAGATAGATACGCCGCCACTGCTGCTTCTCTTCACGCGACATGCGACCAGGTTGGTCCACCCTTTCGTGTAACTGCTGGCCTTCCAGGACAAACTCATTAACCACCATTTCACCCAGGACGAATTCCAGGTAGAACCGGCGCGGGCAGAAAGCAAAAGCGTTCAGATATGAAATTGGAATAAACTCAGGCGTCTCTTCCATTTTAAAAATCTCCAGATTGGATCTCTTCTTGACAAATAATCTACTTAACATTAAAATTGAAATATAACGCAGCACGAATTTCAAATAACCTTGCATATTACAAGAAAGCCGCACCATGAAGCGTGACAGCACCGCCGAAAGGTCGGTCCGGCGGCGGATAGCCCTGTTAAGTTTGCTGCATAACCGGCCGCGCCCTTACGAGGAAATTATCGAAGAGCTTGACCGGACGCAACTGCTTGATTATGACCGCTTCGCCCATCCCACCGAGATTGCCCGGCGTCACAAAGAGCAGTTCAAACGCGACCTCAAAGCCTTGCGGGCAACCGGGTTCTCCGTCAACTGGCAGCGCGCTACGGGTTGCTATGTCTGGACTGATTCTCCGTTTGGGCTATCGCTAAGTCCTGCCCAACTCAGCGCCTTTAGGCTTTTGCTCCAAACATTTGAAAAGAGCCAGCTTCCCCATTCGGCGGAAATCCAGGATTTATTGCACCATCTCAAAGAGCTACTCCCGGCGGAACAGCAAAAAGGTCTGACCGGGCCGCGCCAGCCTTACGCCATCAAGTTGCACGAGACCACCGATTACCGCCAGGCCGACCCGGCCACCCTCGAAAAAATCGAGCGGGCCATCCGGTTGGGCCAGCGTCTGGAATTTCGCTACACCAGCCCGCGTGATGGCAAAGAGCGGGCGCACCTGGTCGAACCGCAACCGCTGGTCTTTGAAAGAGGCCATGTTTCCTTCAAAGGCTGGAGCCTTAACTGGCACAAATGGCTGCCTTTCCGGCTTGACCATGTTGTAACCGGCAGCGCCCAGGTCTTGCCGGATGTCGCGGAACGGGTCCGGCCTGGCGGCCCTGCCTACGAATTGACCTACTGGCTCAGCCCGGTCATCGCCCGGCGGGGGGTCAGCCAGCACTTTGAAGGCCAGCAGGTAACCGCCCACCCGGACGGTTCTGCCACCGTTAGCGCAACTATAACCGACCTGTTCCAGGCCCGGCGCATTCTGCTCTCTTACGGCGAAAACTGTATTTGTACCAGTCCCGCCGAGCTAGTCGAGCAATTCCGGCGCACCGCTGAATTCTTTTATCAAACTTATTTTAAAGAAGGGGTAGGGTCTCAATTGACACCCTCTCTCTGAGGTAACATAGTCGTGTAGCATAAATCCAACGTCTTTGGAATCATAAGGTAGCAGCATGGCAAATTTACTTCTTCAAATAAAGCCGGTTTACTCGCCTCTGGCAGATGAAACCGCGAACGCCCGCCATACCGGCGCGCTCCGGCTAATGCAGCACCAGTTAGAAACTTTAGAAGCTTATGACGACCCGGCGGTCGAAGTTATTTTTAATACCGCTATGACCGGCGATGGTAAAACTCTGGCGGCTTTTTTACCG
>CADDZM010000560.1 GCA_902812345.1 Chloroflexota bacterium | reverse complement strand
TAAGTCCGGTTTTAACAATCAATTACTGACTGCTGACCCATGAATCAAGGAGAGTGTGAATGGACGGCCTGAAATGGTGGCAAAAAGCGGTTTTTTATCAAATTTATCCGCGCAGTTTCGCGGACGGTAACGGCGACGGTATCGGTGATTTCCCCGGTATGCTTGAAAAATTAGACTACCTGCGCGACCTGGGCATTGACGCGGTCTGGCTCTCGCCGCATTACCCTTCGCCGTTTCTTGATTGCGGCTATGATGTATCCGATTACACCGGGGTCGGTCCGGAATACGGCACCCTGGAAGACTTCACTCACTTTCTAATGGCGGCCCACCGGCGCGATATAAAAGTCATTCTCGACCTGGTCCTGAACCACACCTCCGATTTGCATCCCTGGTTTATCGAGTCTCGCTCCAGCCTGGATAACCCCAAAAGGGACTGGTACATCTGGCGAGATGGTAAGGCTGGCGGCCCGCCTAACAACTGGGCTTCGATTTTTGGCGGCTCCGGTTGGGAATTGGACCCACCGACCGGCCAGTATTACTATCACGCCTTCCTTAAAGAGCAGCCCGACCTTAACTGGCGTAACCCGGCCGTAAAGCAGGCCATGTGGGATGCTGTGCGGTTCTGGCTTGATATGGGTGTGGACGGCTTCCGGCTGGATGCTATCGCCACCATTTACGAGCATCCCGACCTGCCAGACCACACCTTGCCGCCTGAAAAACTCAAAACTACTACGGCGAACGGCCTGACCAAAACCGAGTACGCCCAACTCATGCGCTACCAGACTCACCAGCCCGGTATCCACGAACTTATGCAGGAGTTGCGGGCCTTGATTGACGCGTATCCCGGCGACCGGGTGCTGGTCGGGGAGGACGACAACGTGGCCTATCACGGCAACGGCAATAACGAATTGCATATCGTCTTTAATTTTCCCTTGATGCTGACCGAGCAGTTGACGCCTGACCATATCCGCTCTAACCAGGCTGTTCGGTTGGCCGATTTACCGCCCGGAACCTGGCCCTGTAACACGCTTGGCAATCACGATACCCCGCGCGTCTGGACCCGCTACGGTGACGGCAAAAACGATGCGGCCCTGGCCCGGCTGCACCTGGCTTTGCTCCTGACCCTCAAAGGGACGCCTTTCCTCTACAACGGCGAGGAAATTGGCATGACCAATTTGATGCTAACCTCTTACGACCAGTTGCGCGACACGGCGGCAATCCGCCGCTACGCCCTTATGACCGGGCCGCAGGGTTTGAGCCATGAAGAAGCCCTGCTAAAAGTCCTTAACACCACCCGCGACCGCTGCCGCAGCCCGCTTCAGTGGGACGCTTCACCGAACGCCGGTTTCAGTCCGGCCGGGATCGCACCCTGGCTGCCGGTCAATCCCAATTACGCCGAGGGCGTTAACGTGGCCGGCCAATCGAACGATCCGGGCTCGCTCCTTAATTTCTACCGGCAGTTGCTTGGTTTGCGCCGGAAGCTCCCGGCCCTTATCGCGGGTGAATACCTGGCCCTGAACCCGGAGAGCGAGGAATACTTCGCTTTCTTGCGCGATGATGCCGCTTCGGGCCGGACCTACCTGGTAGCACTTAACTTTTCGGAGGCGCCCCAGACCGCTATCTTTGACCTGGAAACCCACCAGGCCAGTTTGCTTTATTCCAACCAACCGCGCCAGGACTCTTTGCTCGACCTCGAACAGCTTGAACTGCAACCCTTTGAAATCCTGATTGCCGAGCTTGATATAACAAAAAAGGGGATAACTTCAGGGGCAGGCAGGATAAAGGCATAGTTAAAAAAGTCCCGCCATTTAATGACGGGACTCTCGTATTCGAACTATCTAAAGATTACGCGTTGCCCTGGAAGACCAGGTAAACGGTATCGGAAGAAGTTACGCCCGGAACACCGGCGGTAGCGAATAACGCGCCAGAGCCGACCATCACCACGGCAACGTTCGGGGCTTTAGCGAAAGGCCCAATCAGGCTCAGGCCGCTGCCACTCAGGGCCGCGGTCGAACTGGCTGGAATCTGGGAACTCAGGTCGGTCCAGCCGCCTGAAGTAAAGCCGCTCTTGAAGAAGGTGGTAACAGCGTCAGGGCTGTCACTTGCTTTGTAGGCCTGAACTTTAGCGTTCTTGACCGAAGAGCCAACCGAGCTGGCAAACTGGGACGTAATGGCATCCGGCAGGGTTACTTCCGTTGCGCCAGTGTAAACCGGGATATCAGCCGAGCCGGTCGTAGCGCCGGTGCCGGCGGTGGCAGCGGCGGTAGTGCCAGCCGCGCTGGTATCAGCCGCCGAAGTGGTCGTGGTCGTAGCCGCCGAAGTGGTAGCAACCGCAGCGGTCGTAGCGGTGGCGGCAGTTGTGGCGACGGCAGCGGTCGTAGCAACCGCAGCCGTGGTGGCGGTAGCGGCCGTGGTAGCAACTGCGGCGGCAGTCGTCGGAGCGGTGGCAGCAGTCGTAGAAGAGGCGGGGACAGCCGTAGCGGCATCACCGCAAGCGGCCAGGACGGATACTAACAGCAAAAGAGCCACTACTACCAGGCGGGATGAATTGGAAAATAGTTTCACAGATCTCTCCTTGTAACTTTTACACAAATACTATACTTACTTAGATTTCGGCCAAAAATGAGCAAGGGGTTCTTAAAAACCCTGGTTCTAGCACTTTAACAATAGAAAACGAAAGGGGTAAAAGCTCCAAATGCGCTATGATGTTGGTTCCTATGCCAATCAT
>CADDZM010000559.1 GCA_902812345.1 Chloroflexota bacterium | reverse complement strand
TAAGACAGGTCCGTTCGGGCCGCGTCCTGGGCCAATTGCTGGTAAAGTTCGGCAAAACTGGGCAGGCGCAACTGCTTGAGATAACTTTCTAAAAGCAGTTGGGGTTGCGGTTGGGGCTGGGGTGCTGAAGCCATCACTTAAGAGTGCCTTTCTATTAATAGTAATTGGTCGTAATGATCCAGTGCCACCGGCTGGCTGCCGACAGTTGCTAACTCCGGCCGGTTACTTAAATCCAGCAGGGGTAGAGTGAGTTGTTGCGGTTGACCCAGCTGGTGCAGGCAGTGGGTTACCCCGTCCAGGTGCACACAGCCCCATGCCAGCGCCTGGCTGACGGCCTGTTCTACCAGGGCCGCCGGATGGGTTTGATGCAGTCTAAGGATCGCGATGAACTCGCGTACTCCTCGCCCTTCCGGCCACTTCTCTATGAGGTGGTCGAGGCTGCGCTGGTAGCTGGGCGGCCATTCTTTACGCCAGCGCCGTAGTGGTTTGGCATGTTCAAAAGCCCCTGGACGCTGTTCAAGCAGAGCCAGATAATGCAGGGGATCGAACACATCCTGGTTCTTTTCGTAACAACGGTAGTGAGTGGCAATTACGGCGGGATTGCTTTCACCGGAACCAGCCCCGCCGCCTGGCCGCAAAATATCTATTGTGAAGGGATAAGCTTTTACCACCAGTTCGGCTCGAACCTGATCGGTCGGCACTGAATAGCGGTTCGTTTCAAAGACCACCTGGCTGTAAGGGGTCAGACGAGCTTGCCTGGTAACACAACATTCGAAAGCTCGAAGCGGTAGCGGCCTGAGACTGCCCTTTTCGACTTGCCAGAGCTGGCCGATGGAAGCGCTCTGCCCCGCCACGACCCGGACATCATCCCGCACACATTCGCTTAACAGGTAGGCATTAAGTTCCTCAAACGAGGCTACGTGCGGAATGGGAACCATGAAATTTCGACGGCTAAAACCAACACTGTGTTCCACGCCCCCCTTCTCATGGCCCTGTCCGGGCGTACAGAAATGACTTTCGAAAAGGTAGTAGGAGCGGAAAGCAATGAAAGAACGGTTTTCTTCGCGAACCCTGCCTTCAACTAGAATTTTAACGGCCGCCGCCAGGTTGTCGTAGCTGAGGCGGTGCGGAATACCATCGAAATGGGCAAAAGCCAGGGCATGTCCCTCAAAAAAGGCTTCCTGTTTCTGGGAGGGATAAGCCCTTACGAAGGAGCGGCGGGAGTAGTTGAGGCGCATGACAAAGAGTTGGACCGTCTGCATAACCCCGGCGATGCAGGCCTGGGCCACGCCCCAATCGACCTGAGCCTCCTGGCCGGGATCGAATTCCAGGGGTAAGAAGACGTGCGGTTTGCGGTTAGTTTTACGAAAGGCCACGGCGGCGGCCTGGACGGAGGATTCTGAGCCGGAATATCCCTCGGCTTGAAGGAGTTGGAAGATTTTGTGGGCGGTGTAACGCTGCTTTTTGGGCAGGAGTTTATTGTCAGTGAGTAATTGTTCGACCCGACTCTTAAAAGCGCCGAGTTGCGGAGCCGACCGAGGCTTGCTGAGAGTGTAGGTCGGGACCGTTTCATGGGCAAGGGCCTTCGTAACGGTCCGTCGAGAAATCTCCAGCCTGGCAGCAATAGCCCGGTTGGATAACTTGTCGATGAAATGAAGGCGACGGATAGTTTCGTGCTGTTCCAAAGTAATCATCTCCACCTCTGCTTTCGTCTGGGGTAGTTGTTGAAAAATCTCCCCAGACCATAGCAGAAAAGGACTCAGGTTGCGCACATTTCGACTGTAAAAGTTTTGTCGGGTGGTGCCTATTTATCTTACAATAAACAGAACTGTGCAAAAGACAAACTTCTTTTCAACAAGATATTTACGAGCATATACAGAGGAAAGAAATAATCTATTTGCTTTGTTTTCATATGTTCCAAATAAAATTGAGGTTTCTCCATATGATAAATTTCTTAAAATGAACGATCCAATTGAAGATGGAATCCTTCAAAAGATACTAAGTAATAATGGTTCAATTCAGACTGTAATTGGAGGGTTAAATACAATTTATTATAGAAGGCTTGGAAATTGGAGTTATAAAATTTCAATGGAAAAAGAACCTGAATTTTGGGTAGCTGGGAAACTTGAAAGTGCCAGTACTATTAGCGAACTTAAGGTTCAAGCGCACTATAGTTCGAGCGTAATCTCAATTATTAATTCTACTCTTTTCTATTGGTGGTGGATCTTAATCTCAAATGAAATGGACCTTAAACCTCAACACATTGGTTCATTTCCTATTGCCTTAGAAACAATAAGTTCAACACACCGATCTAAGCTAAATGAGCTTTCAAAAGAACTCTATATAGATCTTTATAAAAATGCGGAACTTGCAACATATAATAAAAAAAGAGGGGAAACAATATTCTATAGATTTTTCCCCTTTAAGTCGAAACATATTCTCGATAAGATAGATCTGGTTTTGGGAGAACATTTTCATTTCACTCCCGAAGAATTCGATTTTATTACAAATTATGATTATAAGTATCGAACAGGTAGGGATAGCGGGGAAGGCGAAGACGATTAGTATCTAAAGGTTGAACCGGGTCCGGCCATAAAGTATCGGCAAAGTTACTATTTCCAGGAGCGACGAAGCATGGGAAATAAAAAGTTAGGTGAGCGCATACTGGCGGGTGAAATGAAAGAACCTTACGTTCGCCAGGCCTACCCTCAAACAGGCTGGGTAAAAGTAGCGACAGTGG
>CADDZM010000558.1 GCA_902812345.1 Chloroflexota bacterium | reverse complement strand
GCTACCGATGAATTTTTCCAGTCGCGCTCGGTCGGACGCAGGCAATTCGAAAGATTTATTTTTTCTCATGGTCCAAGTTTACCAGCTTTGACCTTAGTTGTAAAGACTTACTTGACAGACTACTTAGTAGTTTGTCAAGCAAGTTTCTACAGGTAAGGTTGTGCCTACATTTCAGGTTAATCATTACAAGTCTTTGTTGACAGACTACTTAGTGATGGTAAGACTCCTTTTCAGAAAAGTTAGTGTTGTGGAAAACCTATCTTAACCGATTAGAGGTCTTTACTGTTCATTAAATTGTTAAAGAGCGGTTAGTCTGAGCTTACAAAAATGCCTGGCGCTCATTTTTGCGCAAAAATTAAGTAAATAAACTCACAAAAGAAGTTCATTTTACCTCGGATGCCATTGGTAGCCAATACAGGCGCGACGGCCAACCGCTCGGCCCGGCCCAGGTCGAAATCGGCTGGCGCTAACTAAAAATCACAGGCGAGGTTCTTTACCGGATTGTGGCCCTTTCTCGAAATTATAATTCAAGACAAGGCCGGGCGTTTTGAGGGGTATAATATCCAGGAATTCCGCCTCGACCTCTTTCTGAGATTGGGCAGTCTCTTTTCCCGGCAAAGTTGCCTCGTCAAACTTGCGCCTGCTGCTATCTTCCTGGAAGTGGGTGGTCTCGGTTAGCCGGACGGTCCCGGCCAGGGTGTCGCCGCTCGCCTCTCTGCTTTTAGCATCGCCATTTCCGCTATAACCGTTACCATTTCCCGGCGCGTCGTTCTGGTGGTGACCGTTGGCGTTGGCGGCGAGTCGGTCGCCCGGTGCGGCCTCGCCGTGAGGGTCGCTGCCGTTTTGGGAGTCCGCCTGTTCCAATCTTTCCCTGGACGGATCGGCGGCTAACAGTTCGGGCGCGTAATCATCTTCAAAAATGATTTCGAGTTCATCGTCCTCGTCCGGGGTGAGCAACTTCTTCCAGTAGTCGTCCGAATCCATCCCTGTCACGCCCGTAACCAGGCTTTCCTCGACCTTTACGGGAGTTATATCGCTAGCCGCCAGGACCGGATTGGTGGTGGCCGGCCGGTTCAGGCTGGTGTAGCGCCCGTCCTGCCGAGCGGCAGCCGCCAGGCGGCCCACCAGCGCGTTTATCGCCTTCGACTGGTCTTCGGGCGCGGCCTTGCAGGGGAGGGCCACGTGAATTTCGAGCGGCGGCTGGTGCGGCAGACCCCGGATAAAACCGCGACCTGGCTTGCCGTCCCAGCTACCGACCATATTGCGCGGCACCGGGAAAATAATATCGTCCCGCGACTGGCGCAGCGCCACCTGGAAAAACTCGTCCATCATGCGACCGTGCTCGAAGTCCATGGCCCGCTCCATCGTGATTGCCAGGTGCAGCCCGTAGGCGCGGCCCTCGCGCACGATAGCCTTGAGATATTCCATGTCAAACGGCGGGTCGTGCCGGATGGAGGCGAAGTTGTCGAAGGCGATAAAAATTACCGCGAGCGTTTTGTCATGGGCGCGGAATGAAGCCAGGTCGAGGACACCTGCCCGCGCGAAAAGGTTCTTGCGGCGCTGTAGCTCCTCGTACAGGTCGCGCATAAAGCCGTTCATAAGCGGCTTTTGGGCCATCGAAACATAACTCGTCCGGTGGGGCAGGTTGGCGAAATCGCCCAGGGTGTTACCCATATCCACAATGGCGAAGCGCACCTGATCGGGCGCGTGGGTGAGAGCCAGGCCCGCCAGCATCGTCCGCAAGAAAGTGGTTTTGCCGCTCACGCCCAGCCCGCTGATGCAGTAACTACCCTGCCGGGCCAGGTCCAGCATTAAGGAATACTGCTCCTGGGCCACCACATCGTCCACGAGGCCGACCGGGACGCACCCATAGCCAAAAGGTGGGTTCTCCGGCCAGGCATCACTTTTCAGGCCGAATGCCACTAAAGGCTGCCCTTCCAGCAAGTCGGGTAAGAAATACTGGGTTTTGAGCGGTTCGAGCCAGGGCCGGTGGGTGTTGCGGATAATCGTCCGCCGGGCGGCGTCCAGGCATTGGCGCACGATTACGTCGTAGTCCATCGCGACCTGGTTATCTTCCTCGTCGTCAAGCAGGATGGGGCCGCTACGAACCGTCTTGTCGGGCGAAAGCGGGGCCGCCCGCCAGTAGTGGTCAACAATTTTTATCTCTTGCTCGTCCTTCTGGCCTTCCTCGCCCCCCTCAAACGGGACGGCCACGCGAGCGACCTGGAACTGCTCATAAATGTCCGAACCGACTTTAAAGAAAGAGCGGCCCGGCGCGTTACTGGGTATCAGGGCTGCGTCCTTGCGGCCAAGCATGTCCACGCTATCGTCGGTGGACTCGACGCGCAGGCAAAGCCGGAACTTGGTGTTTGAGTTTAGCTGGCCGGAGACGATACCGGCGGGGCGCTGGGTCGCCAGGATAAGATGCACGCCCAACGTCCGGCCGGTTCGAGCGATATTGACAATCTTATCCATAAAGTCAGGCGCTTGCTCTTTCATCTCGGCGAACTCGTCAATGATGACCAGCAGGTAGGGCAGGGGCGTTTTAGGGCGCGGCTTTTTTTTCTGGTAATCGCGGATGTGGGTGACGCCTTCGAGTTTTAACAGATGCTCGCGCCGCTTGAGTTCGGAGAAAATCGCAGTCATGGCCCGCTCGACCACCGGCAAATCGAGGTCGCTCATCATACCGGCCACGTGCGGCAGATTGATAAACGGGTTAAAGGTCGCGCCGCCTTTGAAG
>CADDZM010000557.1 GCA_902812345.1 Chloroflexota bacterium | reverse complement strand
ATTTTTTCCCACCCTATTATCGCATAATGCTCTGTGCGCTGTCCACCCCCATTTGCAACGAAATTTTCTTCTTTGACCCCCCAATCATTGGATTTGCTTGGTGTTTTTTATTTGTGCGTCAGCACTGCGGCTCTTCCAGTGCTGACGCACCAAATATTTTAAAGAGCTCCTTGCTTCCTTTTCCGGCACCCGGCAGTATAGTCCGCAGGCAAAAATATGTTTTTTGCTGTAAACCCGGCAGCGGCCTGAATATTTATGGCACTACCCGGTCAGAATTGGCCCAAACGGGATTAGGCGAGGTAGCCCTCGCCCGAAGTGATTTTTCGGTTCAGCAGGTAACCTGCGTACCTAAAGCACCAAACGAAGTTGCGCCGGTTTATCGCAAAGTCTTTTCAATCTGGAGAGGTCGAGCCAGTTGCCCGTGAAGGTCTGCCATAAAAACCGCAGGGTGCCGCGCAGGCCCAATGTCTGCACCGTTTCCCACAAGGCCACGGTATGCAGGGTGAGAATGTTGATCAGATGAGCCAGCCGCATCAGGGCGTGCCACCCTTTTAAGGCGTTCCAGTCATATGAAAACGGATGTTCATAGTTGTATCCGTGACGTTTTTCGGTAAGGAAATTCTCTTCAATGCCCCACCGGTGACGGGCCGCCCGGTTGCATCGGTTGATTACGTTTTTCGGGGTAATGGGGGTGCCCGACACCCACGCCCAGGTGGCCTCATTTTCCCCCCAGGTTTCGTTGCAAACCACCACGTGGAGCACCAGGCGGTGATGCTGGTTTTGGGCATCCCGCCAAACGTAAACAATGTCGTTGGCCCACCAGAAGTTCTGGGTCCGGTCGCCCCACTGGTGCGTCCGGGTCTGCTCCGGTTCCAGTTTGTGGATTCCTAAAGCGTCTTCCCAAACCGACGGAAGGGAGTTCGCGGGCAAAACGATCATGAAGTCCCAGTTGTTCCGCCGGCAGATTTGCATCACCGGGCCGTTCGGGTAAAGACCGTCGGCCACGATTAGAAGAGGTAATTTACCCAGCAGTTCTTTTAAGCGGGGTGCTAAACGATAAAAGGCCTTTAATTCGCAGTCCTGTTTATCTTGATCCGGGCCATTTTCACAAAACTCAGCCAAAAGGGGAACAACGATTCCTTGCGGACCGACGAGAACAGCCTCCAATAGGTAAACATAGTTTTTGTTCTTGCGGTGGAGCGCCTCCGGCGCAAAGGAAACAGTCCGGGCAAACTTTTGGGTGCCGTCAACGGCGACCACATAATGCTTTTCGACTAAAAGCGCCTGTAATTTCTTTTTGCGTAAGAACTTGCGGACGGTGGTCCCCAAAATATTTTCGATTTGCTCGGCCGGGATCCTCTCTAAAAGCCGGGCCAGGGTGTCCAGGTGCGGAGTACCGTCCACTTCGGGAAAGACCGCCCGCAGCGTTTCTAAAATGGCGGGGGAGCTAAGTTCCCGGTTGGCCTCGCGCCGGGAAGCGTATTGAAAGATAAACAAGAGAAGACCAAAAACCATGAGGACGGTTAGTCTGTGCCGGATACTTCCGGGCCGGCGGGGGTCCTTTAAGCGGTCGAACTTTTCCAAAAGGCCGGGCAAGATCGCCCGCCAGGCATTGATCTGCGCTTCGGCGGCTAGCTGCCGGGCCACCTGTTCTTCCTCCATTGTTTTAAAGGGACTTGTGCGGTTGGGCAGGGTAGCTGCGTTAATTGCTTCCGGATTACGCATCGCAATCATCCCCCGCCACCGGCGTCGGGGCGCAAAGCTCTTTTCGCCATTCCCGGACCAGGGGGTAAACAAACACCATCCTGATCACCGGATGACCTTTTTGCTTCCGGGGCTCTCTGCCCAGGCCGGCTGTTTCGCCGATGTACCGCCAGTTGGCCGCCCGGTAGCAGGTCCCCCGGTGGGGCGGGGTGACAAAGGTCTCGAAAAGCACCGGGGCGTAACCGTACCGTCTTTGCCAGTCCGCCCGGATGCGCCGGGCGACCAGCGCTAAAGCATGGCTGGCCAGGTGCGGAATTTGCACCCCCGGCAGAATTAAAAAACGGCTGTTGTTGACGATGCGGTAACGGAACCGGTCGCGCTCGGTTGCCGTCCACCCGATAAAGGCCTCCCGGACGGCCACCTTTCTGGCCGCCGCGGCAAATAACAGGGCACCCAGGATCTGGACTTTTTCTTCGACCCGGCTTTTTATCCAGTAGCGCTGGTGGGCACCGACGGGTTGGCGGTAACCCAGGGGATGATAGGCGGCCACCGTTGCGTTCCAAAGATGCTGTTCCTCCACCGGAACCGGGTCAACCGTCACCGGAAGGTACTGTTTTAAAGGGCCTTCCCTAGGGATGCAGGGCAAAGGCGCAACCTCGTGATTATTTCTTTTAGGCGGGTTCTTCTTGGGAGGCAGGACAATCAAACCGGAAGCTTCGAGTTGTTCTAAGAATAAACGGCAGGCGTCTATTTTTAATTTGCCGTTCGGCGCTTTCCAGGGCAGGTTTTCGCAGATCGTGGCGGACAATTCCCGGCGGGTTAGCCGCCTGAACTGCCGGACAGTTTCTTTGATCAACGCCAAATCCTCTGCTGTAAAAAGACGATCCCCGATCCAAAAGGGTGGGTCCCACGAGCGCAAAAAAGCTCATCCTCTCCTCATTTTTTCCCACCCTATTATCGCATAATGCTCTGTGCGCTGTCCACCCCCATTTGCAACGAAATTTTCTTCTTTGACCCCCCAATCATTGGATTTGCTTGGTGTTTTTTATTTGTGCGTCAGCACTG
>CADDZM010000556.1 GCA_902812345.1 Chloroflexota bacterium | reverse complement strand
TTCTTATCTTTACTAATTGTTTGAACACTTTTCCAGGTTTTTACAAACCGGTCTCCAGATGCTGCCTGAAGAACTCAAGAAGTTAACCGGAGATACCGGTAATTAAATCAACCCCTTACCCTTTCAAAGACCAGGACCGGTTTGTCTCGCAAAGGCGCGGGATAATCTTTCAGCCACTGGTTCCCCTCTATCAGGGGGGCTTCCGGCCCTTCCCAGTAGTCCCGCCAGCGGCCTTGCGGCAAATAGACGTCGCGGGCTGCCGCGCCCTCGTAAACGACCGGGGCCACCAGGAGAGTGGGGCCGAACATATACTGGTCTTCAATCTGCCGGCAATTCTGGTCGTGGGGCCAATCCAACACCAGGGCGCGCATTACCGGCTCACCGGTTCGGGTCGAGTGGCGGCCAGCCTCGGCCAGGTAAGCCGCCAGGTCAAGGCGCAACCGGGCCAGCCGTGCGAAAGCCTCGACCAGCCAGGGCGCGCCGTTTTGCTCGGCGATGTTCCAGGGCGTCCGGTCGCGCAGGGGCGGCCGGAAAGCGTTATATTCGGAGTGGTATTGCATAATCGGGCAAAAGACCGCCATGGCGGTCGCCCGCAGGAAAAGCTCGGCAGTCGGGAGCGGCCCGCTAAATCCGCCAATATCCCAACCCCAGAACGGTATACCCGACAGCCCGGCGCTGAGACCGGCCACAATTGAGTGGCGGAAGGCCGCGAAGGTCGAGTTCTCATCCCCGGCCCAGTGGCAGGGCGAGTTCTGCGACCCGGCGAACCCGGCCCGGCTGAAGGTAACTCCTGCGCGGCCGCCAGTTTGCAAGGCGTCATAATACATCTGGGTGTAAAGGCGAGGGTAGGCGTTTATGAGTTCGGCGCCGCGCCGCCCGTCGTGGAAGCGCAAATCATTACCCCACAGATGCTCGCCGCCATCGGTCTTGAAACCGTCCACGCCCAGTTCTTCTATTAAATAGGCCCGTTTGGACATCCACCACGCCCGGGCGGCCGGGTTGGTTACGTCCAGGATGTAAGCGCCGTTAAACCAGATGCCGGGGTTCTGGTAGGGCGTGCCGTCGGCGTTCCGCACCACGAAACCCTGCTCAACGGCGTAGGCGGTATCGCGGCGGTGCTGTTCAAGGCTGTCAAGCTGAGGTTTATACCCGGCCTGGGCCCGTTCGGCCATGCTTTGCTCGACTTCCTCGAAGCTTTTGAGGACCGGAATCTGCCACAAAAGCACCTTGATGCCCCGGCGGTGGAGTTCGTTCACCATGCCTTTAGGGTCGGGCCAGTGGCCGTTGGCCGGGAAGGTAAAATCGGCCAGCCGGGGAGGCCGGGCCGGGTCGTTGGGGGCATAGGTAGCGTCATTAAAGACGTAAAAGGTTGTTTCATCGGCCCATGCTTCGATGACCACCACGCCGACCGGGATGCCCTCGGCCTCGCTGCGCTCTATTACTTCCATGATGCGCTTCTGGTTGTTCCATTCGTTGCCGCTTATCCAGAGGGTGTAAATCCAGTCCGGCGGCAAGGCCGGTTTGCCGGTCAACTCCGTATACGCGCCAAGAATTTCTGGGGGAGCGCCGCTAATGAAATAAAGGTCGAGCGTTTCGCCCGGCAGTTCGATTTCGCAGGAAAGCGGCCCTTCCTCCGGCAGTAGGAAGCGGGCGTAGGCGCTGGTATCCAGGAAAAGGCCAAAGCCGTCCGGTGAGAGGCCGAAGGGAACCGGGAAATAAGTGCGGTCGCCCTGGTCCTTGTACTGCTCGTAAACCCGGATGTCCGGGGTCAGGCCGCGCTGGTTGAGCCGGTCGAAGCGTTCGCCCAGGCCGTAGAAATCGTGGCTTTGACCGGCAAAGTTAAGGCGCAGAGCTTCCAGTTCTCCGTTAAAAGTTAATAGCCCTTCGAATAAGGCCGCCGCGCTTTGCAAAACAATTTGTCCAGCCGGCCCTTGCAGGGTAAGTGCGGGTTGGCCTGATTTCCCCCGGAGAAAAAGGCGGGCGCCGGCAGCGGCCACCGAAATTTCTTCGAGCAAAGGAAGATTTTCAGCCAGGTTAGGAGCGGCCCGCTCTAATTTCAGCCGGAAAGTAGTGTCGCCCGCGCCCTCGGCGGCCAGTTTGAGCAGGATCTTACCCTGGCTTTGCAAAAAAAGCGTCCCGCCCCCGCCTGGCCCGGTCACCAGTTCGAGAGGCTGCCAGGCGCGGGGCTCGAAAGCGTACTCATAGCACAGGGGTAAACCAGGCTTAGATTGGGCCGGATTCGTCGAGAAAGTGTATTCCACCCGGTCGCCATAAGCGAAAGGCCCAAAACTAACCTCCCAGCACAACTGCCGTTCGTCATCTTTTTCTAGGGGTTCGGCTAAAGTAGCATCGTTGGCCGGGCCGGTGACCGTAGGGGCGGTGAGGCTACCGGTGGCTTCACTGGTGACTGCCCCGGCGCTTTCAAGGCCCACTTCGTTCAGAGGCGAGACGGCCAGGAAAGGCGAAGCCTGGCGCGGCGCGAGGCCCATTTTACGCATAGGCAGGACCGGTTGAACCTCGCCGTTAAGCCGCCACAGGCAAAAAAGTTGCTCCCATTCCTGGTCGAGCGGTACGGTCAGGCCGAGCGACACCGTTTGGCCGACCAGGGGGTAACGGGGGAACCTTTCATCAGGGCCGTGACTGTAAGGCGCTTCAAAACCAAGCGGCCGGTGGATTAGCGAATTCTGAAGGGGGATATCACTCATCGGTATCTTTTAGGGTCCATTCCTGGTTATCTTAAGAACAATTTGAGCCTACAATTATACAATTAAAGGTAGTCTTCTAAAGGTAGTCTTCTAAAGGTAG
>CADDZM010000555.1 GCA_902812345.1 Chloroflexota bacterium | reverse complement strand
CTCAAGTAAAACCCCGCATAATTAAGAAAGGGAAGGAAAACCCGTCAAAATAAAATTCACCTGTGGGGTGCGCCATGAAATTTATTATTGAACAGAGCTGACGCACCAAATACTTTGTAAAGTTCTTTGAGCCTCTTTTTGACGCCCAGCAGTATAGCCCATAGGTAAAGATATCTGTTTTACGTAAATTTGTCAGTGCCCTGTCTATTTATGGAACTATCTGGGCGGAATGGGTCCATGCAGGAATAGGCGAGGTGACCCTCGCCCAAAGTGATTTTTAGTTTAAAAGGCAACTCGCGTAACTAAATCACCAGACGAAGTTGCGCCGGTTTATTGCGGAGCCTGTTCAGCCTGGAGATGTCGAGCCAGTTGCCCGTAAAAGTCTGCCATAAAAACCGCAGAGTGCCGCGCATGCCTAACGTTTGCACCGTATCCCATAAGGCTACGGTGTGTAAAGTGAGAATGTTGATCAGGTGGGCCAGCCGCATTAGCGCATGCCACCCTTTCAAGGCGTTCCAGTTATACGAAAAGGGATGTTCATAGTTGTACCCGTGGTGTTTTTCGGCAAGGAAATTCTCCTCAATGCCCCATCGGTGACGGGCTGCCCGGTTGCAACGGTTGATTATGTTTTTTTGGGTCAGCGGGGTGCCCGACACCCACGCCCAGGTAGACTCATTTTCCTCCCGGGTTTCGTTACAAACCACTATATGCAGCATCAGGCGATGATACCTGTTTTCGGCATCCCGCCAATCATAAGCAATGTTGTTAGCCCACCAGAAGAACTGCATATGGTCGCCCCACTGATACGTCCGGGTTTGCTTCGGTTCCAGTTGGCGGATTCCCAATGCGTCCTCCCAGACCGATTGAAGACAGTTGGAGGGCAGGACGATCATGAAGTCCCAGTTGTTCTGCCGGCAGATCTGCATCACCGGGCCGTTGGGGTAAAGGCCGTCGGCCAAAATCAAAAGCGGGAGTTTACCCATCAGTTCTTTCAGGCGAGCGGCCAAACGACGAAAGGCTTTTAATTCGCAGTCTTGTTTATTCTGCTCCGGGCCGTTTTCACAGAACTCAGCCAGCAGTGGAATGACGATTCCCTGCGGACCAACGAGAACGGCCTCCAGAAGGTAAACATAGTTTTTGTTCTTACGATGGAGTGCCTCTGGCGCGAAGGAGGCGGTCCGGATGAACTTTTGGGTGCCATCAATGGCGACCACATAATGTTTTTCGACTAAAAGCGCTTGTAATTTCTTTCTGCGTAAGAGCTGGCGGACGGTGGTCCCTAAAATGTTTTCGATTTGCTCTGCCGGGATCTTTTCTAAAAGCCGGGCCAGGGTATCTATGTGCGGAGTGCCGTCCACTTCGGGAAAGACAGCCCGCAGCGTGTCTAAAATAGCGGGAGAGCTGAGTTCCCGGTTGGCCTCGCGCCGGGAAGCGTACTGAAAGATAAACAAGAGTAGGGCGTAAATCATGAGTACGGTCAGTTTGTGCCGGATACTCCCGGGCCGGCGGGGATCATTCAAACGAACGAACTTTTCCAACAGGCCGGGTAAAATCGCCCGCCAGGCATTGATCTGCGCCTCGGCAGCTGATTGCCGGGCCGCCTGTTCTTCCTCCACCGTCTTACAGGAACTTCGGCGATTGGGTAATGTAGCCGCATTGATTGCCTCCGGATTACGCATCAAACTCACCATCCGCCACCGGCGTCGGAGCGCAAAGCCCGAAGCGCCATTCCCGGACCAAAGGGTAAACGAACATCAGCCTGACCACCGGATGCCTTTTTTGTTTCTTGGGTTCTCTGCCCAGACCGGCTGTTTCACCGATATACTGCCAGTTGGCCGCCCGGTAGCATGTCCCCCGGTGCGGGGGGGTGACAAAGGTTTCAAAAAGCACCGGGGCGTACCCGTACCGTTTTTGCCAGTCCGCCCGGATACGCCGGGCAACCAGCGCCAGTACGTGGCTGGCCAGGTGCGGAATTTGCACCCCCGGCAGAATTAAAAAACGGCTGTTGTTGATGATCCGATAACGAAACCGGTTGCGTTCCAGCTCTGTCCACCCGATCCAGGCTTCCCGGACCGCCACCGTTCTGGCCGCCGCAGCAAATAATAGGGTGCCCAGGACCTGTAATCTTTCTTCGGCCCGGCTATGGATCCAATAGCGCTGATGGGCGCCAAAGGGCTGGCGGTAACCCAAGGGATGATAAGCCGCCACCGTTGCGTTCCAAAGATGCTGTTCCTCCACCGATACCGGGTCTACCGTCACCGGAAGATACTGCTTTAACGGGCCTTCTCTTGGAATGCAGGGTAAAGGTGCAATTTCGTGAACTTTTCTTTTAGGCGGCCTCTTCTTCGGGGGCAGTTCAATTAAACCGGAAGACTCGAGCTGTTCCAGGAATAGTCGGCAGGCTTCCAATTTCAATTTGCCGTTCGGTGCTTTCCAGGGCAGGTTCTCGCAAATCGTGGCAATCAACTCCCGGCGACTCAGTCGCTTGAACTGCCGGACAGTTTCTTTGATCAACGTCAATTCTTCTGCTGTAAAAAGACGATCACCAATCCAAAAGGGTGGGTCCCATGAACGCAAAGATACCATCCTTTCCTCAATTAGTTCCCACCCTAATTATTGCATAACGCTCTGTGCGTTGTCCACCCCTATTTGCAACGAATTTTTCTTTCTCTTGCCCCCAGTCGCTGGATTGACGCGGAAGCTTTTATTCATGCGTCAGCACTGGAAGCCGTCAATGTAAAGCGGCAGCGACGACCCGCGGTTATAACACCTGGTTTTCCACCCGGTGCACCCCGGACAAAGAGGCC
>CADDZM010000554.1 GCA_902812345.1 Chloroflexota bacterium | reverse complement strand
CCTCTACCTCTGCCAGAAGACGGCTCACCTTTTTCAGGTCTGGTAGGAGTACCGGACACGTCAGTTGATAACACCTGACCTACCGCCGGTGTAGTAGCAAGAAGATACGATGTAAGGTCATCAGCGGTTAATTTCCCCGCTTTAAGCAGCTCTATGGCTTCCTGGCGGCGGCCAGGGTCGGTTACCTTGATAAGGTTTGAAACGGCTCTGAGACTATCCGGTTTCTGGGATACCAGATCCTGAATATCTTCGGGTGCACGGGCCACTCGAAGGCGGTTCTCAACATATCCTCGGTTTTTACCGATTTCACGGGCTATCTGTTCGTGGGTATAATCCATCTCTTCAGCCATTAGAAGGAAAATCCGGCCTTCCTCTAAAGGCGTAAGGTCTTCGCGCTGAATATTCTCAGTTATTGAAAGACCTACCATTTCCTCATCGGATAGCTCTTTTACTACAACCGGCAGCATACTTAACCCGGCCTGTTTGGACGCTTCCCGGCGGCGGTGACCGGCCGTAATCTGGTAATGCTCAATCCTATCAGGATGAGGCCGGGCCACCAGCACTCCCTGGAAGCCTTGAGATTTGATTACCTGGGCTAATTCATTCAAATTTGAATCGTCAGCGTTCAAACGGGGCTGGTAAGGATTATCATGCAACCGGTCTATTTCTACCAGGATAGCCTGCTCGGCATCATCTTTATGTAAAGCTAGAATATTAGAAAGTATTGAGCGAGTTGCCGGTTGCACCGGTGTGGTAGGTTCTTGTCCACCGCTGAGAAAGTCAAGATTAAGAGGTTTTTGTTTTCTTGCCAAAGCTTTACTCCCTGGACCTATTGATAGGAGGGATAGCGGCAACTGAACCGCGTTTCCGGCTGGCGGTAGAGCTTCTACTGCCAGCGCCCTTTTGTGAAGAAAGAGTTAACCCATCTTTTGCAGTTTCAGATATTTCTTCATCAGCCTGGTTGTTAAGGCTGGTGTTTGAAACAGGGCCGGTTTGGAGCATTTCAAGGCGGTCCAGGCCCGGTCCGCCTACTACCCTTAAAATCTCGGCAAGTAAACGCCGGTAAGATTCAGTCTGGTCGCTGCGAGGATTTAGAACCGCCATAACAGTGCGCTGGTTGGCTGCTTCGGCAAACTGGACGCTGCGTTTAATAACCGTGTTAAAAGCCCGGATACCGCGCTGGCCCAGGGCCTGCCGCAGGGCTTCATTCATGGCTCTTGAAGCATTGGTCATCTGAACCATAAGGGCGGCCGCCCCGGCGATTTGAAGCCGGGGGTTACCTTCGGCACGAGCTTCATCAATACGTTCTAAAAGTAGCTGCATGCCTTTAACCGAAAGCATCTCCAGTTGCGTTGGAATAACTACATAATCCGCGGCATAAAGGGCATTAACCGTCAGGCCGTTAAGGCTGGGGCCGGAGTCAAGCAAAATATAGTCGTAATTATGCCGGATACGTCTAAGGACAGTCGAAAGCCGGGTGCCCCAGGTCGGCTTGCTGCTAAGTTCGCGGTCGGCATTACTGGCTATAATGTTATTGGGGGCAAGGTCGGGGCCAAATGAGGTTTTTAAAATAACCTGGCTTATATCGAAGTCGCGCTCCCCGATCATAGCATCGTAAATTGTGACACCCAGAGTTTCAGGATCATGACCCAGCGTGAAAGTTAGATGCCCCTGGGGGTCAAGATCGACCAGCAGGACCCGCAGGCCCATTTGCTTGAGAATTACTCCCAGATTGGCCGTAGCGGTAGTTTTTCCTACCCCGCCCTTCTGGTTGGCAAAAGCTATAACAATGGCCCCTTCTTCTTTGGAACGCTGGCTGCTGGCTATAAAAGCCTCCAGATCGGCTTCACTGACCCGGTAATGCCCGCCCACGGTCGCCGAAGCAGGCAGCATACCTTCTCGTATGTATCTGGCCACCGTGCCGGTGTCTACACCCAGGCGCTGGGCTGCCTCAGCCGTTTTAAGCAATTTGCCAGTGTTAGCCATATTTGCTCCTGATGCATTTTAACGAATTAAACGATATGTAGGCATATTAGCATAAAATCGTTCAAGTTGTCAATATCAATTATTTACCAGGTTATCAACAAATAACTTTACATAAACTAGGAATGTGGATAAATAAATTGTTTTCGCGAAAACAATTTACTGCAATTTTAACAGCTTCTAAAAAGATTGCATTATAGGGCCGGGTTTGTTAGAGTCTGTCTTAGTTCATGAAATACACCACTTAAAATAGTGGAATCAGTTCACGGGGAGCTTTCTCAGATGGCGTCACAAACCAATAATAAGAAACCCGGCCGGCCTCGCAGCCAGGATAAAGCCCGACTCAAACGCGCCTCCGATATTGTGATGCTCAGTTTTGAAACTCGAACCGGACTGCTCGAAGGCATCCAAAAAATTCGAGATTTAATCGGTACAAACCAGCCAAAAGACATGGTAAACAACCTGGCAATTAGAGACCTGGTAATTGAATATTACCAGGATGCTCTGATTTTGATGAAAGAACCCCAGAACGATAAATATATTGATGACCTCATGTATTTCTTCGAACTGGTGATGTGGATCGGTGGTAAACAGGCCAAACTTCCTGATAGCCAGATAGAAAAAAATATGCCCAACAACCTTGAGGGCTTTCAAGAAGCAATTGAGGAAGTAGAAGGTTTCGAGGAGTTAATCGAAAAAGAGACCCACGACCGGCTAGAGAAGTCTGAAACTGTTAATTTGCATACTATGGCCTCGCTAATTTATCAAGTTGCACGTGAAGCAGTCAGCAAAAACACCTTTCAACAGGTGGAAGGTACCCTCTTCCCC
>CADDZM010000553.1 GCA_902812345.1 Chloroflexota bacterium | reverse complement strand
TGCCACCGATGAAAAGAACTTTCAAAATTTGCTCCTTTGCTTTTGCATTAAAAGTTTGAAATTTATAAATATGCCCCGTCCGGGAATCGGAAAAATGTTATAATACGGCTATGAAAAAAATCGCTGGCGGAAAATCTGAAGCTACTCCACCCAAACGGCGTTATGGCTTGAGCGCCGGGACCATGTGGGTCGTCCTGATTGTGTGGGTCATCCTTTTTTTGATGATTCGGACGGCTACCCACATGGGCGGCAACCCGCTCATTCTCTTTCTGGTAATGTTCGGGCTTTTTTTCCTGGTCCTCTTTTTTATCCGGCTCGGCGCCGTCCGCACCCGCAACTGGTGGCGGCGCAGCCGGCCCGGCCTGGTGCGGTTCCTGGCCCTTTTTGTACCTTCGAAACGCCGTTAAGCCGCTAGTCCGGCAAAAATCGCAGAAAAACCTCGTTACTAACCAGCCGTCCGTGCCGGGTCAGGCGCACCCGGTCTTCGCCTTGCGGCCCCTTGAAAGGCTCGACCAGTTCATTTTCACTCAGCATTTCAAGCGTGCCGGGAAAGAGTTTTTCGAGCGGCTGGCCGAATTCGCGTTCGACACGGGCCAGTTCCAGCCCTTCATTCAGGCGTAAAGCCAGTATAACGGTGTCGGCCAAATCAACTTCCCGGCTTATCTGCTCGGCTTCGTCCGCGACCACCACCGGGGCGTTAGCGTGCAAGCGGCGAATATATTCGTCCGGGTCTTTCATAACCGGGTAACGCCAGCCCGCGAATGATGAGTGCGCGCCCGGTCCACAGCCCAGGTAAGGCTCGTTGCGCCAGTAGACCAGGTTATGCTGGCAGGCCAGGCGCGGCGAGGTACCAGGTACATCTCCCGGCGAACGCAAGGCCCAGTTGCTTATTTCATACTGGATGTACCCGGCTTTTTCCAATAAATCCTGGGCCAGTTCGTACATATCGGCGGCGGTATCGCTATCGGTGGGGGTTAGTTTACCGCTCTCAACCTGGCGGTGAAGCATGGTGCCTTCCTCGACCGTTAACCCGTACAGCGAAAGGTGGGCCGGGCGAATACTCAGAGCGCGGTCCAGCGTGGCCTGCCAGGTTGGCAGGTTTTGCCCCGGCAAGCCGTAGATAAAGTCCAGGTTCACGTTATCGAACCCGGTCCGGCGGGCCATTTCAAGAGCTTCGACCGCTTCGGCCCCGGTATGGGTCCGGCCAAGCGACTTTAGCAAGGGGTCGTCAAAAGTCTGCACCCCAAAAGAGAGGCGGTTGACCCCAATCTGGCGCAGGCCGCGCAGCTTTTCAAGTGAAAGCGTGCCGGGGTTAGCCTCGATGGTAATCTCCACGCCCGGCCCTAAATCAGCCCGCCGGGCGATAGCCTCCAGGGTTTTACCCAAAAAAGCCGGGGGCAGCAGCGAAGGCGTCCCACCGCCGAAGAAGATGGTCTTAACCGGCCCGGTCTTTGGGGTCTGGCCGAGTTCTGCCAGGGTTGGCAGCGGTTTTAAGGGGTGGTAAACTCCCGCCGCGACTGCCGCCAGGGAACGCTCGACCTCCTGGGCCAGGGCAATCGAATAGCGCCCTTGCAAATGGCCGAGATTGGTGTAAGTATTAAAGTCGCAGTAGGTGCAGCGGGTCCGGCAGAAGGGGATGTGCAGGTAAAAACTAAGCCCGCTGGCGGCCTGCTTTTGGGCCAGTTCGCTCTCCGGCCCCTGCAACTGGCGGGGATTTTGCCCGTTAGTACCGCCGGTCGCACCGGTGGTATTCAAGTTACTTGTTACCATATGGACATGATACCTGAGCGAAGGTTTGAGGTCAACTAACTTCATCTGCCTGGAAAATTATAAGTGTTAAATGCATCACAGTTTTTTTGTTGCATATCTACTATCCTTATATCGTCGCTTGATTATATTAAAGACGGTACAGGAGGTAGACTGCGTGGAAACTAAATTAGTTAGCCCTGCCAGGGATGGTTATGTATTAGGCCATTCACCTAAAGAAATCGTACGCCTGCAAAAACAAAACTTGTTTCTGGAAGATTTCACCTGGCGCTGTCTCCGGGATGCCGGGGTTAAACCGGGAATGAAGGTGTTAGAGGTAGGTTGCGGAGCGGGCGACGTTTCGTTGATGCTTGCAGAGTTGGTGGGGCCGGAAGGCCAGGTAGTCGGCGTGGATTTAAACCCGCAAGTTCTGGAAACTGCGCGGGCCAGGGCCAGGGCCGCCGGTTTTGATAACCTGCTTTTTAAGCAGGGCGATATTCATGAAATAGCCCTGGACCATGATTTTGGGGCACTCGTAGGGCGGTTAATCTTATTCCACCTTAAAAATCCCGCCGAAAGCCTCCGTTCCTTGCTAAACCACCTTGTTCCGGGCGGGTTAGTAATTTTTCAAGATTATAACCTTTACGCGGCGACCGCTTATCCTTCTTCGCAGTTGTTTGACCAAACGCTTGGCCGTATTATTGAAGCCTTCCACCGCGGAGGAGCCGACCCACGGATTGGATTAAAACTCGGTGAAATATTCCGGGAGGCCGGTTTACCCAGGCCTGAAATGCGCTGCGAAGCCAGCATTAGCGCAGCGGAAGATTGGCCCGGTTTCGAGCAACTGGCCCTGGTAACACGCACTTTGCTGCCACTTTTTGAAAAGTTTGGAATGGCAACCGCTGCGGAAGTGGACGTTGATACCCTCGCGGACCGTTTAAGAGTGGAGATAGCAGGCGGTGGTAGGGTAGGGCACGGCCCTGACGTTGTTTCAGCCTGGGCAACTAAAGCTTCTTAACCTGTTAAAGTTCATGAGGCAGGTTAGGGTTTACCTTACTAACCTTAACCTGCCCCGGTTGGGCCTGGTTTAAAAAGCTTTGACC
>CADDZM010000552.1 GCA_902812345.1 Chloroflexota bacterium | reverse complement strand
TCTGTTCCGACCCTGACTGCCCGGTGGTGTATTTTACTAACTCTAACTCTAACGATAGCGGAGACGTGAAACAAACCTTTACCAAAGACCAGGTGCGAGAGGCCGTATTTCAAAAAGAGCCGACTAATGTAGATTGCGTTTGTCAAATGCTAGAAATTCCACCGGTAAAATGCCATGACCCGTCCGCTTAATTTCCGTTTTGAAAGAACTTATCCGGCTTGTTCAGCCGTATAATCCTCTTGTTTGTCAGTTTTCCCACTGCTGCCATTACCACTTTCTAGACTTTTCGCCCCAGCTCCGTAACTTTCTTTTCCTAATGTGCGGTAACTGTTGCCCCTGAGATAAAAAACTTCCCCGTGATGCATTAGCCGGTCGATGATCGCTACCATCAAGGCCGTATCGTTACCGCCCACCAACTCTCCCCAACTAGACAGACTTTTATTGCTGGTAATTACCGTCGCCCCTTTTTGGTAGCGGCCACTTACCAGTTCATATAATATCGGCCCGATCCGCGCGTCTGCCGGTAAATAGCCTAACTCATCCAGGATCAATACCTGGCATTTAAGCAGCGGATCCAACACTTTTTCCACTCCATTCCGGTCTGTTGCGGCCAAGACTGAATTTACCAGCTTTTGCGCCGTAATAAACCGGACCGTATAACCCAGCTGCACCATTTTAACCCCGACACTTATCGCCAGATGCGTTTTCCCAAGCCCCGAACTCCCGATCAAAAGTAGGCTCTGGCCTTTTTGTACAAAGGCGCTGTCGAAATAACGCAGCAGAATACTGCGTTTGAGTTCAGGATGGCGGTTCCATTCGAACTGCTCAAGCGTCGCTTCAAAGGGAAATCCCGCGGCACTTAACCGTTTGCGAAGCTGGTTTTCTTCGCGACCTAATAATTCTTCGGTTACTAATTGCTCTAAAAACTCTCCGTAATCCATTCCACTCTGAGCAGCCCGTTCAATCCATTCGGCATACACGGCCCGCATCCGCCCCAATTTTAAGCTGGTTAACTTTTGTTCCAGGCTTTCCATTTTACAGACCTCCTCCTACCACTATGTTCGCCACTTTTCCAACGGTGGCTTCCCCAGCTTCATTCAACTGCAACTCGAACTGCAGCTGGTGGCGGTTAGCGACTAGAATTTCGTAGTGATCAAGAGGACGGGCGACCTGGGCCTGAGCGGGTAACTGGTTTAACCACCCAGCTGCTTCTTCCACGGCAACTGCTTTTGAATTAAGCGTAATAACTTCGCTAATTGCCGCCTCCTGGTAACCGTTCCGGCCGGAACCGGAATAAACCGGAATCGAACTTGCCGCCATAGCTGCAGTTCCAGTGGTTTTGAGGTTCGAGGTCAAGGCTGTAAGATACTCGGCCCCATAGGCTCCCTGTTCAGTGGCTAATTCCACCGCTGCCACAAATTCCAACTCTCCGACTTGCCGGGCCAGCGTGTAAAGCTGCTGAATTTGAACGGCCATGGTGGCTCGTTGTTTCTGACACAAAAAGGCCACATAGGCATGGACCGCCGGCGACAATTTCACCAGCCAGTCCCGGTAGACCATGGTCCTGGCGCGGGGCTTGATCTCAAATGCGCGCTCGTAATGTTCCGGCTCGACCACCCGTTGGTTGCGTCCAAAAGAACGCGGGTGATCCGCCACCAGCGCGGCCCCTCGGTAGAGTTTAATTCTTTGAGTGTGAATCCGGGCCGTTAAAGTTTGACTGACTAAAGATGACGGCACACTGTAACGGTTATTTTGGAAAGTAACGGTCGCTTCCCGGTTGACCACCAGACTCTGGAGCATACCGTAGTCAGCGGCATTACCAGGGAGTTTGCCCAGGTGCGGCTGTTCTTTGAACCATAGGCTGGCCGGAACCTTTTCGGTGGCCTGACAAACTCGTTCGAAATTAACGCTGTGCAGCCACTCTTTTAGCTGCTGATGGAGGTCAGCTTCGTCATAAAAAGAGCGGCCCGCCAGAAAATTATTTTCTGTAAATTTTACGAGATTTTCGACGGCTCCCTTCTGATTTCCGCTGGCTGGAGCGCAAGCTTCAGGATGGAAACCGAACTCCACCGCCAGTTTCTCCCAGACTGGATTCCACACCGGTTGATTCAATTCATCCCGGCGCAGTACCACCGTCTTCATATTATCGGTCGTACAAACCCAGGGAACTCCCTCTATTAAAAGGAAGCTGTCGATCAAGCAGCGCACCAACGTTTCTTCAATCATGTCTTTTTGGAAGCTGACGAACATAAACCGAGAGTATTTGAGGCGGGCGCAAAAGAAATACCAGGTTTGCGGTTCGGCTCCGACGCGGGTGAATTGAAGTTTGCGGATTTCACCCCAATCAATTTGCAGGAATTCGCCTGGCAGACCTTCAAACCGGACCGCCATTTGACGACCTTTGGCCAGTCGTTCCAGGCGCAGTTGCCGAACGTAGTCGTAAAAAGCCGTCGGCTTGCCCTGATAGGGATGTTCGTGATCTTGCTGGGCCAATTCCAGCATTCGTTTGACCTGCAGGTTCTGATCAAACCATTTTTCGATGTGCTCCTTGAAGACGGCGACGCTGCTGAGACGTTCTCTTGGGGTCGGCATTTTGTCGGTCGGTTCGAGTAGGGCACGGGCCACCGTGCGGGGATCATTCTGAACAATTTCAGCAATCTGGGCATTACTATATCCCAGCTTTTTAAGATATTTAATGGTGCTACGAGCCATAGTTTCTAACATCTCCTGGCGGCTCCTTCTTAAAGTGGTATTTGTAAACAACAATAACCTTTTAAGAAGAATAACCGATTAGGCCAGGCATAGCATTTTTAGACCGGAATCCGTTGCATTTCTCTACCGTATTCTACAC
>CADDZM010000551.1 GCA_902812345.1 Chloroflexota bacterium | reverse complement strand
GCCGGGCAGCCGCCAGGTGCTGCCGATTAAGCCCACCAGCCCTAAAGTCTGGACTTCCAGACCCCACTTCCGCTTCCCTTTACCCATAAAATATTGCTTCCTTATATTACTTCTTATTACTTCTTAAAATCGTTACCCTACCGAGGTCTAGAAACGGCGGAGGCTCCCAGACTTGTTATTCCTCGCCGAGGCGAGGAATAACAAGTCTTCAGTTTTCCGTATTTGTAGCAAAAACCGAAATGATTGAACCAATTTTGCAAAATTTTTAAGGTTGTAATTGGTTCAATATCGGCGAAATAGGCTGTAGCCCAGATTTGTTTTAACAAAGGCATAACCATATGCTTATGTCACGAAGGCTCATTTTAGCATAAGTCAGCCCCGTTGGCAGAACCGCCCCAAGTAGCCGCAATTTTTACTTCCGGCTGACCCTCAGCGGCGGCTGGCTACTATTGGATTCAAGCGCCCCAGGAATGTTATAATCAGCAAGGCAAAATAAAAGCCGCAAATAAAAGCCGCAAATAAAGGAAAGCAAGAAAAACCTTATGGCATGGTTCGAACCTGTCAAACCCGGTCCCGGCCAGGAGTCGGTCTGGGATTATCCGCGCCCGCCGCGCCTTGAAGACTCCACCAGGCACATCCAGGTTAGCTTCAACGGCGAGGTTATTGCCGATACCACCCGGGCCAAACGCATCCTCGAAACCAGCCATCCGCCGGTCTATTATATTCCGCCCGAAGATTTGCGCCTGGAATTCTTCGAAAAAACCCGGCGGCAGACCTATTGCGAGTGGAAAGGCCAGGCCGCTTACTACACTATCAAGGTTGGCGGCAAGACCAGCCCGAACGCCGCCTGGTATTATCCCAACCCTTCGCCCGGCTACGAAAGCCTCAAAAATTACGTGGCGATTTATCCGGGCCGGGTGGAGGCTGCCCTGGTGGATGGCGAACAGGTCGAGCCGCAACCGGGCGATTTTTATGGCGGCTGGATTACAAAAGACATTATAGGGCCATTTAAAGGCTAACTTTTAAAGAAAATTTTGGGGCAAATTACGAATGAGCTTGTGGCAAAAGACCTGGAAGCAACTTGGACACACCGGGTGGTGGCTGCTGCACGAATGGTTTTACGACCTGGCCTGGTTCGTGAACCGCATCTTCGCGCCCATCCTTTCCAAACCGGAGTTCTACGGCCTGGAGAACATCCCGCGTAAGGGAGCGGTCCTTTTCACGGCCAACCACCTGAGCCAGTGGGACATCTTTTTTATGCACTACCTGCTGCCCCGGCCTGCCTTCTGGATGACCAAGCGCGAGCATTTCCAGGTGCCAATATTTGGCGGCTGGGCCAGGATTTTCGGAGCCTTCCCGGTTGAGCGCGGCGCGTACAACCGCGACGCCCTTAACTTCTCGATAAACCTGATCGAGAAGGGCCAACTGCTGGTCATCTTCCCGGAAGGCCACCGCTCGGCTGATTTCCAGATGGGGCCGGGTCACAGCGGGGCCGCCCTGGTCGCGTCACGGGCCAACGCCCTGATTGTGCCGGTCGGGTTCGCCGGGACCGAGAAAATCAGCCGCCGCAAGGAGTACGACGCCAGCGGCAAGAAAATCAAGCCGCGCGTGGTCGTGCGGGTGGGCAAAGCCTACCGGCTGCCGCGCCAGGACGAAGCCGGCCAGCGCTTGGAACTGGATGAACTTAGCGACCTGATGATGAGCAAAATTGCCGAACTGCTGCCGCCCGAATACCAGGGCTATTATGCCCCGGATAAGCTGGCTGAACGCAAAGTCGAGCGCGAAAATGCCCTGGCCGAAAAGCAAGCCAGGCGAAACGCCCGCAAAGCCGCCCTTAAACAGGGGTACGCCGCCAGTTCGCACCAAAAGACGGGGGAATCAACCGACCATGAATGATGTAGATACCGGGCATACCGCCGCCCCTTTCAAAGTGGGTATCCTGACCCTTAGCGACCGCAGCGCCGCCGGGGTCCGCCCAGACGCCAGCGGGCCAAATGTCCGCGACGCTTTGCAACAACAACTGGCCCACGCTTTCGAGGTGACCGCCTGCGAAGTTATCCCCGACGACCGTAAACAAATCGAGCAAAAGCTGGTCGAGTGGGCCGACCGCCTTAAACTTAACCTTATCCTGACGACCGGCGGGACCGGCGTCGCGCCAAGAGATGTTACACCCGACGCGACCCTGGCCGTTATCGAAAAAGAGGTGCCGGGTATGGCCGAAGCCATGCGGGCGTACAGCCTGCAAAAAACCCCCATGGCGGTCATCTCGCGCGCGGTCGCCGGTATCCGTGGTCAAACCCTGATTGTAAACCTGCCGGGCAGTCCGAAAGGAGCCAGGGAATCTTTAGAAGCAATTATCGCCGCGTTGCCGCACGCCCTGGAAAAGTTGATGGACAATCCAGCGGATTGCGCCTGAAAAAGTTATGCAATTAGTTATCAAAAACGGCCCCGCCGCCGGACAGCAGTACGACCTGAGTGGCAAACCGCTCACCCTGGGCAACGAACCGGCCAGCCAGATTTCGATTCCTGACCCTACCATGGCCGGGCAGCACGCCCGTTTCGAAAACATCAGCGGCACCATTTATGTAACCGACCTCGCGCTGGTTAAAGGCACCTTTCTCAACGGCCAGCGCATGAGCCCGGCGGCGCGCTACCCGCTCCGCCCCAACGACTTGCTGCAAGTCGGCTCGACTTTTTTTCAAATCGAAGCGCCTGAACCCAGCGCGCCGGCCGCCGCCGAAACAGTCCCGCCGCCAACCGCTGCCGAAAGCGGGTCGCCCCAACCCTACCAGTACCAGATTTCAACGGCTTATTCGCCACCCCCACCGCCGGTTGCCCCGCCCGTCCAGGC
>CADDZM010000550.1 GCA_902812345.1 Chloroflexota bacterium | reverse complement strand
GTAAAGGATTTTCTTATTGTCTGCTGGCCCACTGGGCCGAAAGCGTTCAGAAAGGCCACCCGGAACGTGCGCCTGCGGTGAGCAAAGTATTGGAACAGTTTGACCGCAATTTTGTTTTTAAAATTTAATTTGCAAGGGCTTGAAAGAGGTTAGCCATATGACAACCCAAAAATTCAATCAACCATCCGCCGCCAGTCCTACTTCCACTAACCCGGCTTCTTTTCAAGCGCCTGAGTTGGAAGTGGCTGGGGAAGAACCTGATAGCCAGTTGATGATGGGTCCAGAAGAAAATCTCTCTTCAAAGCCGCTTAATACCGAGGTAGCCGCCGACCTGGAATTCATGGCGGTAGCCGATTTCTACGACCTTTTGGGAGTGAAACACGGCGTTTCCAAAACTAGAGTTGAAGCAGCCTACCAGAAACGTTATGATGAACTTACTCGCATACGCAGCGGTCAGAATTTAATGCGGGCCAACCTGGCCGGAGTAATTCTCGACCGGCTGGATATAGCTCGCGATACCCTTATCAATACGAAGCTCCGGGCCGAATATGAAAATTTGCAGGCGATGGAGATGGTTTCGGCCTTACAGTTGTCCAACGAATATGCCCGTACTCCGGGTGAATTTGTCCGGCTTGCCCAGGTCCACTGGGACAGCGCCAAAAAGTTGTTGCGCTCCCGTGACCTGGAGAACTGGTTTCGCTATCGGCTCAGAAAAGAAGATATTGCAATAAAGGTTTTACGCCTATCCCAGAACATCCAGGACTCCGATTCGGCTCTCAACCGGGCCTTGTGGACCATTATTGATACAGAGTCTGAACTGCGCCAGAACTTCCGCAAACCATTGGTTTTTGAGAACGGCAAAAGCGTATCCTCTTACAAAAAATTCCTGAAAGTTTGTGATGAGAGATGGAGTACGGCCGTCCGCTACCTGGAAAATGGCGATATTGAGATGTGGCTCAGGACAAAAGATGAGAACATGGCAAACCAGGCCCGCCAGTTCATGTCCACTCCAATTACACCCGGCGCGACAATCAATCCGAACGTAGCGCTGGAAAAGCTTTTGCACGTGATTGAAGGCTCGCTTCCCCATCCTGTCCCGGTAGTATCATACTCCGGGCAGGCCCCGCAACCGGAAGTTTTCCTGGGGGCCTTTGACCGCAGGCAAGCGCCCTATGTCTTCAATTTTACGATCACCAAAGATGAGGCCAGCCGGGGCTATCTCTATGGAGATGTTAGCGTCAGTTCACCCTATTTTAAGCTGGATTGGTCCAACTTCGAGGGAGGATTACAGTGTACTCTGACGGTGGACGCTAAAAAACTACCTTTTGGCTCTTCTTACAATACCAACCTGACCGTGACCTGCCCCGCAGGAGTTTTCACAACCACCCTTATATTCGCGACGGTTCCTTACAAACAGAGTTTTGCCTACAAGAAATACCGGGCAGGTTTTAGTTATGCCAGCAAATTTAACCTGCTTTATGGCGGCCTGGTTAGCGCGGTATTGCTGGCCTTGAGTCTGTCGGTCAGTGTTTTCCTGCTGGCTCGTAATTACGGTTATTATTCTTACGGTTACAATGCTTACAGCACTTCAGGAGACCCAATGACCCTGATCTGGTCCATTCTATCGGCCCCGCCTGGCGATAATCCGCTGTTGGGCGGAGGATTGGCCGGGTTCCTGGGAGGCATTATCTTCTGGCCTGCGGCTGCTTATACAGCCGCCAAAAGAAGTAATATCCTGTTTGGTCTGATTGTGTTTGGCCTGCTCGGCTTTGTAATCGGCCAGACAAACATTGGACTTGGTATTGACTTATATTCAAGCACGGCTGCCTCCTACGTAACCGGGGCTTATTTAGTAACTGTTGGTATTTTGTGGTTGATTAACGATACGGTTTGCCGCCGGTTACTACATAAATAACTGCCCCAGGACCAACCCGGAGGTTTAGCAGGAGATTTGTTATGAATTATTACGAGATGCTGGGTTTAACCACGGATAGTCCGCAGGACCAGATCCAGCCGGCCATTGATAAAAAGCGGCGGGAGTTGATGGCTAAATTTCGTTCGCCCAACCCGGTTGAGGCGAAAAAGGCCCAGGCTCAGTTGGCCGAATTGCAGGAGCGCGTTATAAGCATTATGCTCGACCCCAACTTGCGGGCAGAATATGACCGCTCTCTCACCAATAGCAATGGAAAGACCGCTTCGGGCAGCGTAAATTTATTGGGCCATTCCGAGCGCGGCAAGGGCGTAGACCGGCGCGGCCACACGCCCTTCACGGCTAAAGACCCGGCGGTGGATTATGCGGCGCAGGGCCAACGCCCTCCGACCGGCGAAGCTTATACGGTACGTGAACTGGTCCCTTTGCTGGACAATAACTGGGTTCGGGCCAGGCAAGCTTTTATAAGCGGTGAACTGGCCCACTGGCTTCGTTACTCCGCCGAATTAAGGGACCTCTCTGATATGGTGGGAAAAGAGGCTACCCAGGCGGCAGGCATGACTGAAATTGACCAGGATACCCGGTTGGAACTGCTGCTTCACCGGCTTTTGCCGGAGTATCCCCTTCCCGATTTAAAAATAAGCAACGGTCACATTGACCTGGGTGCCCTGGAAGAACACCGGCTTAAAGTAAAAAAAACCAGCGTGACTGTCACCAATGCCGGGAGGCCGGGCGACAACAGGGTCGGATTTGTGCGCCTGGGGATTCAGTACCGCTACAAGCATGCCGGTTTTAGCCTGGATAATTTCGGTAAGACCTATTTCAACCAGGATGTTGTACTCTGGCCCGGCCAGAGTATCACAATTCCTATATTCGCCCGGACCAGTTACCGGCAGAGTGTTCAAAATGGAACAGATACCAAGTATCAAAACG
>CADDZM010000549.1 GCA_902812345.1 Chloroflexota bacterium | reverse complement strand
TTGCGAGAGTTAAACATCGAGTATGGGACAGTTTGTCCTCGCTGGAATTACACCATTCGGCCACGTGGGATCGGCCCTAGAGCTGCTGCTAATTTTAGCTCAAATTAATTCTTTACAAGCACTAAGCTGGCAAATGATCCCAGGTTAGGGGTGATACCAACGCCGGCCAGGAAAGTTTTAAGAAGGGTCGTCCCCCTCTTAATGCGAACCCGCCTGCCTTTTTTCGTGGTGCAGGCTCTCTTTTCACCTTCAAGAGCTTACAAAAGAGCCGCCCGGCTGGGAGAGCAGTTCAGGGAGGTTCGCCCTTCTTTGCCTGCCGGTGCGGGGCCGGAGGAGCGGCTAGTAGTAGCGGAAAACCTTCTTTTCGAGCAAACTCCCCGGCTGCTCAAAGGGCTGGCCCCGGTGATGCTGGTGGGGATGGTAAGTTTAGACCTGGCGGCCCGGCTCCTCGGTCCCCTGGCAACCGAAAGTGAACTCCAAACCGTAATGCGCGGGCTTCCTCATAACCCTACCACCGAAATGAACCTGGCCCTGTGGCGGCTGGCCGGGCGGGTTAAAGCCGACCCTGTGAGCGCCCAAATGCTCTCAGGAGATAATAACTCACCCACCGGGCTAACCCGGCTGACTGAAGCTTACCGCCAGAAGAAACTGCCCCCGGCCTGGCAAGAGGGCATGCGAGAATTCCTGGCTTGTTATGGTCATCGCAGCGTGTCCGAGCTGGACCTGGGCCAGGTCCGCTGGTCCGAAGACCCGGCCTACCTTTTCAGCCTGCTGGCAAACTATCTCCAGCTAAAAGACCGGTCCCAGTCCCCCGAAGAACAATACCGGCAAGCTAACCGGGCCGCCGAAAAGCTGGTCAGGGAGCTTTCCCGCCGGATCGGGCGCCGCCATCCCTTACGGGGTCTCCTTTCCGCCTTTTTGCTCAATCGCGCCCGCGCCCTGGGGGGATTGCGGGAAATGCCTCGCAATTACCTGGCCCTGCTTTTGGCCGAGGCCAGGGCGCTCCTGTGGCCGGTGGGCGAAGTACTGGGGCGGGCGGGCTACCTGGAAAAAGCCGGTGATATATTCTTCCTCACCCTGCCGGAGATCCGCCAGGCCCTGGCCGGGTCGGACAAACGAGCGGTGGTTAGCGAACGCCAGATTGAATACGCACAGGAACTTCACCGCCGCCATGTTCCGCATCTCCTGCTTTCTGACGGGACCGAACCGGCGGAAGAAATTGAGGCCGAAGGAGAAGGAGAAGGAAAAGGAGAAGGAGAGATCACATACCAGACCCTGAGAGGCGCGCCGGCCTCTCCTGGCCGGGTGCGTGGGAAAGCGCGGGTTGTGCGGGAACCCGAAACCGCCCGGCTTGCTCCGGGAGAGATCCTGGTGGCTCCTTCCACCGACCCTGGCTGGACCCCGCTCTTTCTTACGGCCGGGGGGCTGGTAATGGAACTGGGGGGGCCACTTTCTCACGGGGCGGTGGTAGCGAGGGAGTATGGTATCCCGGCGGTAGTTGGGGTGGCAGGGGCGACCAACCGCATCGAGAACGGGCAAATGCTGACAGTAGATGGGACCAATGGAACCGTGAGTTTCGAATGAACTCAATCCAACCTGAAAGTCCGCCAGTCTGGCCGGTTGCCCTGGCTGACGGGGCAGGGCTGACGGGTCAGACATTGAGTAGGCAGGGCAGGGCGAGAAAAAGGTAGTAATAAGAGTTAGCCCGGTTGTATAATCGGCATAACCGCCCCTTTTGTAGCTATTGTAGCTATTTATTGTAGCTAAAGGTGTTAAAAAGATGAAAGCGAAACCGGCAATAATCCTCTGCTACTCTCGACCGGTTAAAGGAGTACCACCGATGCAAACTGCCCAGGTTTTTAGTTCAGGAAGGAAAGCTTTCCTGGCCCCGCAAAACCGCCGTGAACTGGAGCTCGAGAAGCTGCTGGCCGGCCACGGCCTGTCCGTGCGGCTCTGGCGGATGTACGCTTTTACCTGGCTGGTCTGCCTGCTATTCCCGGTGGTTTCGCTGACCCGTTCCGGTCCTGACCTTCTGGATTGGGTTATTTCCCTGGCCGGGCTGGCTGCTTTCACGGCGGTCTACACCGGCATAATGTGGCCTTATCCCCTCCAGAGAGTGGCGAAAGCGTCGGCTCACCCGGTAAAATCCCTGGCCTGGTGTAGCCTCTTAACCGCTCTAATCCTCTTCCTCAGCCTGGCCGAAGATAGCCTTTTCCTCTGGCTGTTCGTCGGCCTTAGCGCCATCATCGGAATTATCCTCCCACTCCGGGCGGCCTTTGTGACGGTAATCGCCCTGACCTTACTGACGTTTGGGGCCGGGGTGGGGTTGAGCGGAGATCTTTTCCGGGTGGACTGGTTGCACCTCCTGCCCCTGGCCCTTCTGGTGCGGGGGTTGGGTCTCGATATGATTGGTCTGGCCCGCCTGGCCGATACCGTCCTCGAACTACACCGGGCCAGGCAGGAACTGGCCCTGCTGGCTGTTACCGAAGAGCGGCTGAGAATGGCCCGCGACTTGCACGACCTGCTGGGCCATACCCTCTCCCTGATTACTATAAAGAGTGAACTGGCCGGGAGGCTGGTCGAGAAAGAGCCGGGGCGGGCCATCCAGGAAATCCGGGAAATCGAGCTGGTCACCCGCCAGACCATGCGAGAGGTGCGCGAAGCAGTAGCCGGCTACCGCCGGCCCCGGCTTGAGAGCGAGCTTTCGGCCGCCCGCCAGATGCTGGAAGCAGCCCAAATAGCCCTTGACCTTGAAATAGAGAAGACCCCCTCGGAGCTACCTCCGGCCCTAAACACGCTGTTGGCCTGGACGGTGCGGGAAGGAGTAACAAACGTCATCCGGCACAGCCGCGCCCGCCACTGCCTGGTAA
>CADDZM010000548.1 GCA_902812345.1 Chloroflexota bacterium | reverse complement strand
CCGGCCGATTTAAGTGGTTGTCTTCCAAACGAAATCCCCGGCTTTTCTGATCCGAGAAAAATGACTCAATGCGCCACCTTCGCTTGTAATAGTCGCAAGCCTGCTCGGCGCTTCTCAGGTTAGATATAAGATAGATCGGCTCCTCATATTGCTTATCCCAATAAGCTATTGCTAACAAACTGCCATAACCCTCTGCGCTAAAACCCACCTCACTCAAAAAGCGTAATTGGCCCCGCCCTACCCCTAACTGCTCAAAATTGAGCCACTTGTCGCCCTGGCGTAACAGGCTGTTTTTGGCCGTGCGCACCACATAAGACCAGCCAGCTTCATTCAACTCTTCTTGCAACAGAGTGCCATCAAATTCCCCATCGCCCAGAAAGACCACCTGCACCCCACTCGGCACCAGCGGTTTAACTTTAGCCAGTAACGCCAGATGTTCGGCCTGGCTGAAATGACCTTTCTTGCCTTCGCGCACTAACCAGGCCACCGGTAAAGCCCGTCCGGCATAGACTACCCCTACCACCAATCCGACACAGCCTTGCCCCATCACACTGCCATCTATAACCAAAGTTATTTCATTTTTATGCTGGCTCAACTTGCCTAATAAAGCTCTGGCAAAAGGCAACCAGTAAAGCTCTTCGCTTATCCGCTCGTTACTTAACCAGCGCTTGAATTTGGTAGCGCGACTTTCCAGTTTAGTTTTTTCGGGGCTGTGAGAAGCGATTTCAGGCAACTGGGTATGGCTGGAACCGATAATACCCCCGATTAAAAGGGCCAGGGTATGCAAATGTTGCTGGAAATGACCCTGGGGCTGGCTGCCAAGGCATTGCACCAAGGCTTTTTTTATGGCATTATATCTTCTGTGGCTGTCGCTCATGTTTTCCTCCTGGTTATTTTTATTTAGGCAAACCAGTTTAACATGAGTGACAGCCTTTTTCCTCCTCCTCACATCAACCTTTTTTCTGTACGGTAGTAAAAATTTCTATGGATGTTAACCGGTATGTTATAATAATAACGAATTGCTTTTGATGCTCCAAAATTTCTAAGAATCAGGAAGAAGGCCTCAGGTGCAACTGGAAAGAGGGCGGTCTGCTCACATTACCCGCGATACCTTTGAAACGAATATTGATGTTGAAGTTAACCTGGACGGTGATGGCACCAGCCAGATTACGACCGGCATCGGTTTTCTCGACCATATGCTGACCCTTTTCGCCAAACACGCTAATTTTACCCTCGTCGTAAAAGCCAAAGGCGATAACTGGATCGACGACCACCATACCGTGGAGGATGTCGGCATTGGCCTGGGCCAGGCTTTACGCCAGGCTTTCGGCGATAAAATAGGCATCAACCGCTACGGTCACGCCTATGTACCGATGGACGAAACGCTTGTCCGCACCGCTCTCGATATTTCGGGGCGGCCTTTCCTGGTCTACGAGGTTGAGGGGCTACCGGAGAAAGTCGGCCAGTTTGACTGCCAGCTTATCGAGGAATTCTGGCGGGCGGTCAGCTTTAACGCCGGTCTAACGGTCCACGTAGATAAAATCCGAGGCAAAAACGCCCATCATATTTTAGAAGCCATCTTTAAGAGCTTCGCCCAGGCGCTGCGCGAGGCGGTCCGTATTACCGGCTCCAGCCTACCCAGCACCAAAGGTAAGCTAGATTAACCTGTTTTGAAAAGCCATTTGAAAAGCTATTTATGAAAATCGCCGTAATTGATTACGAAGCCGGGAATATTCGAAGCGTCCAGCGGGCTTTGCAGGCTGCCGCCGGACCGGACGCAAGCGTGGAAGTTACCCCGGACCCGGCTAAAATTCGCGACGCTTACGCAGTCGTCTTTCCCGGCCAGGGCGCGGCGGGACAATGCATGACCAACCTTAATTCGACCCATCTTTCGGATGTTATCCGCGAACGAATTCATAGCGGGCGGCCATTTATGGGGGTCTGTGTAGGGTTACAACTGCTTTTCAGCCACCTGGAAGAAGATGATACGGCAGGTTTGGGCGTGCTGCCCGGCGAGGTCCGGCGCTTTCCCGACCGGCCCGGCCTCAAAGTTCCCCAAATTGGCTGGAACGAGGTCCGCCAGGCCAAAAAGTCGGCGCTGTGGGAGAATGTACCGGACCACTCCTACTTTTACTTTGTCCATTCTTATTATCCCGACCCTGCCCAGTGGGCTGTAGATAGTGTGGTCGGCGTAACCGACTACGGTTTTGACTTTGCCAGCGCCTTTTCGAAAGATAACTGGATGGCGACCCAGTTTCACCCTGAAAAGAGCGGAAAACTCGGTTTGCAGCTATATTCAAACTTCTTAAAATTCGCGAGTACCCTTTAATTGCTTGACACAGCCTGAAGCCGCGGTTAAAATGCCATGTATGACACCTCGTACTATGCCTATAAATTTTTTTTCCAGGCTTGCGCCCGCGCCGGTTAGCTGTCATCTTGCCGGACCTATTTACACTCTAACGAAGTAAAATTCAAAGATAAGTTTCATGGAGGTCAGTTTATATTGAACAAAAGAAGATCGTCACTCGGTCCCGGCGGAAAGCTTATCGTTGGTGGCCTCGGGGGGCTGGTCATTCTCTTTTTGTTGTGGCAGTTTGTCATACCCTTTTTCTTCAGTCCTGCTCAACCAACTACACCAGGGACCCCTAACCAAGCCAACAACAGTAGCAATACCAGCACAAAACCAGATTTGGTAGGTTCCATCGTTGATGCAACTTCTACCACGCCCATCGCCCAGGCAGTTATTAAAGGCGGCGATGGCGCCACAGTTGCCACGACCGATGAAAAAGGCCAGTTCTCTATCCAAAAGTTGCCCGCCGATAAAGACAAATTGACCGTTACCGCGCCCGGTTACGAAACGGTGCCTTTACCGCTCACAGCAGACGC
>CADDZM010000547.1 GCA_902812345.1 Chloroflexota bacterium | reverse complement strand
CCGCCCACCACTCAACCTGGCGCAACACCCGAGCCACCCGCGACCCCCAGCCGACGGCCACGCCCCGACCTGTAGTCCAGTCAAACCCGCCTGCTCCCGCCGCCCAACCCCCTAACAACAAAGAAAACGACCAGGGTGACAAAAATAAAGCTGATAAAGGCAACGGGAAGGAAAAGGACAAAGGCAAGAAGGACCATTAGAAATTTAAAGCCGGTTTAAGTCTCTAAATAGACCGGCGCACCGGCCACGACGGTCGCCCGGATAGGCGTCGCCAGGATTTCACTTTCGGGAACTTTTAGAATATCCTGCCCAAGCACGGTAAAGTCGGCCAGGAAGTTGGGAGCGATAGTCCCCCGGCGGCTTTCTTCCCCGGCAGCGAAGGCGGAGCCATAGGTAAAACCCCGGATAGCTTCTTCAATGCTTAACCTTTCGTGGGGCAGCCAGGCCGGGCGGTCCTCTCCGGGCCGCTTACGAGCGACCGCCGCGTAAAGCCCGCCGAGCGGGGCAATCGGTTCAATCGGGGCATCGGAACCGAGCGCAAGGACCGCGCCGCTCCCTAAAAGGCTCTTATAGGCGTAACCCCGGCCCGTTTCGCGCAGGCGCAGTGTTCCCCAGTAGCGCTCGGCGGTGTCGCGGTCGGTCGTAGCGTGGGTTGGTTGGACCGAGGCGATAATGCCGGACCGGGCCAGGCGCGGCAAATCGGCGGCTTTGAGCAACTGGACGTGTTCAAGGCGAGGGCGGGCGAAAGGCGGCAAGACCCTCAGACCTTCCCGGCCCTCGGCGGTACCGGCCAGCGCCTGCTCGATAACGTCAAGACCTAGCCCGGCGGCACGGTCCCCGATAACATGGACGGCCACGGCAAAGCCGTTCTCGATACAATGCCGGGCCTGTTCCAGGAAATCTTCCTCTTTCATGCGTAAAATTCCCCGGTTGGCCTGTTCAAAACCGTCCTTTTCGTCTTCCCTGGGGCCGGGCGGTTCAAGATAAGGCTCGTACATGGCGGCGGTCTGTGAACCGAGGGTGCCGTCAAGGAAAAACTTGACCTGGCCAAGCCGCAGCATCTCATCGCCAAAGCCTTGCCGCAAGCCGCTCTCAATTAAGCCCTTCGCGGCGTAACTGTAAGGCAGGACCGTCACCCGGAAATTCAGCTTGTCATTTTCATGAAGGCGTTGCAAGGCCGAAAGACCGTCGCGTTCCTCAATCGAGTGAACCCCGGTAAGGCCGCTTTGCCGGGCCAGGGCGATACCTTCGGCCAGGGCAGCCTGGTCGGTGGCAGGGCTGCTGTGTTCGAGGTGCGGCAAAACCAGGACGATTGCATTTTCCTTGAAAAGCCCGGTCAGGCGCCCCTGGGCGTCCCGCCCGATTTCGCCGCCGGGCGGGTCGGGGGTATCGTCGCGGATGCCGGTAAGGGCGAGGGCACGGCTGTTGACCAGCAACAAATGGCCGTCCTTGCTGTGCAGCACGACCGGGTGGTCAGGCGCGGCCCGGTCGAGCGACTCGCGGCCCGGGAACTCGTGGCCCCACAAATTCTTATCCCAGCCGAGGCCGCTAACCCACTGGCCGGGCGGCGTGGCGGCGGCGCGTTCCCGGACTTTTTCGACCATCCCTTCGAGGCTATCCACGCCGACCAGGTTGACCTGACGCCGGGTCTTGCTCCACCATAAAAGGTGAGTGTGCGCGTCGGTGAGGCCGGGAATGAGGGTCGCGCCTTTCAGGTCAAGAGCTTCGGCCTGCCTCACGCCGTCCAGGGCTTGAATAGCGCGGTTGCTGCCAGCCCGCACAATTTGACCGTCCCGCACAAAAACAGCCTCGGCTTTTGGATTGGCCTGGTCGAAAGTATAGATGTTAGCGTTGTAGTAAATAAAGTTCATTTTCGTTTAACGCTTTATGGGTACAGGCCCAGCATATCAAGCCCGGTGGTTTCGGGCAGGCCCATTAAAATGTTCATGTTCTGAACGCCTTCGCCGCCCGCGCCTTTGGTCAGGTTGTCGAGCGCCGAAATCACCACCAGACGCCGGTTTGATAGGTTTATGGTCGGGTGAATATAAACGTAATTGCTCCCCGCGACTTGCTTGGTGTAAGGCGGCTCGTCTACAACCTGGACGAAGGGGTCGTTAGCGTAAAAGTCGCGGTAATACTGCCGGATGGCCTGGTTTGCTTCAGCCTGGCTCTTGTAAGCAGCCACAAAGTCATCGGTCAGGCGAGCGTAGCAGGTTGCCAGCATACCCCGCGAGAGCGGGACCAGGTGCGGCGTGAAGATAACCTCGACCGGGCTGCCGTAAACATCGGTCAGGACCTGGGCGATTTCGGGCATGTGGCGGTGGCCTTCCAGGCCGTAGGCGGCGGTGCTTTCGGTCATTTCGGAAAAATGTAGGTTTTGTTTGAGGCCGCGACCCGCGCCGCTGGTGCCGCTCAAAGCGTCTACGATTACGTCCGGCTCAACGATAGGCTTGCCGAGCTTCGAACTGAGGGCCGGGGCCAGGGCCAGGGCCGAGCAGGTCGGGTAGCAACCGGGATTGGCAACCAACCGGGTCCGGGTATTGATTTCAGCGCGGTAGAGTTCGGGCAGGCCGTAGACCGCTTCGGGCAAAAGATAGGCTGCCGGGTGCGCTCCGTACCATTTCTCGTAGGTAGCGCGGTCTTTAAGCCGGAAGTCCGCCGACATATCAATGACTTTCGTATTGGGCGATTTCTCCAAAATTTCGGCCGCGGTTTCAGCCGAGGCTTGGTGAGGCAGAGCCAGGAAAATGATATCAGCCTCGCTCTGCCGCGTTAACTCACCAGTGACGGTAAGATTTAAGGGAGCTAAATTAGGGAAGACCTTGCCAATCGGCTGCCCGGCGGCGCTGCGCCCGACCACTTCCAATAATTCTACATCCGGCCGCCGCCCGAGCAACCGGGCCAAC
>CADDZM010000546.1 GCA_902812345.1 Chloroflexota bacterium | reverse complement strand
GCGGCGTACGGCCTGGAAAAACGGGTCATCCTGACCGGGAAAATCAAGCACGAGCGAGTGCCGACCTATCTTTCCCTGGCCGACTGCGGGGTCGCGCCTTTCGACACTTCCAAACACCCGCCCTTACGCGCCGCCGGGTTCTTCTGGTCGCCGCTTAAAATCTTCGAGTACATGGCCCTCGGCTTGCCGACCGTCACGGCAGACCTGCCGCCCCTGAACCAGATTATCCGTCCCGGCCAGGAAGGCGCGCTTTTCAAAGAAGGCGACCCGGCCAGCCTCGCCGGCGCCCTGGCCGAAATTCTCAGGCCCGGCCCGGTGGCAGCCTGGGAGCGGCGGCGCATGGGGCAAGCCGCCCGCGAACGGGTCAGCCGGGAATTTAGCTGGGCCGCTCACTGCGCTTCCCTTGACAAACTGATTCAAGAGTTGAAGGCAACCCAGGCGCCGGAAAGCCCGCCCGAATCCAAAATGATGCGCTTTCGCCTGCCTTTCGGCAAATGGAGAAACAATTAAGATTTATAGCATGGCTACACGAAAAAGAATTGCATTTTTATCACGCTTTACGTTCAACGTTTAACATTTAACGAGCATTTATGAACCTGGCCCTGGTTACGGACGTTTTTCCGCCCAATAGCGGCGGAAGTGGTTGGAGTACTTTTTACCTGGCCCGGGCCTTGCAGCAGCGCGGCCACCAGGTCCAAATTGTGATGCCCCGCGAAAGCAAGCAACCGGGGATCCCAACCCGCGACTACGAAGGCTTGCCCGTCACCGAGTACCACTACCAGGCCGCGAAACTGCCATTCGTCCGCAATTACACCCGCAACGAGCGCCTTTACCCCGCTTTTGCCAAGTTCCTGACCGGCTTTTTCAAAGAGCATAAAATTGAGCTTGTCCACGGCCAGCACTACCTGACCATCCCGCCCTCGGTCCAGGCCGCCCGGCAGACCGGCATTCCTTCGGTGGCAACCGTGCGCGATTACTGGCCGGTCTGCTACTGGACCACCCTTCTGAGCGGCGACAAGGTCTGTCCGGGGTGCAGCGAGCTAAACCGGCTGGTTTCTCTTTATCGCAACCAGGGGCCAGCCGGAATTATTGCCGCGCCCGCCTCGCTCTATATGGGCGCGAACCTGAAACTCAAACAAAAGTGGCTGGCCCAGGCCGACCGCACCCTGGCCGTTAGCGGCTATATCGCGGACAAGTTAAAGCCTTTCGTACCCCGCGAAAGGCTGGAAGTGCTGCCGAACTTTGTGGACCTGGACCGGTTGGAGCAAATCGTGGCCGAGCCGCCCGCCACTCCCGGCACGGACCAACCTTATCTGCTGTTTGTCGGCAAGTTTGAGGAAAATAAAGGGGCGCGCCTCCTGCTGGACGTGCTGCGCCAGGCCCGACCGTCCCTGCCGACCCTGGCCGTGGGAGACGGTTCGCTGCGGGGCGAGCTTGAACAGGCTGCCCGCGAAGGTTTGAATTTGCGGGTGCTGGACTGGGCTAAAAACGAAGAAGTGCTGCGCCTTATGAAGCACGCCGAGGCCTTGCTCTTTCCGTCGCTCTGGCCCGAACCGCTCAGCCGGGTTTTGCTCGAAGCGATTGGCGTTGGCTCCCTGGTCGTGGCGATGGAGACCGGCGGCACCCCCGACATAATTCAGCACGACCACAACGGCCTGCTGGCCCAGGACGCTGCCGGAATGGCCCGACAACTCGCCGGCATCCTCGCTCCCGGGCAGGAAACTAGCCGCGAACGCCTTAAAACCGCCGCCCGGCAGACCGCCAGGAATAACTTTAGCCGGCAAGTGGTGGTCGAGCGGGTCGAAAACCTTTATTTCAAGCTGGCCGGTAAAGCATGAGCGAGCTTTTCCTCCCGGCCCCGAGGCCCAGGCCAAAAAGCGGGTGCGCCCGTGATAATTAGCCACCTGGCCCGCGCCTGTTACCCGTTTCATCCTTACGGCGGCCTGGAACGGCACGTCTATCACCTGACCCTCGAACTGGCCCGCCTCGGTCACGAGGTCCGGCTTTATACCCAACCGCCCGACCCCGGCCTGCCCGCGACCGTGGACGACCCGGCCTGGCAAGCCCAGGTGCGCCACTTCCCCATCCCTTACACCACCCTGAAAATCTTGCGCCGAAACGGCATCCCCGACCGCCTGGTAAACTACCCGCTTTTCTCGTTGCGGTTAGGCCGGGCGGTCCGCCGCGAACTACCCGCCGCCAATATCGTGCATGCGCACGGATTGGCCGGCTACGGCTACGCCCGAAACCAGCTTGCCGGGAGACCCCTGGTCCTCAACCCGCACGGCATGGAAGAATTTAGCGGCCGCTCTAAAACCAAGCAACTTGCTTACGCCCCGTTCCGCCAACTACTGCGCCAGACCGCCGCTCGCGCCGCCGCCGTTATCGCCACCGACGCCGCCCTGGTGCCGGAAGTTGAACGCAACCTTAAAACGCCGCTTTCTAAAATCGCCCTGGTGCCAAACGCGGTCGCGCTGGACGAACTCGACCGCGAAGCCGCCGGGATTGATGCTGGAGATTTGCGCCGGAAATACACCCCCGACCTTGAAAATCCCTTTATCATGCTCAGCGTGGGGCGCCTCGAATCAAACAAAGGCTTTGAGGTAATGCTGGAAGCCCTGGGGCAAATACAGGATAAATTGGCCGAATTGCAACCGGGCTGGCGCTGGCTGGTGGCCGGCGGCGGCAGCCAGGCCGAGAAACTTTTGCAGGAAACCGCCCGGCCTGGTCTTTCAGAACGGGTAAGCTGGCTCGGCCCGGTAGACACCCCGACCCTGCACGCCCTTTACGAAATGGCTGACCTTTTCGTTCACCCGACCCTGTACGAGGGTAGTTCGCTGGTAACGCTCGAAGCCCTGGCCCACCGCCTGCCCGTTATCGCCAGCCGGACCGGCGGCTTGCCCGACAAAATCTTTAATAGCGGCGAATACGCAGAC